>DASVHQ010000080.1:0-16969 GCA_036382515.1 Polyangiales bacterium | reverse complement strand
AACGGCCTGTTCGGTTCGATGTGGCGGGAGCCGGAAACGGAGATGACGGTCCGCTCGAGCGGGACACTCGCCCAAAAGGGGAGAAACAGTCAGGGCTTGCAACCCCTCTAGCATCCACCGCGCCGGCTCCCGACCCGACTATCGCCGCAGGTTCCCCTCTTTTAGAGAGTATCGAAAATGCGTAAGTTCATGATCCGCGATGGTCGGACCGGGCACTCGTGCCATCGGACTCCATGCGACTGGTTAGCAGTCGCTCTGCTAATCAGCGCGTGGGGTTGCGGCCCTTCAGTTACATCAGCTGGCGAGACGTGTCCGGCCGTAGGCAAGTGTTTCAGTGACGCTGGAATTAGACCGGAGCTGAATCCTCTTTGCAATGCTGACCTGAGCGAATACCGGCTTACCTCGTGGCGCGAGCCGAGCAAACCCTCCACGGCGAGCCACGTGGGCGTTCAAGCGCATGGGCTTGCAGCTGCGTTCGACTTCGCCCAGGATTTGCATAATTCAACAGGCGAGACGGTCTGGATGACTGGCGAGGAGCTACTCGCGCTCGATCTAGAGCTAACACTGGGCAGCGCGGAAGCAGATCCGGGGTCTGCTTCCGTTACGCTGCTTCTCGACGGCATTGTTCAGGAGTTCAACGTTCAGGGGAGTACTTACAAAGCGTTTGAGTTCCCGTTGCGTCCCGGCGACATCGCTCGATACTCGGTGAGTGTGCCTGCCGCTGCGATTGCCGCCGGCGCTCATTCGGGCAACATCCTGATCTGGACGGCTCACGGCTCGTTCTTGGGCTCCTTCACCTTTACCGTCCTGCATGACTCCGCGTCCTTCGTCAACCGGCCGCCGGTCACTGCAGCCAAGGTTGTGTCTGTGCCTGCTGACTGGGCGACGGAGGTGAGACGCAACAGGTCTGCGCTACTCTTGTTCGGCACCAACCAGCCTCCGGACCCCGACGGATCTTTGCCTCTCAATTTCTCGGTCACATGGACTGCCACCGCGGAATGTTCGGGAGTGGTCAACCGCCTGGTGCTGGTAGCATTCCTCGATAACCAGCAGGTCCCGCTCGGGGATCTCGGCCTGCGTCCTGCCGTTGAGGTGCAAGCGGGGCAGGCAGCTCGATTCGACGTGGTGATGCAGCACCTTCCGCCTTCCGATGGAACGCTGCACACGTTGCAGATCTGGCAGTTGACCGGAGATGGCGCGTACTCCGAAGCCCCCGCTGGCCAGAGCTCATTGTGGTGGGGCCTGCCAACACAGATTGGACATCTTGAATGGTGAGGGCGGTGACCGCCGTGTCCGGATTGCTAGTGGGCAGTCTGTGGACGGTGCCCTGCGGTGGTTCACCTGCCCGCCAGCTTCGGAGCGGCGGGCTTTCGGCGAAGGAGCTCAACGCGGTGGTCGCGCTTGGCACTTCCGCGCGTGAGCCGGCGCATTGCAGCGGTGTGCTCATTGACGAAGCGCGGGTCGCCACGGCGCTGCACTGCTGGCGAAGACGGGGTCTCGTCGTAAGCGTGGGCGATGATCCCAAGCGGCCACTGGCGCAAGTGCCAGCCCGGGTGTACGCGCAGGACGCCACGCGGGATCTCCTCTATCTCGACGTCGAACTGCCGCGCCAGGTCTGGTCGGTCGTCGAGCCGATACCAGTGTCAGTGAGCGGTGCGGTAAACGATGAGGCCGTTATCGCACTGGGCTTCGGCAGCAGTGAGCGAGGGGGGCGACGACTTCGACCCGCCCATCCCGCAACCGTCCAGGCCGTGGATGGGACGACCACGACGATCGCAACTAATGGTGGTGAAGGCGCATGCCTTGGTGATTCCGGCGGGCCATTGCATCACGATGCGCGAAGGGCATACGTTTGTGCTTGGCGTGCTGTGGGCAGGTTCGCAAAGCAACCGCGATGTTTACCACTTGGTCACGCCAGGTGGGCGCAGGGAAGAGCATGCGGCTGTCGTACCGTGACCAGCTGATCCTCGTTTGCATTCACACGGCGATGCTTGTCGTGCTCCAGCTCTGTGGCTGTGTCACGGTCACCAAAGTTGGCCGGTACTTGACCATGGCAGGTGGCACGGTGGCGGGCATCGGTCTGCTCAGCGCCGCGGGAGTGTTGGGTGGTCCTGGCTGCTCGGGCGGGGCCACTTACAAGCAAGGCTACTGCGGCTTTTCCAGTCTTCGAAGTAATCCCGGGGGAATCGACGTGATAGAAGTGGGTGTCACGGTCGCCGCCGCGGGTGCGGTGCTTTGGCTGCTGGGTGCCAAGCCCAAAGCGGAACCGCCGACCGATCCGGGTAAGATCGCCGCGCAAGAACCGCAAGGCCCGGCGCCGCCGGTTGCTGAGGACCCTGCAACACAACGTTATGTCGAGTGCCAATCGCCCAATCAAAACGGCCCGGAACATCCAGACGCTGGTATGGCAACGAGCAAAGGCAACGAAGTTCGCCCCGAATGACTGCAAGCCCGGCACGGGCGTGGATTGCGCTCGGATCTCTGTGAGTCAAGCCGCCGCCAGGGTAGCTGCTCAGGCGGGTGACGCGGCGCGGGGCGGCTGGCAGACTGGGAGGCGTTTGTCCGGGCGGAATCAGAGAAACCGCCCGTTTATCGATCAGCCTCGCCCCCACGCCGACCACTACGCCATGTTGGCTGACGGAACCGCAGCGCTCGGCCAAGGCCCAGAATGACCCCCACCCCGGCTTTGCAGACTGATGCGTGAGCGAGACGTGGGTTGGAAATTCTGGTCCGGTAGAGTTTTGGGCCGAAAGAGGGAATTGCGGGGCTCAAATGTCTCCGACCGACCAACATCGACCTCGGTCGTCGTTTCCTTTGATGCTGCTGATGGCGGCAGTCTGAAGAGCAGGTGGATGTTGCTCCGCAGAGCCCTCGACCGCGAAGTGGTGATGCACCCCGACCGACGCTCCTCCAAGCGGCAGGGACAGCCAGGCCTTGCAACCCTCCAGCATCCACCGCGCCGGCTCCCGACCCGACCACCGCCCCCAAATGACTCTGGACAAGCCATGCCGATCCGTGACAGTTTTCGCCCCACAGCAGGGGGGGTTGTATGTGCGGATTCGTCACCATGTTCTCGACCGACGCCCCGGTGTCGGTCGAGGCGCTTCGCCGTTCGGTGCGCACGCTGCACCACCGCGGGCCCGACGGTCGGCGCGAGTGGGTCGCGAAGAACGGGCAAGTCGGCATGGCGCACGCGCGTCTGTCGATCATCGATCTGACCACCGGCGACCAACCGATTGCGAACGAGGACGAGGCGCTACACATCGTCGTGAACGGGGAGTTCTACGACTTCGAGCGTCAACGGGCCGAGCTGCAAGCGCGCGGTCACCGCTTTCGAACCCAATCGGACAGCGAGATCTTGCTGCACCTCTATGAGGAGAGAGGCACGCACTGCCTGGCGCAGCTGCGGGGCGAATTCGCCTTCTGTCTGTGGGACGAACGCAATCGCGCGCTGTTCGCGGCGCGCGACCGCTTCGGCATCAAGCCGCTGTTCTATGCACGCGTGCACGGCACGCTCTACCTGGCTTCGGAGATCAAGGCGCTGTTCGAGGCGGGTGTGCCGGCGCAGTGGGACGACGAATCCGTTCATCAAGAGCTGCACCTGGTGTCCGACGCCGACCGGACGATGTTCCGGGGCGTCTACCAGGTGCCGCCTGGCCATTTCCTGTTGGCGACGCGCTACAACACGCAAATCGTCCCGTACTGGGACCTGAAGTATCCGTCGGCAGATCCGTCGGCAGATCACTCGGCAGGTCACTCGGCGCCGCGTCGCGAGGACGCGCACTACGTGACACAATTGCGGCAGTCCCTGGTCGAGGCCGTGCGCTTGCGGCTGCGCGCGGACGTGCCGGTCGGCGTGTATTTGAGTGGTGGGCTCGACTCGTGCGCGTTGCTCGGCGTGGCAGCCTCGCTACGTTCGGAGCCCGTCGATGCCTTCACGATTGCCTTCGAGAAGGGCCCGTACGACGAGGGGCCCATCGCCGAGGAGATGGCTGCGCGCGCCGGGGCGCGCTTTCACCGCTTCGATGTGTCCGAAGATCTGCTCGCCGATCGCTTTGCCGACGCGGTATGGCACTGCGAGACGATCATCGCCAACGGCAACGCCGTCGCCAAGTTCATCCTGAGCGAGAAGGTGCGCGACTATGGCTTCAAAGTCGTGCTGACCGGCGAGGGTTCGGACGAGCTGTTCGCGGGTTACCCGTCGTTTCGGCAGGACATGCTGCTGCACAACACGCCGGGCGAAGATGCAGCCACCAAAGCCGAGCGGCTCGCCGCACTGCACGCGGCCAACCGGCACTATGGCTCCTTCGGTGCTCCGCCCACGGTCGGCGTGGAGGCGACCGCGTCCATCGAGCGGGTGCTCGGCTACGTACCGGCCTGGCTCCTGAGCTTCACGACCTCCAGCACGACCGTGCGGGGCCTGCTGGCAGCGAACTTCGTCTCCGAGCTAGCCGGTCGCAATCCGTACGCGATGCTGCTCAATCGCCTGGATGCCCGTGATCTGGCGACACGCGAGCCGGTCAACCAATCCATGTGGCTGTGGCTGAAGACCGCCTTCCCGAACCGTCTGCTCAACTACCTCGGCGATCGGATGGAGATGGCGCATTCGATCGAGGGCCGTCCGCCGCTGCTCGATCACCTCTTCGCCGAGCAGGCCGCCATGCTGCCTGCGGATCTGAAGGTGCGTGGCAACGTCGAGAAATACGTGCTGCGCGAGGCCGCTCGGCCCTACCTCACCGATACCGTGTACCGGCGACAGAAGCACCCGTTCCTGGCGCCGCCCGAGCTCAAGGGGCGGATGCGGCAGCGCGTGCAGGACGTGCTACGCACTCCGAAGGCCCGCACGCTGCATTTCTTCGACTGGAAGAAGGTGGACGCGTTCCTCGACGCCGGACCGGCGGACGCCTCGCCGACCGCGCGCGGTCGCTACTTCGCGACCTGCATCCAGTTGACGAGCTTGTGCGTGCTGCAAGAACGCTACGGACTGTGACGGCGTCGCACGGGCGCATGCCGAACTCGTGCACCGCGAGCGCACGCGGATCCATGAAGCGTTCCGGATCGCGCGGGTGTTCGATGATGTCCAGCAACAAAATGTGGTCGAACGGGGCGGCGTCGACTTGGAGTGGCGCGTCGAGGTCCTGACGATGGGGCACGGCGTGCAAGACTCGCAGTGCGAGCCTGACAAGGGCGATCGAGTCCATCTACGACTGGTGCCGCCGTCAGCGGCATCAGCCGGTGCAGGCTCAGCACGAAGCGCTCGTGAGGCGAGTGCGAGGTCACTACAACTAAACAGGAACGCATGTCTACAACCATGCCCCTCATCGAGTTGACGGATGAGATCTAGGACGAAACTGATGCCGCCGCCGGGGTAGCTGCTCAGGCGGGTGACGCGGAGCTGGGCGGCTGGCAGACTTGGCGGCGTCTGGACGCACGATTGGCAGGTCTCGGTCGCGACGCCACCACCCTGTCCGAAGCGCTGTATGTCCACCGCGGCTCGCTCGACTTCCAAGGCGCCCGCCCGATCCGCCAACCGCGCGTCGAGCTGTTCGAACCCCTCGCGCGCTCCCTCTACGAAGCGAGCGACGGAGCGCGGACCGCAGGCGGAGCATCGCCGGTGACCGCGGTCAGACTGGCGTCGCGCAGGTAGGTGCGGGTATCCGCAGCACAGAGTGGAAGCGACCGCGAGCTTCCGCGGGGTTTCGAACGCCGGAAGCACGATTGCTCTCGAATCCGGAATCTGGGAATTTCACTGGCTTCGCGTGCAAACACGCCGCGTTCTTCGCGTTCGTCAGCTCGCGGATCGCGAGGATTGCTGCCGTACGCGATCAGCTGTCGGAGCTGGTGCCACGGTCGGTCGAAGAAACGCTCAACACGATGCTGGACGCTGAAGTCGATCGGCTGGCCAATGCCAAGCGCCACGAGCGCACGCGCGGTTGTGCTGCGGCCCGCGTGTGTGGCACGTTGCGTGCAAGTTCTCCGCGAGGGGTGGGTCGTATGCGCAACATCGTCTGGGGCGTGAAGGGCCTGCTTGCAGTCACCGTAATCGGCCGTCTTCCGCCGCGCGATGACGAGTGGGACGAGTATGTAAAGCATGTCCAACACGTAGTCGCCCGGCCAGAGGTCAAGCGGCTCGTCTACACCTTGGGCGGATGGCCGACGGCTGTGCAGCGCAAGCAGCTCATGGAACTCGTGGGCGACAACAAGAAGCCGGTCGCCATGATCGCGTGCAATGCGGAGGTGCGCAGCCGGACGATATCCATGCGCTGGTTCAACCCGTCGTGGCAGTCGTTCTCTGTCGAAGAACTCGACGATGCACTCCGATACTTGGAGCTGAGCCCGACACAGCAAACATCAGCGAAAGAGCTGATCGAGACGTTGCTCGTGGAGCTCAATGACCAGCAAGCACGTGTGCATCGGTAGCGTCGCGCAAGCTCGGCGGGCCTCAGTCGTGGTCGCGGCACGTGCGGGCGACCGTAGGCGACCACCAGCCATGCGCTGACCGAGCACGTGCCGTGCAGGACGACCGCCGAGGAGCGCATCGTGCGCGAGTTCAAGAACGCGGGGCCTTGCGCGAGGTCTGACCGCCGTGACTCGACCGCCTGCGGAGCTACTGAGCGCCGGTTTCGCCGTACCGAGATCGCGCGTGCGCCGGCCGTTAGTCTCGCTCCAGCCAACTCGGGCCGCGGGGACGGTGCTCGCGCAGGTACGGAGAAGTTGCGCGAGGCAGTGCCCCAGCTACGTGCATACCGTGAGCCGCGTAGCGAGCGCTGCACACTCGCGCGCACACGCCGAAATGGTGAAGAACACCTGAGCGGGTGGCGATCTTCACCACCGCCGACCCCACGCGCCGGTCAGATGCTCGGCCTATTGAGCCACCGAGCAGCAAGCGAGGCGCGGCACAAGAAATGCACCGTATGGGACCCATGCTCTCGCTCTCGTCGCTTCCGAAGCAGGCGTCGTCGCCATCAATGCGCTGGCATGACGACAACCCAGGCGCTTGCACCGCAGCCCCAACGGCGGTCCCCGGATCCGATGCGAGCGAGGCTACGAGCGAGACAACATCCCGCGCGCGCGCCACGCAACGTGTCGGGACACTACCGTTACCCGCTGAGGTCGCCGCTTCGCATGGAGCCGACGCACGGTCATGCGCATGTGCCGTCCTCACGTCTGCGTTGTAGGCGCGTCAGCAACGCGCACACGGCGCAGTCCAGACGAAACCACACGAGCACGCCCGCGACCACGCGCAAGAGCGGGCGCACGAAGCGGCCGAGCGGGTGCGCGCGAGCCAATGCCCACGCGCTGCAGAGCAGCAGCACGTCCCCGGACGGGCGCACGTCACGCAGTGAAAGACCGTCGGCCTGCACGGCGCTCGGCAACTCGAACAGCAACCACAGGCCTAGCAGCGCGAGCCACGGCCACGCATCGTGCACCCTCGCCCGCCACTCTTCCCAGCGCATGCGCTCGCACCGTACACGATCTCGCGACGGCCGGCCTGTGGCGCCACGGACCGCGCCACTCGTTCCGCGCGTCAGCTCTTTTCCGGGATGAACGTCATCGCGCGCTCGGCCAGGGCGCAGATCGAAAGTGACGGATTCACGCCGGGGTTTGCGGAGATCGCCGAGCCGTCGATGACGTACAACCCGTCGTAGCCGAAGACGCGGTGGCGATGGTCGATGACGCCGTCGTCCGCGCAGCTGCCCATGGCGCACCCGCCCAGGATGTGTGCGGTGGTTGGGATGTTCAGCACCTGCCCGTAGAAAGTCGAACGCGCGATGCCGCCGACTTTGTCGGCGATGCGCAGCGCGAGCGCGGTGGCCTCGGGCATGCACGCGCTCGGTCGCTCGCCGTCCTCGAGCTCGGTGTTCATGATGCCGAGCGCGTTGCGGACGAAGCGCAGCGTGCCTTCGGTGGAACGCATGTACAGCAAGATCATCGTGCTGCGCGCCCAATCCGCCACGAACAGCGCACGCAGCGTGAGAACGGGATGCGCGAGCGTGGCGATGAGCATGCGCAGGAGCATCAGGAAGCCGGGCTGTCCTCGCAGATGCGGCGCAGTGACGAGCATGCGAAAGAAGCCCGAGCCTGTGCCGTAGCGGACCATCTCCAGGTGCGAGTGCTCGTCGGTCTGCAACAGCGAGTTGATGGCGATGCCCTTGGCGTGGTCATCCTTGCTGCCCGGCACGGTGACGCAGATCAGCGACTCGGAGTTGGTGCGCACGCGCCGGCCCACGCGCGGCGAGAGCTTGGGCAACGCCGTGGGATCGGTGGCGAGCCGCAGCAGCAGCGAATTCGTTCCGAGCGCGCCAGCCGAAAATATGATGTTCTTCGCGACGTACTCGACCTCGCGGCGCGCGAAGTACGAACGACCTTGCAGCGCGCGGACACGATAGCCGCCGCCGTCGAGCGGAGCGATGTGCACGACTTCGCTGTCCGCATGGAGCGTGAGCCCACGTTTGCGAGCGAAATAGAGGTAGTTCTTGTCGAGCGTGTTCTTCGCGCCATATCGGCAGCCGGTCATGCACGCGCCGCAGCGCACGCAACCCGTGCGCTCGGGCCCTTCGCCGTCGAAGTACGGATCGGGCACGGTCTTGCCCGCCTCGCCCATGAACACAGCGACGTGCGGTTTCTCGAACGCCTGGGGCGTGCCGCGCTCGGACGCGAGCTCTTTGAGCAGCACGTCGGCGGGCGTGAGGAAATCGGTGGGCGCTGCGCCGAGCATGCGACGCGCGGTCTGGTAGTGCGGCGCGAGCTCGGTTTCCCAGTCGGCGAGCTGCGCCCAGGTCGGGCTAGCGAAGAAGCCGCGCTTGGGGATGGGGAGCGTGTTCGCGTAGGTGAGCGAGCCGCCGCCGACACCCGCGCCCGCCAGGACCTGCACGTGCGAGAACGGGCGCATCTGAAAAAGCCCCCGAAAGCCGAACACTGGAGCCCACAGCCAGCGCTTGAGGTTCCAGTTCGTCTCGGGAAAATCCTCGGCCTGGAGCTCGCTGCCCTTTTCGAGCAGGAGCACGTCGTACCTCTTCTCGGTCAAGCGCAGCGCCGAAACGCTGCCACCAAACCCCGAGCCGATGATCGCGTAATCGAACACGTGCGCCGGTGACACGTAGACCTCGTAGCCTGGGTTTGCGACGAGAGCAACCGCGCAGACGCGTCACATGTGATCATGCATCCAGCGGCGTCACGAGCACGGCGCGCACGGCTCGATCGAGAAGCTTCGCGCAGACGCTGCCGCGTGGAGAAGATGGGGTAGGGGGTGACGCCACTTCGCGGTCTGGGTGAATGTCAACTCGCGGGTGGACCCGAGAGCCCGTTCATGTGCAACGCGGTCGCCGGGGCCCGGCGGGCGCCAAGAAGGTCAGGGGGCACAAGCGAGCGCGGCGCTGCTCGCGATCTGCGTCAGCGCTTGCTGGATTCTCAGCGGCAGGGGCTGGTTGGTGTCGACCGTCATCACGGCACCGGTTCCGCCCGCCTGGGCGACGCCATCCAGAACCGACGTCGAGCTGCCGAGGCCGACAATGAACGTATGCACGACCGGCAGACCCGCCGCCGCCAGCGCCGCTATGGACGAAAGGTCCGTCGTGCACTCCGACGGCGGCCCGTCCGTGACGAGCACGACAGCCACGGCGTGGCCCCAGTGCGCTTGTGCGTAGGACTTGGTGTAGGTGATCGCTCCGTCCAGCGCAGGGGCGAGAGCATCGGCGGTTGATGGAGCGTGGTTAGCGAGCGACGCGACGATGGAGCTCCCGACCGTCGGCAGCGTCCCGATCCCCACGTCCGGCGTCGCATAGTCGGACGCAGTGCACGAGTCTCCCGCGAAACATCCCAAGCACACATGGGTGGCGGCTGAATCGCAGGGGCCGGACGTCCCGCAGTCAGCGTCGATGGCGCAGGCGACTGGGCAAGCTACGCTCGGTGGCAGACCGAAATATTGGATGCCGATACCCAGTCCCTTCGAGGTGGTATCGTTCACGAACGTCGTGATGCCCTGAGTGACCGCAGCCCACTTGGCGACACCGCCGTTGACTTTGTCGTTCATCGATCCGGTCTGGCTTAGCATGACGTAGAGATCGATCTGTTTTGGCTTCGTACACGAGGCATCGCCGCGACTGCTCGCATCTGCGGGACCGCTGTCGCTCGAGGTGCCGCCTGCTCTCGAACCGGCGCCGCCTATGTGGCCTGCGGTGCCCGTGACACCACCGGGACCTGCCACCGTACCACCGGTGCCAGCCAGGCCGCCCGCCGCGCCTGACTGACCGCCGGCACCGCTCATGGGGTTCACACAGAGATTGCTCAGACACGAGAGCGCGGCGTTGCATGTGCCGTTTGGGTAGCAGTGGCTCCCCCCGGAACCGGGCGAACCCGCGTCCGTGGAGCCCGCGCCGTTCTTCGGCGAGCCCGAAGACGAAGAGCAGCCGACAAGCAGGCTCAGAAGAACGAGTGCAGTGGCGCGGTCAATGATCACGGATATCTCCTTCAAGGGCACGCGCCTGTCCGGCGCACTCTGCGAAAGACACCAACGGCGTCAGCGTTGAAAATTGGCCCCGGTTAGAGCAACCGCGCCCGCGGCGAAATCAATGTTGTCGGTCTGGCAGAGGCTGCAACAAGAAGGCGTGCACCTGGCCATGATGCAGGCCGACGCCGGTAATGGCTCCCGCGTCGTTGATGGCTTCCGCGCTCTGCAAGAGCCACTGCGGATCGGCGACCAGCGTGGTGAGATTCTCGATGCGGCCTGCATGATACAAGAACGCACGTAACAGAAAAGAGCCCGAGTTTCCTACGACATCGCCTTCCAGGTTGATCGCGCGCGCCACACTGATCTGATCGCCGTCGAGCGTACCGAGGTCTTGTACGCTGCCGTCCGCAGCCGTGATGAACGCGTGCGACGTCGCGAAACCGCAGCTACCTGTCGACACCGGTGACTGACCCACGACCTGGTCGCGGTTGTTGAGCGCAGTGGGCAGAGCGGCCGCACCGCTTGCTGACAACAATTCGCGGCTGCCCTTCGTCGCATCCCAGATCCAGCCGGCGTCACCGGAGAACGCGAGCCCAGTGCCGACGACCGTCGTGCGGTCGTTGATCGCCGTGGCAGGGGCAGAGAAGAACGTCAAGAAGTTCGCAGGCAGAGGCAAGGCTTGCATCCCCGTGGCCGCATCCCACAAGAACGGTGGCATCGCGGAATTGCCATTCGAAAAGCTTTGCGTCGTGAAGCCCACCACCTGGCCGCGCGCGTTGATGCCGTAGGCTTCGCTGAATCCGCTGTCGACACCTTCGAGCGAACCAAGGTCACGCATCTGCGTGCGTGGGTTCCAGAGGAACGCTCGTTGCCGCGTCGACCAAGTCTTGGCCGCGGTTCCGACGATCGCGCCTTGCGCGTTGATGGACCGAGCGATGCTGACACCCGTGCCTTGGTCCAAGTCGTTCAAATTCTCCAGGCCGGCGCGCGCAGTCCAGCGAAAGCCGTGCACGTTGCCAGTCACATCGAGAGCGTAACCTGCGACATCACCGCTCTGGCTGAGCGCGCTGCCCACGCTCCAATCACCGCCCAGCGTTCCCAGTTCATGGGACACGCCACGGCGCTGCGTGAAGGCACGCGGCGCTCCGGCACGGTTTGGCTTCGTGCCGACCAGGTCGTCGTGATCGTTCAAACCGGCGACGCTCGTGAAGCCCAGACCCGCCGCGATCGCACGCACGCCGCGCGCACCATCCCAAAGAAAGTAGTGCGAGGTGCTGCCGGAGGCCGCCATGGACACGGCGAGCACGTCGCCTTGCTGGTTGAGCCCAAGCGGCGTGCTGGATGTGTCACCTGAAACTTGTCCAATGTCCATCAGACCTACGCTGCTGTCCCAGAGCACCGCGTGGTTGACGAAGTTGGTGTCGGTCGAGGTGCCCAGGATCTGGCCGTGATCGTTCAGGGCCGTCGCCAAGCTATACTGATCGCCCACGCGCGTGAGCGACGGCGCGCTTTGGTAGCCGTTCGCCGCCGTCCACAGGAAGAAGCTGTAGCCGGCGCCCTTCTTCCCGCCCGCGAGATAGCCCAGCACCTGCAATTGATTGTTGATCGCGATCGCCGTGCTGCCGTCGGGCGTGCCCAAGGTTTGGGGTTGCCGGTTGATCCACAGCACGGCGTGGTGGGTGGAGTTGGCGTCGACCGAATAGCCGACCACTGCGCCTGCGTCGTTGATCGCGGTTGCGACGCTCTCGACATCGCCTGGTAGCGGCGGCAGCGTTTGTGCGCCGGAGCGCACGCTCCAGAGGAAGGCGCGCTGCGGCGAACGCCCACAGGCGTCGGTCAGCGGCGCGATACCCGCGACCTGGCCGCGGTTGTTGAGGGCCACGCCGCTGCCGGGCACGGCATGCAGCGTGCCGTCCGCTTCCGCGAAGAACGACACCTGAGTCTGTAAGTTGTGGAGCGCCAGCCACGCGTCGAGCGCGCTCGAGGCCGACGACGAGTTGCCCAAGCTCTCGCCCGCGTTGTTGATCGCGTTGCCTCGGCTCACCGCGCCTGACAGGCCGCCGAGATCGATGACACGGTAGTCTGCGCTCGCGGAGCCGGATGCGGAACCCGACAAGGCCACTAGGACCGCGGTGAATGCCATGAGATGGACGGCTGTGTGTTGGAACATCGAGTGACCTCCGCGAAGCTGGGCGGCCGCCGAGTGTGCGACGCCTGTTGCGAAAAACCCGGCGTGCTCCCACGAAGGGCCCGTTCCGCAAACACGCAGAGCCGGCTGGCGTGACCTAGGGCTCGAGATCCCCCATGTCAACCCGCAGCACCGCGAGGCGCAGCGACGATGGATCGCGTGCTTGGCGGGACACGAGCAGCGACCGACGCCAGGCGGGCGCAGAGAAGGGCAGCCCCAGCGGTCCGCCGCTCGCGAGCGGCGCCTTGAGCTCGCTTGACGCGCGGTGGATCTAAGCGAGCGCGTTGGCGCCAGAGACAAGCGCGTCGCCATTTCAGGTGATTGCATTGGCACCCATACGTTTCGTGTTGTAGGGTGCGAGCGCAAGCATGACGTCCGAAGTCACAGCAGTGCTCGACGACCTGCGCCGTATCGTGCGGGTGCTCCGCGAATCGTCACGCGCGGCGGAACACCAGCTGGGCGTCACCGGCGCGCAGCTCTTCGTGATGCGCGCGCTCTCGTCGACACGCGCGCTCTCTCTCAACGTGCTGGCTGCACGCACCCGCACGCACCAGAGCACGGTTTCAGTCGTGGCAAAACGGCTCGTGGAGCGCGGGTTTGTGCAACGCACCACGTCAGCGATCGACGGTCGTCGGATCGAGCTGGAGCTGACGAAGCGCGGGCGCAAGTTGCTGCAACGGGCGCCCTTCGCCGCGCAAGACCGCTTGATCGAAGGCATCGAGAAGCTGCCGAAAAAGGCGCGCAAAGACTTGGCCGCAGCGTTGCACGGCCTGGTCGAAGCGATGCAACTGGCCGATGAAGCGCCCGCGATGTTCTTCGACGACGAAGAGCCCGTCGCACCCAAGAAAGCCAAACACCGTGACGGATCGTGAAGCAGCGCTAGACGAAACCGCAGGTCTCCCGATCGCGCCGTCTCTGGCGCCAACGCTGGTCGCGGCCGACATCCCAGCGCATCCGGTGCTGGTCGATCGGCGGGTCGTCACCATCAGCGGCATCGCGATCCTGATCGCCATCACCGCCGGCCTAGTGGCTCAGTTGCTGACGCGGTTGATCGGGCTGATCACGAACCTTGCGTTCTACGGCCGCTTCTCAACGGCCTTCGTCTCCCCGGCAGACCATCGGCTCGGGGCTTGGGTCGTGGCGATCCCGGTGCTCGGCGGTGTCGTCGTCGGGCTCATGGCGCGCTTCGGCTCGAAGGCGATTCGCGGCCACGGCATTCCCGAAGCGATGGAGCAAGTCCTCACCAACCAGAGCCGCATTCCAGCGCGCATCACCTTCCTCAAGCCGCTGTCGGCGGCGATTGCGATCGGGACTGGTGGGCCCTTCGGCGCGGAAGGGCCCATCATCGTGACGGGCGGCGCGCTCGGATCGCTCGCCGGACAAGTGCTGAAGACCACAGCGTTTGAACGCAAGACGCTGCTCTCTGCGGGCGCCGCCGCCGGCATGGCCGCCACCTTCGGCAGCCCGGTGTCGGCAGTGCTGCTGGCGATCGAGCTCCTGCTCTTCGAATACCACCCGCGTTCGTTGATCCCCGTCGCCTTGGCCGCCGTCACCGCCACCGGCGTTCGCATGACATTCGTCGGCGCGGCGCCGGTCTTCGCGATGCAGGATCTGGTGCAGCCAAGCGGAGCGGCGCTGGCAAGTTACGTGGTGTTGGGCGCGCTGGTGGGCGTCGCGTCAGTCGGCGTGACACGCGCTGTCTATGCCGTTGAGGACGGCTTCGAGCGGCTACCGATCCATTGGATGTGGTGGCCAGCGCTGGGCGGAGTTGCCGTCGGGAGCATCGGCTACTTCGCGCCCAGGACGATGGGCGTCGGCTACGACAACATCGAGCACATCCTCTCTGGCGGCATGCTCGCGAAACCCGTCCTCGTGCTGTGCACCCTGAAGTTTCTGTCCTGGGCGATCTCCCTCGGCAGCGGAACCTCCGGCGGCACGCTGGCGCCGTTGCTCACCATCGGAGGCGGTCTCGGCGCGACGCTCGGTACGCTAGGCGTCGCGCTCGCACCGAATCTGACAATCGATGTGCGCATCGCCGCGCTGGTCGGGATGGCGGCGATGTTCGCAGGCGCCTCACGCGCGCTGCTGGCCTCCGTGGTGTTCGCCTTCGAGGCCACCCGCCAACCGCTCGGCCTTCTGCCTCTGCTCGGCGGCTGCACCTCGGCATTTCTCGTCTCCTCCTTGCTCATGCGCAATTCGATCATGACCGAGAAGCTCGCGCGGCGCGGTGTTCGCGCTCTAGGTGAGTACAGTGCCGATTTCCTGTCGCTGATCAGCGTGCGCGAGTGCGCGCTGCGACCCGTGGTGCAGCTGAGAGGCGACGACAGTGTCGAAACGGTGCGCAAGTGGCTGGCGTCCGAAGCCGAAGGCACGCGTCATCAGGGCTTTCCCGTGGTCGATGAGGCAGGGCTGCTGATCGGCGTGTTGACACGCCGCGACCTGATCAGTACCCCGAGCGCTGCGGCTCGTCGCGTCAGCGAGCTGATCCACCTCGAGGCCATTGTCATCTACGACGATTGCTCGTTGCGCGACGCCGCAGACTGCATGGCACGCGCGCACGTCGGCCGCTTGCCGGTCGTGTCACGCGCGCAACCCCGTCGCGTCATCGGCATCCTCACTCGCAGTGATCTGGTCGATGCGCATGTGCGCCGCTTGGATGACCACCAGCTGCGACCCGCCACATTGCTACGTTCATGAAGCCGAGTCTGCGAAGCACCGACCTGCCGATGTCGCAACGAGACCGCGTCCTCGATCTGGTCGAGCGTCACGGCTGGAACGCGACTGCGTTCCAAACGCTGGGGTCCGGCTACTCGTACTTCTTCCACGGAGATGACGCCTGCGTCGCTTACGTGGACACCGGCAGCGCGTGGGTAGCCGCAGGTGCGCCGATCGCAACGCCTGCCGCCATCAGCAGCTGCGCGAGCGCCTTCACGCGCGCCGCCCGCCTGTCAGGCAAACGCTCCTGCTTCTTCGCGACCGAAGAGCGCTTCCGCGAGCTGGCCGGCGGCGCCTTGCGCTCGTTACTGATCGGTGAGCAACCCAGCTGGGATCCACGCCGCTGGCCCGCGACACTGGCGCAGCACCGCAGCTTGCGCGAACAGCTGCGGCGCGCCCGCGCCAAGGGTGTGCACGTTCGGCGAGCCACGGCGCAGGAGCTGCAGGTGGGACCCACACGCGTTGGCATCATGCGGGTCGTAGAGCGTTGGCTGGAGACACGAGGCATGGCGCCGATGGAGTTCCTGGTGCGCGTCGATCCCTTCACCTTCCCGAACAAGCGCGCCTGTTTCGTCGCCGAACAGGACGGCAGCGTGATCGGGTTTGCGGGCGTAATCCCCGTCCCGACGCGAAGTGGTTGGTTCATCGAAAACCTGGTGCGGGACCCAGACGCGCCCAACGGCACGAGCGAGCTGCTTGTGGACGCGGTGATGCGTTGGCTGGCGACCACGACCAGCACCTGGCTGACGCTCGGGCTTACGCCGCTGGCAGGCGACGTAGCTGGCATATTGCGTCTGGCACGCGACCAGAGCGCGTGGCTCTACGACTTCAAGGGCCTGCACGCCTACAAAGCCAAGCTGAGGCCGAACGCATGGTCACCGATCTACCTCTCGTACCCCGCGACACAGAGCGAGTTCTTGTCGATCGTTGACGTGCTCGCTGCATTCGCACGCGGCGGGTTCTTGCTCTTCGGGATACGCTCACTGCTGCGCGCACCTAGCGTGATCCTCCGTGCTCGATCCTCCATCAACGTGGGCACCTGCTTGGGCGCGATGAAGCGCTGCGACACCGTGTCTTTCGGCTTAAGCATCGGCAAGAGGCTTCGTGCATGGCGCGATCCCCACTGGAGCGACAGCCGACACACGACTGGCCTGGCTGATGCTGGCAGAGCGCAGTCCGTGCTAGTGCACGGACATGGATCCCGCCGGTGAATTCACGCTCCACATGGACCAGGTCAGCGGTTTCGATTTCCGCGTCCGCTTCGAAGTGATTCCGCAGACGCAGGCCGCTTCCGAGTTCTACCAGGGGAATCGCATCTGCAAGGACCCTTCGTACCTTCAACGAGCACGAGAGAGCTACGCGGCGGCGGCGGCCAAAGTCCGGCCCCGAAAACCGTCGGCGAAACGGTGACCGGAGCCGTTGGTGACACGATACTGATGCCGAGAACCATCGACATTCCAACATCGATCCGTGGTTGGTGGCGCATCACCGAGACCCAGGTCTGGGCCATCGAGCATCTCGAACTTCTCGGTCCGGCGTTGATCAGCTTCACGGGGTACGAAGACCGGCTCAGGATGTTGGCCATCCTTGCCTACGTGAACTGCACCGCGACCAAG
>DASVHQ010000079.1:0-1652 GCA_036382515.1 Polyangiales bacterium | reverse complement strand
CGAATCCGAGGAAATCGAGGACGCGCTGACCTGGCTCGACGGCGTCGCCGCGGCCGCCGAAGCGCGCGTCGGCGAGCAGCAGCCGGACAGCGTTCGCATCTTCGTGCCGGCCGAGCTCGAGCACCTGGGCGAGCAGTCGATCGGCTTCATCACTTTTCTCGAATCGGCGGGTGTTTTGCCGCCGCAGATGCGCGAGATGGTGATCGATCGGGCGAGCGCGATTCCGGGCGGGCCGCTGGATCTGGAAGACCTGAAGATCATCGTCCTGATGGTCTTCTGGAGCCTGGGCGAAGAGCCCGACGCGCTGATCCTCGACGAGCTCTTCGTCGCCGAAGAAGACCGCCTCATCCACTGAGCGTCGGCAGGCGCCGGCGTCCCTCTAGTGTAGTGAGTTAGAAGTTCGTTGAACTATTAAGCGTCATTGGAGTCGGTCGTGTAGCGTGTGCACACGGCGAGGCTTCGATGAGCGGCAGACCCAAGACGCAACTGATGTTGAGCGAGACCGAACGGGAGCAGCTCGAGGCGTTGACGCTGCGGCGCAAGACCGCGCAGGCGCTTGCGCTGCGTGCACGCATTGTCTTGGCCTGCGCAGCGGGCGCCGACAACAAGGTGGTTGCGGCGCGCCAGCGGGTGACACAGCAGACGGTCTCGAAGTGGCGGGCCCGCTTTGTCGAGCAGCGGCTTGATGGCCTGCTTGATGCGCCGCGGCCCGGAGCACCACGCACGATCGACGACTCGCGCGTCGATGCCGTGATCGCCAAGACGTTGGAGAGCGTACCGGCGGGAGCCACGCACTGGAGCACTCGTTCGATGGCGCGAGATGCGGGTCTGTCGCAGACGGCGGTCTCGCGCATCTGGCGTGCGTTCGGCTTGCAACCGCACCGGCAAGAGACGTTCAAGCTCTCCAGTGATCCTCTCTTCGTCGAGAAGGTGCGCGACATCGTCGGCCTGTACCTCGATCCGCCGATCAAGGCGATGGTGCTGTGCGTGGACGAGAAGAGCCAGATCCAGGCGCTCGATCGCACGCAGCCGCTCCTGCCGCTGGCCCCGGGCATCCCCGAGCGGCGCACCCACGACTACGCGCGTCACGGTACGACGACGCTGTTTGCGGCGCTCGACATTGCCACGGGCGAGGTTATTGGCGAGCTGCATCGCCGCCACCGAAGCGGCGAGTTCCTGCAGTTCTTGCGCACCATCGAGGCCAACGTGCCGCCGCAAATGAACATCCATCTCGTGATGGACAACTACGGCACTCACAAGACGCCCACGATCAGGGCCTGGTTCGCACGCAACCCGAGGTTCCACGTTCACTTCACTCCCACCTCGGCGTCTTGGCTCAATCAGGTCGAGCGCTGGTTCGCCACGCTGACTCAAAACTACATCCGGCGCGGCACGCATCGCTCGACCCGACAACTCGAACAAGCCATCCGGCAGTATCTGGAACTCAACAACGCCCGCCCCAAGCCGTTCGTGTGGTCTAAATCCGCAGATGACATCCTCGCAAGCGTTGAGAGGTTTTGTCTGCGAACTTCTAACTCACGACACTAGGGTCCTTGCGGTTGTTCATGTCCTGCACGAACAAGTTCAGCGCCGCGCCGCTCTTCATGGCGACCGGCCGGACGCGAACACGGTAGGTGTTATCTCGAGCAGCA
>DASVHQ010000078.1:0-15761 GCA_036382515.1 Polyangiales bacterium | reverse complement strand
TCGTTTCGCAGGCCCGATGCGCCTTGTGCCTAGCCGTGGCGGTAGTGCCGAGGACACTCTCCGAGCCCGGGAGCGACCCGCCCTCCCAACACGCCCCGGCAGGTTGCGACGCACGCTCGTTCTTACAAGTCAACCGTCGCCGCACCGAGACGCGTCAGTTGCAGCTGACGACATCATCGGGCGCGGAGCCAGGTCAGCTGCGCTTGCCGCGCAGGCTTGCGTCCGCCAGGTCGAGGATGACCGTGGGAACGCTGCAGATCCGGCCTTCTGGCAGGCGCGTGCAGGCCAGCGAGATCTGCGCGTGCGTGAGCAACGTGCCCTCGCGGAAGATCAGGCTGTCGAAACGCACCTTCGCGCGGTTGGCGACCGCGATCCAGGTCTTGATCTCGAGCAGGTCGTCGAAGCGCGCGGACTGGTGGTAGCGGATGTTGGCGTCCACCACGGGCAAGCCCAGCTGGTTGTCCCGCTCGAAGTGCTTGTAGTCCACGCCGCGCTCGCGCAAGAGCTCGACCCGTGCGTGCTCCAGGTATCGAAAATACGTGCCGTGATGCACGACACAGCCCTGGTCGGTATCGACGTAACCGACGCGCACGTGGTGCACGCTGACGGTCACATCGGCGGGGATCTGTGGCATGCGAACTCTGCCGGACGCGTTCGCTTCAGGCGAGCTTGCTCGCCACCAGCTCGACCACCGAGTTCAAGTCGCGGACCTTCTCGAGCTCGGCTTCGGGCACCTTGATGCGATAGCTGCGCTCGATCTCCGCGATGATCTCGATCGCCATCATCGAGTCGATGCCGAGGTCCTTGAAGGCTTCGTCGTCCGGCACCTCGTCGATCTCGGCGATCTCGATGACGATGGCCCGAAGCTTCTCACGCAGCTCGTCGTTGGACATGAGCGGTTTCCTGCTGACGCGTTGTCGGGGAGGCGAAGATCAGCTCTTGGGCGGCAGCTCGTCGGCCGGCATTTTATCGGCGACGAGCGTCAGGAGCTGACCCACGGTCTGGATGCTGACCAGCTGGTCGTCGGGGATGCGCACGTTCAGGTCGCGCTCGAGGCTGCCGATGACTTCCAGCAGCTCCAGCGAATCGATGCCCAGCTCCGCGATCACCCGGGTCTCCTCGACAGACTGCATGTCCTTCTCGGCAATTTCCGCAGCGGTCGTTCGAAAGATCTGAAGCAGCTCGGGCCGGGTCATAGGGCGTTTCTCCATGAAGTTGACGGCGCTTTATACGCGGAATCGGCCACGCCGTCCATGCGGGTGGGTTCGTTGCCGTCGCGCGGCCGTAGAGACGGCTGGCACGGCAAGAAGACTCAGACGGGGTGCTCCTCGAGCTGGCCGCTCTCGAAGAGCGCCTTGGTGCGGCGTCGCTGCACCTTGCCACTGGAGGTCTTGGGCAGGGAGCCCACCTTCACCACGGCGACGTGACCGACCGTGAGGCCCACGGTCTCGGCGACCTTCGTCGCGATCGACTTGCGCAGCGCGGCGGCATCGGTGGAGTTGCCTTCGGCCGACACGATCAGCGATTCCTCGCCGTCACGCATCACGCTGAACGCGACCACGTTGTCGCGTCGCACGCCTTCGACCTCGGCCACGGCCCACTCGATGTCTTGCGGGTAGAAGTTCGCACCGCGAATGATGATCAGGTCTTTCAAGCGGCCGCACACGTAGAGGTTGCCGCCGGCCATGTAGCCGAGGTCGCCGGTGTGCAGCCAGCCATCGGTATACGCCGCTGTCGTGGCCTCGGGATTGCCGTAGTAGCCGCGCGTCACGCTCGGGCCGCGCGTCCAGATTTCGCCGACCTGTCGCTCGCCGAGGCTCTTGCCACTGTCGTCCACGACCTTCAGCTCGTGACCCGGGAACGGATGACCGCACGACACGAGCTCCAGCGTGCTTGGCGCCGCGCCTGTCGAGGGCTTGGCTTCGCCAGCCGTCATGCGCTCGGCATCGACGCTGTCGGTGAGCAGCGCGGTGTCGCGATCATGGAACGTGATCGCCAGCGTGGATTCGGCCATGCCGTAGGCCGGCATGAGCGCGTTCGCATTGAAGCCGCAAGCGGCGAAACGCGCCGCGAACTCGCGCATCACTCTGGGGTTGATCGGTTCGGCGCCACAGCCCGCCACGCGGATCGAGCTGAGGTCGAGGCCCTCGAGGTCTTTGTCGCGCGCGCGCTTGGTCGCCAGGCCGTAGGCGAAGTTCGGCGCGAACGTGATCGTCCCGCGGTACTTCGACATCGACTCGAGCCACACGTTGGGCCTGCGGCCGAACGCCTCGGTCGGCATGAGCACCGTGGGGATGTTGCAGACGATGGTGCCCAGCACGAAGCCGATGAGGCCCATGTCGTGATAGAGCGGCAGCCACGTGACCGCGATGTCTTCGTCGCGTCGATCGATGCCACGCGGACCGAGGAACGCGCGCGCATTGGCGACGAGATTGCGGTGCGTGACCATCACGCCCTTGGGCAACGACGTGCTGCCCGAGGTGAACTGCAGAAAGCACAGATCCTCGGCGTCGACGCGCGGTGGATCGAACGCGGGCGGCGTGCGCTGGGCGAGCTCTTCGAGGATCGCCAGCGCGCACAGCCCGGGGTGATGCGTGAGCACCTCCTCGATCACGGGTTTGCTGGCTTCCATGATCAACAGCACCTTCGCGCCGGACGCCTGCACGATGTGGGCGACGGTCTCGACGTAGGCGTTCTTGGCCTTGAAGCTGGCGCGCGGATAGATCGGCACCGGCACGATGCCGGCGACGGCGGCACCCAGGAAGCTCAGCACGAACTCCGCAGGATCCCCTATAACGAGCGCGATACGATCGCCCTTGCGCAGGCCCAAGCTGGCGAGCAGCGCCGCCCTCAGCTTCGCCTCACGCTCCAGCTCTTCGAACGGGTAGTAGCGCTCCGTGCCGTCCATGGCGCGGAAACGAAAGCCGCGCGCGTCGCCACGGGGTAGCTGCGACAGGCACGACACCAGCGTGTCTGCATCGGAGGGCGTCATCGGGCGGCCTATCTACGGGTCGGCTCACAGGTCTGTCAAGCGGCGTTTCCCGCGGGAAATTAGGCCAGTCGGCCGGCCGGTAACATGAGCAGAACCTTGCGAGAGTGGATCACCCCGGGTATAGCTGCACGCAACTATGACGCGCGTCTACGTGACTGGCTTGGGCGTTGTTAGCTCGCTTGGTCTTGGCCGCGAAGCTTATTGGCGTGCCGTTGTCGACGGTCGCAGTGGCTTCTCGACGGTGCAAGGCTTCGACACCGCAGGTCTCGACCGTTCGGTGGCGGGCGAAGTGCGCGGCTTCAACGCGCGCGATTTTCTCACGGCCGCCGAGGCACGGCGCACTGGGCGTTGCTCTGCGTTCGCGCTCGCTGCAGCACGCATGGCGGTGCAAGACGCAGGTCTCAGCCGCGCGCAGCTCGAGGGCGAGCGCACTTCCGTCATCATCGGCACGACGATGGGCGAGGCCGACGTGATCGGTGAGCTCGAGAACACATGGATCCGCCGTGGTCTCGCCGCCGTGTTGCCGAACAAGTTGCCGCTCTACGGCTCCACGCTCTTGCCGATCCACCTGGCGCGCGCGTTCGGCGCGCGTGGCATGGTGCAGACGCTGCCCGCCGCGTGTGCAGCTGGCAACTACTCGATCAGTTTTGCGTCCGACCTGATTCGCTCCGGTCGCGCCGACGTGGTGATCACTGGCGCGAGCGAGCTGCTACAGAAAGTTCAGTTCGCGGGCTTCGTACGCCTGGGCGCAGTGGCGCCCGATCGGTGCCAGCCGTTCGACAAGAACCGCAAGGGTCTCATCATCGGTGAGGGCGCCGGCATCATGGTGCTCGAGTCCGAGGCGCACGCCGTGCGTCGCGGCGCCACGGCACTCGCCGAGGTCGGCGGTTCGGGCTTGGCTTGCGATGCACACCACATCACGCGCCCGCATCCCGAGGGTCTCGGCAGCTTGTCCGCCATGCGCGAAGCCATCGCACGCAGTGGCGTGACGCCCGACGAGATCGACTTCGTCAACGCGCACGGCACGGGCACGCATGCCAACGACAAGGTCGAGGCGCTGGTGATTCGCGAAGTGTTCGGCTCGCGTCCGGTGCCGGTGAGCAGCATGAAGGGCATGCTCGGCCACTGCATGGGTGCAGCCAGCGCGCTCGAAGCCGTGGCCTGCGTGCTCACGGTGCAGACCGGCGTCTACCCGCCGACCATGAGCTACGAAACGCCCGATCCGGAGTGCGATCTGAACCTGGTCGCCAACCGCTCCGTCGCGGGCAAGGCGGACATCGTGCTCAACAACTCGCTCGCGTTCGGTGGCTACGACGCCGTCGTTGCGTTCGCCAAGCCCGGTCGCCTGCCGGACCCGTCGAAGTTCGCGTCGCGTCCTGCGGCGCCTGCGCGTGCCTCCAGTTCGTGCTTGGTCCAGTGAAATCTTGCGCCATCACCGGGGTCGGATTGGTGAGCCCCCTCGGCGTCGGCTACGACGCGTTGCGCGTGGCGCTCGCTGCGCCGGCCGAAGGCGCGCGCGATGTGTTCCTCCACCATCCGAGCCTGCTGCATCCCGACACGCTGCGGGCCGCGCCTGTTGCAGCCGAGTGCTACGACTTCGACGCCAAGCAGTACCTGGGCGACAAGGGTCTGCGTAACTTCGACCGACTCACCAAGATGCTCATCGTGTCTGCCAAGCTGGCGCTGGAGCACGCGGGTCTCAAGCGCGACGGTGTGCACGTGCTCTCGCCCGATCGCGTGGGCCTGTGCTCGGCCACCGCGTACGGCTCGCTCGAAGCCATCACCGAGGCGGCGCACGTCACCGAGCTGGAAGATCCGCGCTTCCTCAATCCCAATCGCTTTCCCAACACCGTGATCAACGCGTCTGCGGGTTACGTGAGCATCTGGGAAGATCTGCGCGCGCCGAACATCACCGTCGTGGACGGTAACTGTGGCGCGCTCGATGCCGTGCTCAGCAGCGAGACGCACTTGCTCTACGGGCGTGCCGACGCGTTCGTGGTGGGTGGCGGTGAGTCGCTCAGCGATCCTCTCTACCTCGCGTTCCTCAAGCTCGACGTGCTCGCCGATGGCGAGCGCGTTTTCGCCCCGGGCAGTCGCGAGAGCCAGGGCATGCGGCTGGGCGAGGGCGCAGCGTACGTGTGCATCGAGACCGAGCAGTGCGCGCAAGAGCGCGGTGCCCATGTGCGCGCTCACGTCGTGGGCTATGGCAACGCCTTCGAGCCACCGGAGTCCGAGGCCATGCTGGTCCACGTGTCTTCCGCCGCCGTCGATCGTGCGATCCACATGGCACTGTCCGATGCCGGCCTCACAGCCAAGGCGATCGATGTGGTCGCCAGCGCGGTGAGCGGCATTCCGCACTTCGACGCCGCCGAGCTCGCGGGCATCGAGAGCGCGCTCGGCCCGAATGTGGCGGTGGCTGCGCCCAAGGCTCTGTTCGGCGAGACGTTCGGTGCGTCCGGGGCGCTCGCCATGGCATGCTCACTCGCGTGGTTCGATGGCGTGCCGGTGCGGCCCGTGGTGCAAGGCAGGCTGCCTGCTTCGCTCAGCCACGTGCTGGTGCTCGCGGTCGGGTACTACGGCAACGCCACGGCGGTGATCTTGCGCCGCGCCGGCGCTTGAGCGTGTTGGTGGCATCCGCGTCTTGCTGCAGCGGCAGGTCGTGATCTCTGATTTAGCGTGTCGGCCTTCGCGCGGCTGCGCGGGATCGTCTGTGGGTCGACGTCCGTACGGGGATCACTCGTGCTCCTTGCGTCGCACATACGGCTCACGCCGCTTGCCCCTTTTTCCTGGCTCCCCATGCGATACAATCCTTAGCTCAGTGGCGGCATCACTACATCCTCAAGAGGGGCCGGCGCCGCGGATCAATCAGAAGCTCCTGCGAGCGCTGGTTTCCGAGGGTGCGATCACGCAAGGCGACGCCGAACAGGCGGAGCTGTTTGCGAAGCGTCGTCGCTTGCACGTGGAAGAGGCGCTGATCGAAGTCGGTGCGCTCGACGAGACGCAGCTGCTCAAGTTCTTGGCGGCGCTCTACAAGACGTACTTTGTTTCCACGAAGAAACTCTCGTCCGCGCCGATCGGCGATCAGTTGCTCAAGCTGATCTCGCACAAGCTGGCCGTCAAGCTGTGCGTCTTTCCGGTGAAGTACGAGCCGCGCACGGGCGAGCTGTCGATCCTCACCGTCGACCCGGACGATCCAGACATGCTCAAGAGCGTGCAGTTCGCGACGCGCGTGTCGAAGGTGCGCGCGCTGGTGGCGCGCCCTGCAGCGATCCAGGCAGCCATTCGCTTGCACTTCTTGAACGAGGCCAGTGCCTTCGGTCAGGTGCGGGTGGGTTCCGCGACGGTCGACAAGTCCACGGTCGACGGCGAGCGCCCGCGGCGCGCCACGCAGACCTACGAACAGAATTCGCTGCCGCCGCCGCACGGCCACGCTGCCTCTCAGCCTCCGATCGAGCGACCGGACCCTCCTGCAGACGCGCGTCGTCGCACCTCGACCATCGAGATCGTGGGGCGGCCCGGGTACGTCGGTTCGCCACCACCACCACCACCACCACCACCGCCCATGCAGCAGCCGCCGCCGGTGCCGATGAACGTCCAGCCGCCGATGGGCTTGTCGGCGACGATGCCGTTGCAGCAAGCGCCACAGTTCGGCATGGCGGCCACGCTGATCGCGCCTCTGCCCGGTACGCCGTCCTTCGCGCCTCTGCCCGTGCGCGATCCGCGGCTGGCCGTGGTTCAGGCGCCGGCGTTGCCGTCCGAGCCCATCGCGCCCGTTGCGTCAAGCGTCGCGATGCACGACTTCCTGGAGACGGTCAACGTGCTGGTCGCTTTGCTCGAGCAGGAGCGCGGCGAGCTGCGCGGACATTCCATGACCGTGGCGCGCGTGACGCGTCGCATGTGCGAGCGACTGGGGCTCAGCGCCGACGAGGCCGATGCCACCGTCGTCGCAGCGTACTTGCACGACATTGGCAAGTCGTCGGCGCACCACCTCACCGCGCTCAACGTCGCGCAGTACGAGGCGCATCGTCAGCAGGCCAAGAAGAGCTACCTCACACCCTCGCGTATCTTCGAGTCGGTGCGCCTGCCGGACAAGGTCATTCCGATCCTGTCGCACCTCTACGAGCGCTGCGACGGTCAGGGCTTTCCCGATCGTTTGTCGGGCAAGGAGATCCCGCTCGGTGCGCGCGTGCTCGCGATCGTGGAGACCTACGTGGACCTGACCGGTCACGCCGGCAACGCCTTCCGCAAGAAGCTCACGCCGCAGGAAGCCTGGGACGTGATCGCCAACTACAAAGGCAAGGTCTTCGACGGCAACCTGGTCGACGTGCTGAAGATCGTCGTGCTCGGCGACGACCTGCGCGCCAAGCTCCTGGCGGATCGCCGTCGCGCGCTGATTGTCGATCCAGACGCCGAAGAGACCACCGTGCTCGAGCTGCGCCTGGCCGAGCACGGCTACGAGGTCACGATCGCGCGCACCTCGAGCGACGCCGAGAACGAGCTGAATGGTGACTTCGACGTGGTGATCAGCGAGGTCGAGCTCAAGCCGGTGGATGGCTTCACGTTGCTGCAGCACGTGCGCGCCGCGGGTAACGCGGTGCCGTTCGTGTTCCTCAGCAGCAAGGACGAGAGCGAGATCGTGCAGCGCGGCTTCGAGCTCGGTGCCGACGAGTTCATCACCAAGCCCGCCTCACCCGATGTCGTCGCGCTCAAGGTCAATCGCGTGCTCGACGGTGCCGGCCGCAAGCGCAAGACCGGCGGCGTGAGCGGTTCGCTCACCGAGATGGCACTGCCCGACGTCGTGCAGATCCTGTTCCACGGTCGCAAGAGCGGCAGGCTTGCGATCACGGCGGACAACAAGCGTGGCGAGATCCACTTCAGTGAAGGCCAGATCTTCGACGCCAGCTTTGCCGACCTTCTGAAAGAGGACGCGTTCTACGCGATGCTCAATCTGACGGGCGGCGACTTCGAGCTCGATCCGAACTTCCGTCCCACCGAGCGCAAGATCGAGCTCAGCCCGGAGAGCTTGCTGCTGGAAGGCATGCGCCGCCTCGACGAGGCCGGCCGGTAGACAGCCCGAAGCGCTGCGTGAAGAGCATTAGCGGCCGTTGGAGAGATCGAGCAAGCGGCGCGCCCGGTCGCGTATCTCGGCGCGTCGCTCGGCTGCGATGGCGAAATAGTTGGTCGTCCGGCGCGGGTACAGGTGGCTTTCGCCGAAGCCGTCTCGAGTCAACGGCTGGCCGGTGTGTGCCACGCGGTTGGGGACGTACACGCCGTAGTCGTGCTCGTGAAACCACTGCCACAGCTCTTCCTTCGTGTAGCCCAGCCCGTCCGATTCCTGCGGGCCGCTCTCGAACATGATGGTCGGGCGACTCTGGGTGACGAGCTTTTTGGCGCCGCGCAAGACGCCCAGCTCGGCGCCTTCCACGTCGATCTTCATGGCGTCGACACCGGTTGGCGCCAGCAGTCCGTCGAGCGTCTTCACCGGGACGCGGATCTCACGGATGTCGGAGGCGGCGGCATCCGCGGGCTGGCCTAGAGAGCTGTAGCCAGACAGCTTCGTGTTCACGAAGAATTTCGCCTCACCCTCGGCAGCCCCCGCTGCGCATTCGTGGATCTCGCACGTGGGGAATTTCTTGCGGAGCGCGGCGACTTTGTCGGGCATCGCTTCCAGGGCCACGATCTGGATCGAGCGGTCGTGTTGCGCGACGGCCGCGATGATCGAGCCGATGTGCGCACCGACGTCCACGAACCGCGTGTTCGGGCGGCCGAGCCGGGTGATGAGCGACGTCGCGAGCTGGTCGTTCGCCACGGTTCCGAGCCGCTCGGGGTTCAGGTAGGCCGTGCGCAACATCTCGATCACATCTCGAGTCGCGCCGGCGACCCTGCCCAGAGCCGAGCCCAAGATCATCTGCTTCATGGCGAGTACCTTCTCCCCCGGGAGAAGCTCGGCGAGCGCCCGGATCTGTCTCGGCTGGCTGCCGAGTTGCACACGGTGCTGCGGGCGAGCCAAGGGCCGCACCGCGCACGCTGGTCGCGCGGAGCATGCCATGGGCCCATGGTGCGGCCAATCGAGTTGGGCTGCCGAGTGGCCTTTGGCCGGTGCATCTGCTACCCGAAGGGTGCGGTTCACGTCGAATGAGCTGGATCAGCCAGAGTCGTGAGCGGATTCTGGAGGGGTACGCGATGCGCGTAGGCAAGTGGTGTGTGCTTTTCGGTCTCGTTTCGGGCGCATGCGGGGGTGTCGAGGTCCGGCACGCCGCGAGCGCCAATCTTTCCGGGAAGGTCAGTGGGTCCTTCGGCACCCCGACGGATGCTGGAGTCAGCTCCTTCGGGGACGACGTCGGCGGCAATACGACCGGGGCGCAGGGCGCCCCACCCAAAGCCGATGCGTCGGTCGCCAAGCCGAAGCCGACCTGTTCGAGCGCCAGCGGCGCTATCAACCTGTCCCTGATTGTCAGCCGCACCTCCGGTGTGGCGCCGCTGTCGGTCTTCTTCGATGCGACCGCAACGACGGCGAAGGGGACGACGCGTCCCTTTCACGACCTCGAGTACCGCTGGGACTTCGGCGATAAAGCCAGTGGCACGTGGAGCACGACCTCGCTCAGTCGCAACTTGGCCACCGGCCCGTTGGCAGCACACGTGTTCGAGACGCCTGGCACGTACACCGTTCAGCTGACTGTATTCGACGGCCACGACACCGCGTCCGCGGGTTGCGCGCAGGTCACGGTCACCGATCCCGAGGTCGTCTTTGCAGGTCAGAACACGACCTGCTTCTCCACCTCGGGGAATTTCACGGGCTGTCCTGCAGGCGCGCAGCAGATGCAAACGGCCAGCTTCGCGACGGTCACGGGCGCTGCAGGTCCCGGTCGTCGCTTGCTGATGCGCCGCGGCGAGAGCTGGGACGCCGCGGCGACAGGCTTGCTGAAGAGTGCTGGCCCAGGGCTGCTCGGAGCCTTCGGTAGCGGAGCGGCGCCCATCGTGCGCGCGACCGCCAACATGGAGATCTTGAAGATCTCTAGCCAAGAGACCCCCGGCTTCAGCGACGTGCGTGTGATGGATCTGGAGCTCGACGGCTTGGGCGGCGCGAGCTCCTTGGGAGTGTCTGCCGGCGGCGGAGCCAACCAGGTGACGCTGCTGCGCTTGAACATCCACGACGCGCATTCGGGCATCAACTTCGACCCTGAAGCGCTGGACTACTTGAACGCTCACGGTTTCCCCGGACACGTCATCTACGACCAGCTGGCCATCGTCGGCTGCACCGTTGCGAAGTCCGGTTCCTACGGGGCGTACCTCGGCGCACGGCGTTTCGCGTTTCTCGGAAACGTGATCACCGACACCACTGTCTCGCCCGGCATGGGTCAGCACTTGCTGCGCGCGACCGGCCTCGATCAAGCCGTGATCAGCGATAACTCGTTCAGCAAGACCGAGGCCCTGAAGAACGCTCTCAAGCTGCATGCGCCTGGCGCTGGCACCAACGGTGTATTGGGAGCGCTCTCCCAACAGATCCTGATTTCCGACAACCACATTGCGGGCGCCGACAACGACTGGACGGTGGGGCTCGGGCCGCAGGACGCTAGCAGCGACGAGCGCGTGCGCGACGTCGTCATCGAACGCAACTGGTTCACGTCGGGTGCCGGTACCCAGGTGGCCCTGATGATCTGGGCGGTGGAAGTGACGGTCCGCAACAACATCTTCGACCTGACCGGTGCCCGGTCCAGCACGGGCCTCGTGGTCGAACGCCGTGGCATGGAGCCCGCGCCCGACCAAATTCGGCTGCTGAACAACACGTTCTACAGCGGCTCCGCCGGTGCCCTCACGGGCATGGTCTTGCGAGCTCCCGCCATGAACGTCACCGCCGAGAACAACTTGGTGAGTGGGCCGACGGCGTCTGGCTCCATGGTGGTCGACAACTCGGCCGGTGCGGCTCCGGTGGTGCTGTCGAACAACCAGCTCACCACGTCTGCCGGCTTCGCCAAAGCTGCACCCTCGGGTGCCGCGGATTTCAAGGTCACCGCGAGCAGCCCCGCGATCGACGTGGGCACGGCGGTGCCGGTGTACTCGGACTTCGCCGGCGCGAGTCGACCGCGCGGCAAGGCGTTCGACCTCGGAGCGTTCGAGCTCTGACGCTGCCCCGGCCGCGCGTGCGCCAGCGTGGTTGCATACGTGGTTGCACGCCGCCTTACGGGCTGAGCGTGTAGTAGACGACGCCGCCGAGCAGCGAAAGAAAGAGCATGCTCGCCACGCGCAAGCGGCGCTCGGCGGCGCTGGGCGTGGGCTCGGCGTCGGCGAGGCGCAGGGCTGAGCCGAGGAAGAGGCCGACGACCGAGACGGCGAGCGCGCTGCCGACCACGGCGGTCAGCACGGCGCCTGCTGCCGCGGCGTCGCCCCAGGCGCGCTGCAGCTCCGCATTGGGTAGCCAGCCGGGCGCGATCACGGCGATGGCGAACGCGCCCGCGAACATGCTCGCCACGAGCAGCGCGCGCAGGATGCGCGGCCTGCGTTTCGGGCGTGCGCTCGAGCTGGGGTCGTCGGGGAGCGGGTAGGTTTGCACGGCGAGCGCGCCACGCTCGGGTTGTAGGGCGAGCAGCGCGACCGCCAGGTAGGCACCGAGCGCGATGGCCGTGCCCGCGAGCGCCAGCGGCGGCAGCGCTCGCTCGAGCTCCGCAGCGGGATGCAACGCAAGTCCGAGGCCCAGCGCAGCAGGGTACGCGGCCAGCAGCAGCCAGCGCGCCGGCCAGAGCCCGGCACGTGGCAGAGGAAGGCGGTATGCGGCCACGCCGAAACCCAGAGGCAAGAGCGCCAGCGCCGCGGAGCCCACCGAGAGCGTGTTCGGACCCAGGATCAGCTCGGTCCAGCCCAGGCTCGCAAGCCAGGCGAGCGTACCCAGGCTCGAGACTGCGGCCACAAGCCAGTTCCGGTGCGTGCCACCGAGCGCGGGCGACGGACGATCAGGACCTACTGCCTGCGCGCGCGGCATTGGGCTATCCTGCGACATGTGATCTTGTGCCATCAGTGCGGCACGCCCCATGGGGACGGCGACCGCTTCTGTCCGTCGTGCGGCGCGGCCAACAAGGCGGGCGCCGAATCCAGCAAGGATCCGCTCGTCGGTCGCACGATCGCGGGCTCGTACATCATTTTGGAATTGGTCGGCGTCGGAGGCATGGGCCGCGTCTACCGCGCCGAGCAGAGAATGCTGGGCCGCACGGTCGCGATCAAGGTCATCCACCCGCACCTCTTGTCCGACGAGCAATCCGTGGCGCGGTTCTACACCGAGGCGCGTGCAGCCAGCCGGCTCAACCATCCCAACAGCGTCAGCATCATCGACTTCGGCCGGACCGACGACGGTATTTTGTATCTCGTGATGGAGTACCTGCAGGGCAAGGACCTCGCGCGCCTGTTGCGCGAGGACGGGCCGCTGCCGCTGCCGCGCATCTGCGACATCGTGAGTGCCGTGCTCGACGCGCTCGGCGAAGCCCACGCGCTCGATGTCGTGCACCGTGATCTCAAGCCAGAGAACGTGATCATCGAGCGGCTGCGTGCGGGCGGCGATCTGGTGAAGGTCGTCGACTTCGGTCTCGCGAAATTGCTCAGCGGTCAGGCGCAGGGCATGACGTCGATCACGCTGCCTGGCCTGGTGTGCGGCACGCCCGATTACATGTCGCCCGAGCAGGGGCGTGGCGAGGAAGTCGATGCGCGCGGTGACATCTACTCGGTGGGCGTGATGCTCTTCGAGCTGCTCACCGACCGCTTGCCGTTCATCGCGGACACGCCCACCAACGTGGTGCTCAAGCACATCCAGGAGCCCGTGCCCGACCCGCGCGAGCTTGCGCCCGAGCGTGGCATCCCCGCGTCGCTGGTGCAGATCGTGATGCATGCGCTGGCCAAGAATCCGCTCGAGCGCTATCAGCGCACCGACGAGATGGCGAGCGACCTGCGCCGCGTCTCGACGGAGCTGTCGCCGCGCAGCATGGAGATCACGTGTGGTGCGTGTGGTCATCGCTCGCCGGTGACCAAGCGTTTCTGCGCCGAGTGTGGCGTGGCGCTGCAGCAGCAGCACGCGACGCCGGCGCTCGCGGTGCGCATGTCGCTGCCGCCGCGCGTCACGATCGCTCGCAATCAACACCCGGTGCTGGTCGGGCGGCACGGCGAGCTCGCGCAGATCGAGGCCTTGCGTGAGCAGGCGCGCGGCAAGCTCGTCACGGTGAACGTGGCCGGCGAGGCTGGCGTGGGCCGCACGCGCCTCTTGGCCGAGATCGCCGAACGCGCCGACAAGGGCGGTGACCTCGCCGTGGGGGCTGGCCCGCACGAGAGTGGTGCACCGGTTGCGTATCACCCGATCGTGACCTTGCTGCGGGCGCTGCTCTCCACCGACGACGCGGGACTCGCGGCGCTTGCCGACCGCGAGCTCGAGACGCAGCCGCTGGTGGCGGCGGGTTTGCGCGAGGCGATCGCGCCTGTCGGCGTGGTCGGGGCGAGCGCCGAGTCCAAGGTTGGCGCGGTCGCGAGCGCTCTGGGGTTCGCGATTCGCAGCGCGCAGCAGCGAGTCTTGGGCAAGCGCGTCGTGATCGTGATCGACGACCTGCACCGCTGCGACGGCCTGTCGCCACGAGTGCTCGCGGAGCTGCCGCGCTACGTCGGACAGGCTTCCGTGCTGCTGATCGTCGCGACCGGCAAGGCGCGCCCGGTTCCGCTGCCCGACGACACCACGCTGGTCGAGCTGCGTGGCTTCACGATGCGCGAGGCCAAGGCCTTCACGGCAGGTCAAGCGATCGCGATGGACGACGAGCCCGATCCCGATGATCGCCTGCTCGTGCCGCTCTACCTCGTGCAGCTCTTGAGCCTGGGCATCGCGATCGATGGCGTGCGTCACACGCTGCCTTCGCGTCTGGCCGACGCGGTGGCGCAGCGCATCCAGCGCCTCAACGTGAATTCGCGTCGCTTGCTGCAAGCGATCGCCGTGCTCGGCCGCAGCGCCGCTCGCGCCGATGTCGAGCGTATCGCCGGCCGGCAAGACATGGCCGGGTTGCCGTTGCTGCTGGCGCGCGGCTTCGTGGTGGAGTCCAACCAGAGTCTCGAGATCATTCACCCGTTCGTGCGCGACATGGTGGAAGCTTCGACCCCTGCGCAGGCGCGCAAAGCTCTGCACCTGCGTGCGCTCGAGCTGTCGTCGGAGCTCGATCAACCGCTCGAGGTACGTGCGCATCACGCCTACGGAGCTGGCGAGGTGCTCAGCGCACTGGTGCTGCTCGAGCGGCTGGGTGATGTCTCGACCGCGCGCGGCGATCTGGAGACGGCCGTGGTCGGCTACCAGCGTGGCATCGAGCTGGCGAGACGCGAGCTGCTGGAGTCCGGCGACACGTCGCTCGACGACGCGCTCGCCAGCCTGAGTCGGCGCCTCGGTGTGGTGCTGGCCAGGCGCGGCGACATCACGGGCGCCGAGGGCGTGCTGCGCGAAGCGCTCGAATACTCGCGGCCCACGGGCCTGGCGCGCGCGCAGATCCTCGTGGCACTTGCACGTGTGGCGGCGGAACGCAGTCGCGAACGCGATGCCTATCGCTTGCTCGGCCAGGCGCTTGAGCTCGCCTACCGCGACGACGCCGTGTCGGCGCAGGTCGAGGTGCAGATCGCGTTGGCGGAGATTCGCCGCAAGGAAGGCAACGCCAAGGGTGCGGTGTCCGCACTCAAAGCGCTGGTCGATCTACTCGCGGACCAGGCTGCGGATGCACCGAAGCGGGCCACGGCGACGCTGGACCTCGCCGAGGCCTACGTCGAGGCCGACGACCTGCCCGCCGCGCGCGCCATGCTCGCGCGTGCGCAGGCCTGCGTCGACGAAACCAAGGCTCCGTACTTTGCTGCACGTGCTGCGGCCGTGCTCGCCAGCGTCGAGGGCGCCGAGGGCAATCGGGAGTCCGCGCTCAGCCACTACCTGAAGGCGGTGCGCCTGGCCTCGCAGGCTGGCGCCGCCGACCTCGCACAGCGCCTGGAAGGAGCAGCCAGTCAGCTGCTCACCCACGAGTCCGGCCGTCCTGCGGCCGCGCTGCGCGATACATCTCCCTGAGGAAGCATGGCTTTGCGACGTGCATTGCGTACGGTCTCTTGTCTCGCGCTGCTGTGCGGGCTGCTCGCTTGCGACGACTTGCGCCAGTTCAAAACCGGCCCGCACAGCGTCTTCCGCGGCGAGGTGGTGGGCAGCGACAGCGATCCGAACGGCGGGTCGTTCATCCGTCAGGGTTTCGCTTCGCACACCCAGCTCGAGCTCAACTTCGATCCGACGCTGGCCACGCAGCCCATCTCGGCCGACGCGGGCGCCGGCCAAGCGGAGCACGGCCCGGGTACGATCCACAGCTACGTCTGCCCGGCCGAGCAGCCGCAGTGCGGCGTCGCCGGGCGCGCGCCCGGCCCCTTCGATCACGCGCGGCTCTTGCCGATCGAGAACTTGGCCCACGACTCGCTCAGCCAGTACACGTTTCCCGGCGGCGGGCGCATTCGCAACTACATGTTCGGCACGCGCTTTCGCAGCACGTCCTCGCAGGGTGTGGCAGAGCGCTACGCGATGATCTTCATCTCGCTGATGGAGAGCGGGAAGATCGAGGTGCGTGCCATCGCGCCGAACGTGCTCGCGCGCGACGGGCAAACCGAGCTCTTGCCCGCGCTGTTCGGCGTGTTCGTGCTGGAGCGCCATCGAACGTGATCGTGCTCGGCATCGAATCCTCGTGTGACGAGACGGCTGCCGCCATCGTCGCGGACGACGGTCGCGTGCTGTCGGACG
>DASVHQ010000077.1:0-2133 GCA_036382515.1 Polyangiales bacterium | reverse complement strand
TGGCCAGGTCGGTGCCCTCGTCGACCTGGCCGTCGCAGTCGTCGTCGAGAGTGTTGTAGACTTCCACACCGTCGGCCCGCGCCACGCAGGCGTATTCGCAGCCATTGGCGGCAGAGGCGTCGAGGCGACCTGGGATGTGCCAAGCGTGCGGTGCCTTCGGCTCCGCAGAGCGCGTCAGTATACAGCCGTCGGACCGAAACGTGCCACGAACGCGCGATGTACGGAAAGGGCGGTGCTCTCGGTGGCTTGGGCGTGCGGGTCCGCGAGCACGCGCTTGCGGTAGCCGGTGCCGATGTCCAGCACGGAAACCAGCTGGCCCTGCACCACGAAGCGCAACCGGAAATCTTTGACGCAAAGCCGCAAGCTGTCACCGAGCACGCGAATGCGGCGATAGGGATGCGGCGCGGGGCCGAGGCGCAGCACTTCTTCTGCAAGCACACGCAGCTCGAGGTCGGTGTGCTGTGCGAGCCACGCCAGCTGCTGCTGTGCGAGCGCGCTCCACTCGACGGCGAAGCACGGGCCCGGATCGGCGACGATCTCCGGCGCGCCGAGCCAGCCGCTCATGGCGGCGGCGATGCTGTCGGTGTACGCGACGTACGGCTTCAGGTCGAAGACCGGCGTACCGTCGAGCATGTCGACGTCGCGCACGTGCAGACGCAGACCGTCGATGCGCTCGAGGCGTACGACGCTCAAGCCGATCGGATTGGGTCGATACGGCGAGCGCGTCGAGAACACTCCGCGCTTCTTGTGCGAGCGCGGCGGCAACACCTTGGCGTTCCAGTGGCTGTTCAAGTGAAACCAGAACAGCACCCACAGATGCGACCACTCGGCGAGGTCGTCGAGCGCGTGCTCGAAGTGACTGTGCGGGTGCAGCTCGATGATCCCCGCGACGTCGTGCGCGGCCGCGGGCTGCCGGGGAGCACTGCGCTTGTCCTTCCATGGCGAGTGCACGACGCCGATCGGCGTGAGCTGCAAGCTTGGGGGTGGCGACGACGACATCGGCGCGAGGCTACAGGCACAGGCGCCGCGAGGACCAGGACGAGCACAGCGGCACTGCCGGCCGGGCAGTGAAGGAGGCCCGACTCGCGGCGAGTTGCAGCCCATAAGCACCTGCAATCACTCGCTTTTTATCGATAGTCCGGTCCGGGGCGGCGCACTTCGTTGCGCGCCGTCAACTTCCGGCTTGGCAGCGCAGCCGGGGTGCATACGTAAACCGCATGAAGAGCTCGAAGGTCATGTTCCCGCTTGCCTTCTTCGTCGTCCCGGCCGGGCTGCTCTTGCTTGCAGCCACGCTCAGCTGAGCCGACGCACTGCTTGGCAACCTCCAGTGTCTCCTTCTCCGCAACCCCGGCTCACCGGCCACCCCGTCGGCGAGCCGGTGGCGTTTAGGCTGAGCGACACGGGGGCGCGCGACGCAAAGCTTGCGCGCCACTGCGCCCCGCTGCACGCGCGCTGCTAGCTGTGGAACACTGCCGACACGCGTGCGCGCCCCGGCACGCTGGGAGCCCGCATGAAGATCCTCTACGGCGTCGTCGGCGAAGGCATGGGACACGCCGTGCGCTCGCGCGTCGTGCTCGAGCAGCTGCTCGCGCAGGGACACGAGGTCGAGATCATGGCTTCGTCGCGCGCGGCCGACTTTCTGGCCAAGCGTTTCCCACAGGTGCACCGCATCCACGGGCTGCACATCATCTACGACGAAAACCGCGTGCGAAAAGGCCGCACGCTCTTCACCAACCTGCTGCAGGGCACGGCCGCGCTGCCCGGACAGATCCGCTCGTATATGGAGCTGATCGACGACTTCGCGCCCGAAGCGGTGATCTCCGACTTCGAGTCGTGGGCGTACTTCTATGCCAAGACGCACCGGCTGCCGATCGTGTCGATCGACAACATGCAGGTGCTGAACCGGTGCACGCATCCACCGGAGATCCTCGAAGGCATCCGCACGGAGTTCGAGCTGACGCGCGCGTTCGTGAAGAGCAAGCTGCCGTTCTGTGATCACTACTTGATCACCACGTTCTTCTATCCGCCGATTCGCAAGCCCGACACCACGCTCGTGCCCCCGGTGTTGCGGCCAGAGATCCTGGCGGCCAAGGCTCGCAAGGGCGAGCACCTTTTGGTGTACCAGACCGCAGC
>DASVHQ010000076.1:0-6697 GCA_036382515.1 Polyangiales bacterium | reverse complement strand
AGCGCCGAGGCGAGCGCACCGAATGCGGCACCGAGCGCGTAGACAGTTGGCAGCTGGCCGCGCGTGGTCGCACCCAGAAAGAGCGCGGTGACTGTGCCCAAGGCGAGCACATTCACCGCCATGGCGAGCATGACGAGCACGCCCGAGAGCGTGACGAACGAGATCTCGCTCGTACGCACGCCGAGCAGCCGACTGGCAGCGGCAAGCACTCTTCAGAGGCTACTCTCGGAGCCGGCTGGCAGGAAGAGCGCGCAATCAATCGGTGGTTGCTGGTAGAATCGTGCTTGCGACCATGCGCGCATTCCGTCGCTTTGCCCTGTGCGTGTTGCTGCTGGCGACGCCGCTGCGAGCGGCCGTTGCGCACGCGCAACAGCCACTGCGACAGCTACCGCGCTCGCTGGTGGTCGAGATGCTGGCCGAGCCGCAGCCCACCGCCTTCGCGCCCGGGGACTTCTCGACCGAAGACTTCACGATCGAGCGCCTCGGCGAAGGTGATGCGAGCATCGAGGCCAGCCTCGAGGCCGGAAGTCTCGAGTGGGCCCGCATCGCACGCTATCTGGTCCTGCCGCGCGCAGTCCTGCTCGTGCGCGCCAAGGGCGCAGCCACCGGTCTGGTCTCCTACGCCCGCAGCTCGCAGCCGATGGCGGCGGCCGATGGCAGCGCGCACGCCGAGGTCCCGATCGCTCTGATCGCGGGGTCCCAGTATCCGGTGCACGTGCAGGTGCGTCGTGACGGCGTGCTGCGCTCGGCGTCGTTCGTCCTGCGCTTCTCCCCGCGCAAGAGCCAGCGGGCACAGGTGCTCGTGGACAGCTCGTGCTCACCGTACGGGGTGCACGTGCGCCGCGGAGCCATCCCCGACGACTCGTGGATGTACATCGGCTGCAGCGCGGTGATCACCTCGCGCGGAGATCACGACAGTGCGACGCTCGAGCTGTACGTGCTCTGGGAGCAGGCGGGGGCCATCACGATCGAGGGCGTCGGCGCCACGCCCGTGGTCGACACGCTCTTCACCCACCAGCTGGCCGCAAGCCCCGGGGCGACCACGTTTGCGGCCAGCGGCAAGCGCGTCGAGCTCGTCTATCGGCTGCCCGAGCCGCTGCACGCCGGTTTTCTGGGCATGGGCTTCGGGCCCTATTACTACCGGCTGCAGGACGACCGCGCGACGCGCACCGAGTGCGTGCCCCTGCTCACGCTCTACGCGGGCTACTCGGTGAACCCGACGATGCGCGTCGTCTACTTCAACGCCACCGCCGTCGACCGCGCCGGGTTCATCGATCAGGGGATCTACCTGTGGCTCGAGCAGCTACGCGCCATCGACGATCGGCTGTCGATGAACCTGCTCTTGGGCGCGAACGTCCTGATCTACTCGCGACACGATCAACCCCTGGGCCGGCTGAGCGCACCGCAGGGCTTCGAGCTCGTGTTTCGCGACTTCCTCGGCCGCAACCGCAACCTGACGGCGGGCGCATTTCTGTACCCGCAGATCGCCGATCGCTCCTACTACAACGTTTGGTTACGCTGGGGCTCCGGCAAGTTCTTCGGCGAGATCAACTACATCGCCTGGCAGGAGCCACACTCGGGCGGCGCCACCAAGAGCCAGAGCTTCGGCCTGAGCTTCGGCATCCCGGTCGCACGCTTCATGCGCTCACTGTAGCGCGCTCGTGACCGGGACTGCCGTGCACGCTGCGCACTGGCGGACGTGCCAGGCTCAGTGCAAGCAGGTGTTGTCGGCCCCCTGCAAGCTGCCACCAGGATTGGAGAGCAGATTCGCCGGATATGCGTACACGAAGTTGTAACACATCTCCTGCATCGTGCTCGGCCCGTAGGTGACCAACGACGAGCTGGTGTTGATGACCCTGGCGTTGTCTATCAGCGCCGTGAACGTCAGGCCCTTCACGGTCTTGTCGTAGGGCGTGCGGAAGTCGAGGCAGCCCACGCCAAGCAACGAGATGTCGACGCCGCGCTGGTTGCTGGGCTTGCAGCAGCCGGTGAGCGGGAACGGGAAGCTCATGATCGTCCCGGAGCGGTCAGCGTGGGAGTCATGCAGGTCTTCGTGCCGCACATGATCGTCGTGCTGGCCGTGCCCGAGTCAGTGGCCGCCGTCGTGCCGCTGTCGGCAGCGCCCGAGTCCGTGCCAGCGTCCTTCACCGGTGTGCTCGTCTTCTTGCTGTCGCTCTTGCAAGCGCCAAGCGCGCGACCACACCCACCACAACCAGAGTTAGCCAACGTGCATGTATCTCGAGTCCCTCCCAGATCACCGGCCAACTGTGTGCTGGCCGTACCGCGATGCGGGCGCTATACCGCGCTCTCACCAGAACGTGAACCCTGGTGAAGAACTATTCTGCGCAAACCGCGTGCGGGCCAGTGCGCACCTCAAATAATGCGGTGAAATGAGAGTTATGGCAGCGCGAGCAGCGACCGTTATCGACCACATTTCGTTTGGCGTGTGCAACATTGCGCAGTGCATCGACTACCTCGAAGGCGAGCTGGGCGCGGTGCCGTGCGAGATCGGCCCGGCAGGCAGCTTCAACTGGGCGCAGTGGGCGTTCGCCGCGCAGGCTCGCATCGAGCTGATCGAACCCGTGGGGAGCGCGGGCTTCCTGCAACGCTTCCTCGCGGCCCGCGGGCCGGGCGTGCACCACGTCACCTGGAAAGTGCCGAGCCTCGCGGACGCAGCCGCGCGCGCCACGGCGCTCGGCTACGAGGTCATCGGCTACGACGACCGCCAGCCGAGCTGGAAGGAGTGCTTCCTGCACCCGAAGCAAGCGCTCGGCGTCGTGATCCAAATGGCCGAGGCCCACCCGGAGCTGGGGGTCGCGCCCGCAGAACCGATGCCCTTTCCATGCCGTGTCGAGCCAAGGCCCGAGCCCGCGCACGTGCACAGCTTGGTGATGAACGCGCCCGAGCCGGGTGCGGTGCTACGGCTGTTCGAGCAGCTGCTGCACGGGACGCTCGAGCGCGAGCCAGACGGGCTGATGTTCCGTTGGCCCGACTCGCCGCATCGCATCCTCGTGCAGCTCGATGCCGCACGAGCCGCAGGCGTGAAAGAAGTGCGGCTGCAGAGCTCGCGCAAGCTGGGCCTGCCCCCGGCTGACCTGCTCGGCACGCCCATCGTGCAGGTCGCGACGAACACTGGCGGCTGAGCGGTGTGCGCTCGCTGAAGCCGACGGCGGCGAGAGCGCGAGCTCTGCGCTACTCGCAAACCAGCTCGCGCGACCACACCTTGGCCTCGGTCGCGCGGCCCTCGACCCAGAAGGCGCTCGGTTGCTCGGGACTGCCCACGAGCTGCGGTTCACGCACGTCGTCCAAACTGCCCTTGATGTCGCGCACCGGTCGATCGTGCAGCTTGCCGTGGCCGTCGATCGTCGCGATCGACAGCACCACCGTGTTGTCCTTGGCGTTGGCCGTGCGATGCGCGAGCAGCAGGCCGTCCTGCGTGCACAGCGCCGGCAGCGCTTCGGGCTTCGCAGACGGCAGCCTCGCGAGCTCGACCACCGCACCTTGGTCGTTGCACACCGTGAGCGCGAGCTCCTTGCCCGCGTCGTGCAGGATCCACAGCCGCTCGCCGCACGACCACAGCGCGCGCACACTGCTCGCACCGGGCCACTGCAGCGCCGAGGCCGGACCTGCGCTCTTGCCATGGTTGTCGAACGAGGCGCGCATGAAGCCACCGCTGCCCTCGAAGCTCGCACCGAAGCCCTTGGCTAGAGCGAGCACGTCGAAGAAGCCGTCGGGCTTGCGCTCGCCGAGATCGGTCAGCGGCGCGATCCGCATCTCCTCGAGCTCCACTGCCCCTGCCATGACGTGTGGCTTACCGTCCGCGCCAGGCCGACTGAAGAGCGCAACCATGTGCTCGTCGCGGATCGCGGCGCGCGGCTTGCCATCGACCGCGTCGACCGTCCACAGCGTGGTCAGGCGCGGGCGCGGATCGCGGCCCCAACGCAGCACGATCACGTCGCGCTTGCCCTCGGTCTGCGAACGCGCCGTGCCCACCGCGTAGAAGGCTTGCCCGCGGCCCATGTACTGCGTCGGCTCCACCGTGCTCGGCGGTTTTCCCAGCTCGATCACGTCGCCCGACGCCGCCACCAGACGGATCTTGTCGGGCTTGACGAGCTTGTCCTGCACCAGCACCCAGCGCTGATTCTGGTATTCGAGCGGCTGCGTCACTTCCACCGCGCCGCCGATCGCGAGCTCCACGGCAGGCGCATGCGGCTTGCACTCCTTGATCGGCTTGCCGCCCGCACGCACCACGCCCGGCAAACCGAGCCACGCAACCAGAAGACAAGAAGACAAGCCACTGACCACTGCCGTACGCACGAGGGCCTCACTTCCACGCCAGTCCAAGGGCGCGACATACGCCTGGCAACTCAGCAAGTTAGCCCTGCGAAACAGGCGATCGAAAGGCCCACTGTGCGAGCTGGGCTCACACGGCCGCGCAGGCCTGACGACCGCGCTGACTCGCGAAGCCGCAGGCTTGCTGCTAGCCTGCGCGGACGGAGTTTGCGAAGTGAACAAGATCCACATTCCCATCCGCAACGTGGATCTCGAGACCGTCTTCGAGGCCGGCAAACGCGCGACTTACGCCCTGCTCGAGCCGGTGGGCGACGTGACCCCGCTGCGCGTTCAGGTCGCCGATTTTCGCAGCAAGCTGGCCGATCGTTTCAGCGCCGAGCTGCCCGACGAAGAGGTCGCGCGCCGGCTCTCGCAGCCGTCGGATCTCGAGTTGATCGCCATCATCCACCTCGAGCGACGGCCCACGGATCTGTGGGACCTCACGGTGCGACTGCGCGAGCAGGCCGCGCCCGGCGCGAGAACCAGCGCCGTGCTGCAGAAGGATGCGCGAAGCTCACCGCGGCGGGCGCCGGAGCACCCCACCGACATCAAGCTCGAGCTCGGTCAGAGCACGATCGAGGGGACGATCTACAACATCTCCGAGCATGGCCTGGGTCTGGCGCTGTTCACCACCCAGCTCGCGAGCCTCGGTGAGTTCAGGGTCGACCAGGAGGTCGAAGTGGTGGGCTCCGATCGCCTGCGCGGCAAGATTCGCTCGCAGTACCCCGCAGCCGGCGGCTGCGTGCTGGGCATTGAGCTCAAAGACCGTTTCGCGCTGAAGCAAGACGCCTGACCGAGCCGCACGCGCCCTGTGGCTCCACCGTCGAGCTGTGCGCGCATGTCGAGAATGTCTCCGTCGGTGCGCAGTCTGGCTTATCCTGTCGGCACGGGCGGGCTGATCCGCCGACACGGCTCATAACCAACACAGGATTCGATTCATGGCCAAGGGACAAGAGAAGAAGAAGGTCAACAACAAGGCGAAGCTCAGCGTGAAGGAGAAGAAGGCCAAGAAGAAAGAAAAGGCCGCGAACAAGTAGCGGCTGAGCGGTGGGCCTGGCTCGTGCACCCCGCCGGCACGACGCAGCGCGTCGTGACCCTGGCGAGCACGAGCCTGCGCGCGCCCATCACCGCCCACGGCTGGCGGGCCAGGCGCGTGTTGGTCGCGCGCCGCCCCCACAGCCGGGGCGCAGACCGACCGTGGGATCGCCGAGCACCTCGACGAGCTCGGAGAACACGTGCATCGCCACGCGATAGGAGACGCGCCTCTCGGGATCGCCGAACTCTTCGGGCTTGATGCCCAGCCGAGTCAACAGCTCGGGCGCGAGCGGATGCGGCCCGAACATGCGCGCAGCTCAGCAAGCTGTGTCAGCCGGCCACGCAGCGGGCGTGACGCGATTGCACGTGGCCAGGCGCCACCGGTTGCGCCAAGGCAAGCGCGGCTACGGCCGCTGACCGTGGCACTTCTTGAACTTCTTGCCGCTGCCGCAACTGCACGGATCGTTGCGGCCGAGCTTGGGCTCGGCGCGCCGCACCGGCGCCTGCAACTGCTTGCCGTCGCTGAAGAACCACCGGCCATCGACCTTCCGGAAGGTCGAGCGCTCGTGGTGCGCGACCTCGCGCCCATCGGTCGTGTAGCGCGCGATGAACTCGACCTCGCCCGTGTCGTCGTCCGCGCCACCGGCCACGGTGTTCACGATCGTCAGCCCGTGAAAGCGCGCGCTCTTCGCCCATTGCTCGGTCGCCTCGCGGTCGGTGTCGGCCCGGGAGTCCGGGTCGTGCGTGGCGAGGATGTAGTCGACGTTGCCCTGCCCGTAGGCCACGTAGCGTGAGGCCATCAGCTCGGCCGCCGTCTTGGGCAGCGCGGAACCCTCGAGAAACGGAGCGCAGTAGGCCTTGAGCTTGTCTTCGTCTTCGTACGGAATCGACATGGCGGCGCACTATACACGCATCTTGGCGAGCTTTGGCAGCCCAGGTGCGGCCCGCTGCGCGCTGGGCGCTGGGCGGCAAATCGCGCGCAAGGGCCTGCGACCCACGGACGGTTGTGCTCTAGGAGCCTGTCGGAGAAAGCGCTCCCGTCGGTCTTCGGCCGCTTCTCGGACATCTGCTTGTGCGAAATCCTCAAAATACCACGCAGTATTCCTGTGGTTTCGCACAAGAATCTGTCTCGAGAATCGACTCGAAGCCCTCGGTCCGGCTTTCTCCGACAGGCTCCTAGGCTGCGCAGCTGGCGAAGTACAAGCTGCCCAGTGAATACGTCTTCGTGGCCGAGCTACCCAAGGGGCCCACGGGCAAGATCCTCAAACGCGAGCTGCGCGGCTAGCTGTCGGACGACTGGCCACTGCGCGGGCGCGACGGATCAGACAAG
>DASVHQ010000075.1:0-79103 GCA_036382515.1 Polyangiales bacterium | reverse complement strand
AGCACGGCCCACAGCGCGGCGACATACAGCGTATGCGGAGCGACGTGCTTGCCGACCTTGCTGGTCGTGAAGTCCTTTTGGTAGATGCGGACCTCCTCCGACACCTTCGTGATGTACGGGATGTCGATCTTGATGGTGCGGTCGCGCAGCGCTTCCATGAACTCGTTGCTCAGTAGGCGCTGGTATTCGGCCTCGTTGGTGTGACCGATGATGACTTCGTCGATGTCGGTCTGCGCGAACTTCTTGGGCTTGATCTTGTGCTCCTGGGTCGCGCCCAGGAGATCGTACAAGAAGGCCACGTCGAGCTTGAGGATCTCGACGAACTCCACGATGCCGCGGTTGGCGATGTTCAGCTCACCATCGAAGTTGAAGGCGCGCGGGTCGGAGTCGGAGCCGAACTCGGCGATCTTGCGGTAGTTGATGTCGCCGGTGAGCTCGGTCGCGTCCTGGTTCTTCTCGTCCTTGGGCTGGAACGTGCCGATGCCGACGCGATCTTTCTCGCTCAAGAGCAAGCGCTTCACGCGGATGTGGCTCTGCACCACCTTGCCCCAGTCCCCGTGGTAGCGGCTCATCAGGCGCTGGAAGATGAAGCGGCAGGCCGGGTCGAGGTCGCCCTTGATCTTCACGCGGTGGTGGTCGTTGCCCAGCGCGATCTCGCGGATCACCTTGTCGCGCCACTCCTCGGGGATGAGGCGCAGCGGCTCCTCGTGCATGGGGCAGGGGAACACGCCGTGCGTGTCGTCATCTGCAACGCAACCGGTGTCCTGCAGGTTCACCCACTGGAAGGTGTACAGGCAGCCCGCGGGGGTGCGCGAGTAGTGCTCGACGCCCTTCTTGAGCAGGCGCGCCATGGTGCTCTTCGACGAGCCGACCGGGCCGTGCAAGAGGATGATGCGTTTCTCGGGGCCGTAGCCCTGCGCCGCGGCTTGCAGCACATGCACCAGGCGCATGAGCGGAATGTCGAGGCCATGGATCGCATCCTTGCCGCCGTCCATCGGGTCGCGGAAGAACGGATAGCGCACCAGGCGCTTCTTGTTGTCGATGTACTCTTCCTCGCCGTAGCTGATGATCATGTCGTACAGGCGCTGGAAGGCGTTGCGCGTGATCTCCGGGCGCTCACGCACGAGCTTCAAGTAGTCCTCGAACGAGCCTTCCCAGTGGAGATCCTCGTACTGCTTGAAGTCCTGCAGCGAGGCAATCTTCGACACCAAGCTGGCAGCGGTCTCTGTCGCCATGGCTAACCCCTACGGTGGGTGGGTGGGCGAGCTAGAAAAGCTCCGCCCGATACCAGCAATCGTAGCACTGTCCACGCGGCAGAACACCAGCGCAGATTCGAGCGCTTGCACGCCTGATCTGATGTGCCGTCGTGTAGGAGAGGCCGCTGCGATTGTCGTGGAACCGTCACGATCCGGCGTGCTACCTTGATCGTCAGTGCACAAGGTATTTGTCCTAGACACCAACGTCCTGCTGCACGATCCCCGGGCGATCTTCAAGTTCGACGAGCACGAAGTCGTGCTCCCGATCTACGTCATCGAAGAGGTCGACCACTTCAAACGCGAGATGAACGAGCTGGGCCGCAACGCCCGCATGCTCTCGCGTTTCGTGGACGAGCTTCGTGAAGAGGCCCCCGAGAACCTGCAAGCGGGCGTGAAACTCCCCTCTGGCGGTTGTCTGCGCGTCGCCGTGCCAGACGATGTGTTGCACGACAAGAACGGGCGCAGCGCCGATCACAAGATCTTGCAGGTCGCGTTGCTCGAACGCGATGCGCATCCGCAGCAGTCCACGATCTTCGTTACGATGGACTCGAACCTGCGCATCCGTGCCGATGCTCTGGGCCTGCGCGCCGAGAGCTACGAGGGCGGCCGCATCCCGAGCGAAGAGCTGTACACCGGCTTCCAGACCGTCGCCGGTCGCGTCGAGCTGGTCGATCAGCTGGCCAAGCGCGTGGCCGTGCCGCTCTCCGAGCTCGAGTCGGACGGGCTGTACCCGAACGCCTGCATCGTGCTCACCGATGAGGGCAACGCCAAGCACACCGCTCTGGGGCGAGTGGATCCCGCGGGCGGGCAGATCATTCCGCTGCGCGTGCCGCGTGAGGGCTCGTGGGGCGTCAAGCCGCGCAACCTCGAGCAATCGTTCGCGCTCGACCTCCTGCTCGACGACAACGTGAAGCTCGTCACGCTGGTCGGCCGCGCGGGCACGGGCAAGACCCTGCTCGCGGTGGCCGCCGGTCTGCGCAAGGTGGTGTTCGAGGGCATCTACGCACGCATGCTGGTCTCGCGCCCCATCTTCCCGCTCGGCCGCGACGTCGGCTACTTGCCCGGCACCATCGAAGAGAAGCTGAACCCCTGGATGCAGCCGATCTTCGACAACCTCGAGTACATCTTCACCACGGGTGGCGGCCGGCTCGATGCCGGTCGCAGCTACGAAGAGCTGATCGCCGCTGGCACCATCCAGGTCGAGCCGCTCACCTACATTCGCGGCCGCACGCTGCCCAATCAATTCTTGATCGTCGACGAGGCGCAGAACCTCACGCCGCACGAGGTCAAGACCATCATCACGCGCTGCGGCACCGACACCAAGATCATCCTCACGGGCGATCCGGATCAGATCGACAATCCCTACGTCGACGCGCAGAGCAACGGCCTGGCCACCGTGGCCGAGCGCTTCAAGGCCGAGCGCATCGGTGGCCATGTGACGCTCACCAAGGGCGAGCGCAGTGAGCTGGCCGAGCGTGCAACCCAGCTGCTATAAGCCCGCGATGCGCGATTCCGGCGTCAGCCGCGAGCTTTCCCAAGTGCGTGGCTTCGAAGCCAAGCTCGCGCTGCTCACGCGTGCGGCGCGGCTTCTGCCTTCAATCACCGCGCCCAACGCAGCCGTCGAGCGCGCACGGCTGATCGCTGCGCTCGAGGCGGGGCAGCTACCCGTGCCGTGCTTCGAATACCCACGCGGCAACGAGAGCGCGGCCGGCGTGCGCTTCGTCGATCGGCTGCGCGAGGAAGCGCAGGCGCTGCCCGTGCCGCAGCTCTACCTCGAGAAATTGGACGAGCTCGAGCTCGACCTAGCGCTCTTGGCCGTGATCGGCGACAGCCGGCGCGTGCGGCCACTGTCGGCGCGGCGCTTCGGCACGGGGCACGAGCGCGTGGTCACGCCGCTCGGCGAGCTCACGTTAGCGCAGTACGCGCGCACGCTCGTGGCCACGCAGGCAACGAGCGACGAGCCGCGCGTGTTTCCGCCCGAGAGCCACGATGGCTCACCGTCGCTCGCGTCCGTGATCCGCGCGCTTTCGCTGCGCGCAGGGCTCGACGTGCAGGTGTGCGTCGAGCCGAACCTCGCCGCAGGCGCAGCCACCGGCGATCGCACCGTGTACATCGCCGCCCGCCTGTTCGGTGCGCGTGAAGTGGTGCGGCTGGCGGTGCACGAGGTGCTCGGGCATCTCACCGCCGCCGCCAACGGGCGCGCGCAGCCGCTGCGCTTGATCGACTGGGGCACCGCTGGCTCGTTCGCCGATCAAGAGGGCGTCGCGCTCTGCCTCGAAGATTCGTTCGGCTTGCTCGACGCAGGCCGGCTGCGTTCGATCGGCGGGCGCGTGCTCGCGACCGAGCTCATGCATGCGGGCGCGAGCTTCGGCGAGTGCGCCACCACGCTGCTGCGCGAGCACGGCTTCAGCGTGGCCGAGTCGGTGGCGTTGAGCGAGCGTGCGTACCGTGGCGGCGGCGTGGCACGCGACGTGAGCTACTTGCTCGGTTTTCTGCGCGTGCAGGCCGCCTTGCAGTCGGGCAGCGCCACGCTCGACGAGCTACGCATGGGTCGCGTGAGTGTTGCGGCGCTCCCCCAGCTGAGGCAGCTCATCACGCTCGGTCTCGCGCGGCCAGCCGTTTACCGGCCGAACTTCGCGCGCAGCTGTCGCTCCACCAGCTCGGGCACCATGCCGTGGAGATCGCCGCCGAGCGCCGCTGCTTCCTTGATGAGCGTCGAGCTCACGTAGAAGTAGTCGTTGGCCATGATGAACACGGTCTCGATGCCGGGACCGAGGTGGCGATTCATGTTCGCCATCTGCAGCTCGTGCTCGAAGTCGCCCACGGCGCGCAGGCCGCGTAGCACCACGCGCACGCCCTTGTCGCGTGCGTAGTTGACCAAGAGGCCGTCGTCGAAGCGGTCGACCTCCACGCGCGGGTCGCCGCCGATGGCGTCGCGGATCATGTCCACGCGCTCTTCCACGCTGAACAGTGGCTTCTTGCTGGTGTTGGTGAGCACCGCAACGATGATGCGATCGAAGGCCACCAAGCCCGAGCGAATGATCGCCACGTGACCGTTGGTGATCGGATCGAAGCTGCCCGCGTAGACAGCGGCGGACGGGCGTTTGCCGGGGCTCAGAGATTCGACCATGGCAGCCACGGCACCTTCCCGCATTTAGTCACGCTCCGCAAGAAGTGTGACCGCGGTGTCTGCGTAGCGGTACGCCCCGACCTGTTGCAGCCCCTCGGGCGCAGGCACTTGTGCGCTGCGCTGGTGCTCGATCGCCAGCAGCGCCCCGGGTGCACACTGGTCACTGAGTGCGAAGGCCGCGAGCAGGGGCAAGAACTCGGGCAGCTGCGCATACGGTGGATCGGCGAAGACCAGCGTGAACGGGCCGATGCCCGCGGCGCGCACGCGTTCCATGCTTGCATCAGGGTTCTTCAGCAGGTCGAGCCTCAGCACCGTGACGCGGTCGTTCACTTGCAACGCGCGTACGTTGTCCTCGATACAGCGCAGCGCCTGGCGGTCTTGTTCCACGGCCAGCACGCGCGCGGCGCCACGCGACAGCGCCTCGAGCCCGAGCGCCCCCGTGCCCGCGAAGAGATCGAGCACCACAGCACCCTCGAATGCAGCGCGCGCCTGTAGCGCCGAGGCCAGACCCTCGCGCACCCGATCCGAGGTGGGGCGTGTGCTGTCGGCCACGCTGCTGGTCAAGCGCCTGCCACCGAAGATGCCCGAGATGATGCGCACGCGCGATATTTGCCTGTCGCAGGCGGCCTGCGCAACGTGCAAGCCGCGGCTCGAGCTGCTCTCAGAAACGCAGGCAGGTCGACAGACCGAACGAGCCGCGGCCGACCCGCGGGCTGAGCGCGAAACGCGGCTGCGTGCGCGCGATGCTGCGCTCGCTGGGCTTGTCCGTGACCAGCACGTACGCGCCCACGCCGCCGGTCACGATCGCGGTGCCCAGGAACACCCACTGCAGCACCTCGAAGGTGCCACCGGTGCGGCACATGCCCTGCACGTCTTTCAGTTGCGCCGGGGTCACGCCGGTCGTGATTCCGTCACCGAACTTGTTTCCGCGCTGCGCCTCGACGCAGATGTCTGGGATGTCCTGGTTCACCACGTCGCGGTACTTCTTGTAGGTCGCGTCGTTGTTGATGCCATTGAGCACCATCCACGAGGCCGCGACGCCCACGAGCGAGGCAGCGCTCACGCCCACCAGCGTGTAGCCCAGCCAGCGCAGCGAGGCAGGCTTCTTGGGCTCGGCGTATTCTTGCGTGGCCAACGGGGCCGCTTCGCGCTCCTCGCGGCTGGGGGCAGCGCTCTCGCCCGCGACGCCCAGCGCGGCGATCACGCGGGTCTGGCCGGTGGGGGTGACCATGACTTGCTGCGAATACGTCCCGCGGCCGATCGCGGTGATCTCCAGCGTGTGCTCACCGGGCGGCACGTTCTCCACCAGGAGCTTCTGGTCGCGGGTTTGACCGACCATCTGCCCATCGATGCGCACCTCGGCGGTGGGCACGTTGACCTGGATTGCCAGCGTGCCGGCGTTGGCGCTACCAGCACCCATGGTCAGCCGCTGCATCAGGGACGCTGCGCGTCGGTTGATGGCGCTGCTGTCCTGGCTCTCGGCTCGTGGAATGATGTCCGTTTCGGTGGCGCCGATCGCGCCGGTGTCGGCGTCGAAGATGCTCACCGACAGCTGGTAGTCGTATTCGCTGCGTGCGCTAGTGCGACGCACCGTGCCGTAGACCACGCGTGCCACCGAGAGGCCCTTGGCGATCTCGTTCAAGCACGCGGCATCGATCTCGTCGCAGCCGTGAGCCAGGCTCATCTGTGCCATCGACACCGAGCGATCGAGCAGCTTCCAGCCAGGCACTTCGCGCGCGCTCGCGCGCAACGCACCGGTGAACGCGTTGGCAAAGTCGTCGTCGCCCTCGACGGAGCGCAGTCCGAGCACGACCGCGCTGGCCTCGGCGCTGACGTGCGATGCCAGAAAGCCCAGGCACAGAGCCGACAAGAGCACGGTCGTGATGAGCCGCATGCATCCTCCTCGTCTGCGTCACGCAAACTCGCGCACGCAACCTCGCTGGCTTGCCAAGGCTCCCGGATAGTAACCGAGCGGTGGGGGCACGAGAAATTACAACGGTAGCTGGGCGCCGCGGCGGCCCGCCGGGTCGAGCGGGCGTGGTGGCGGCCGCCCGGGGCTGCGCAGACCGACGCGCGGCGCCAAGGTAGGATGAAAGCCCACGCGAAGAGGAGCATGCTGGCTGCGATGCGCGTCGAGATCGTCCCGTGCCTGAAAGACAACTACGCCTATCTGCTGGTCGGCGACACCGGGCAGACCGTCGTCATCGACCCCTCGGCGGCGGAGCCGGTCACCGAGCGCGTCGCACGTGAGGGGCTCGACCTGGTCGGTATCTGGTGCACGCACCACCATCTGGACCACGTCGGTGGGGTCGAGGCGCTGACACTCGGCCGTCCCGACCGCTACGTCGTGGGCAGCGCCTACGATGCGGAGCACGCTCGCATCCTCGGTCAGACGCGCGGGCTCGGGCAGGATGAGCCGCTGTGGTTTGCGAGCCGACGCACGCACGTGCTGCGCGTGCCAGGCCACACGCTCGGTGCGCTCGCCTTCTTCATCGGTGGCGCGCTGTTCAGCGGCGACACGCTCTTCGGCGGCGGCTGCGGTCGGCTCTTCGAGGGCACGCCCCACATGATGCAGCGCTCGCTCGACAAGCTGCGCGCGCTGCCCGAAGACACGCGCCTGTACTGCGGTCACGAGTACACCGTTCAGAACCTGGAGTTCGCCGTGACGATCGAGCCGGACAACGCCGCGCTCGTCGAGCGGCTAGCGCAGGCCCGAGCGCTGCGGTCGCAAGCGCTGCCCACGGTGCCCAGCACGCTCGGGCTCGAACTCGCCACCAACCCGTTCTTGCGCTGGGACGAGCCCGTCGTGATCGCCAAGGCCCGCGAGCTGGGTGCCACGAGCGAGGAGCCCGACGAAGTCTTCGCCGCGATCCGCCGCACGAAGGACTCGTTCTAGCGGAGAGCCGACGGCTGCTCCGCGAACTGGGAACTAGCGGAGAGCCGACGGCTGCTCCGCGAACTGGGAACTAGCCAGCAGAACGCGATCGCTGCATGCGATGACCGCCGCCGTACGCGCCGAGATCGCCGAGCGCCGCGAGCACGATCAGCACCACGTAGCCGCCGGTCAGCTGCCCGTGGTTGTGGAAGAACGTGTACATCCACGCGAGCGAAGTCCAAGGCAGGAACAAAAAGCCGAGCACCGCGACCAGCTGCGAATCGAACGCCGCATACCAGCTCGTGAACAGCCACGCGCAAGCCAGCACAACGCGCGGGCCGAAGAACATGAGCAAGGCGACGAGGCAGCAACCGGGCATATGCGCGGCACCTTACACCCGGCGTGCGCGCGGTGCGAGCTGAGCCGCAGACGGGTCGGACGTATCGCTCGCAAGGCCCGCACGATGCCCCGCATGCGGGAGCCTATGTGGCCCCCGCAAGAGAATCTGCGCGGGCCAAACAGATCGTCATGCTCCTGCGAAGTGCTCATCGTCATCTAGGTCAAACGCACCAGCGCTGCCCTCTATTTCCGTCAACTCCGGAAATCGTCCTCGGATAGGAGAAAACCAGCGCTCAGCTAGAGTCGTGCGCCCGGCGGTGTCGCAGCCAGCGGTGCACGAGCCACAGCGCGCCGGTCAGCATGGCGAGCCAGCCGTGGGCCCGCGGCGCGCGGCGTTCCGCTCCGAGTGTGTGACAGCTGCAACTCTGCGCTTGCTGCTGCGGCGCCGTGAGCGTTGCGCAGGTTGCTGAGAATCCGTTCTCGGGCGCGTAGTCGCTCACCGCGCACTTGGGCTGCGACAGCTGCGCGTACGTGGCGCAGATACCGGTCTCGTCGTCGAGGCTCAGGAAACGCTTGCTGGTCTCTCCCACCAGCGCCTGGCCGAACATGCAGGCGGTGCGCTCCTGCGAGTGTCCGAGGCCCAGGAAGTGGCCTGCTTCGTGGGTGATGATGTTCTGCAGGTCGACCTCTGCCTGCGCGCAGCGCTGCTTGCAGATCGCCAGCGTGCCCAGCGTCTCGTTGAGCTGCATGTCGGCGTCGACGATCTCGCCGGTGCGCGAGTCGTGCCAGACCATGGTCAGACCGAACGCTTCGGCCGGCAGCTTGCGCGCCTGCCAGTCGGTGACGAAGAGGACCGTGTTGGCGTTGCCCGCCGTCGCGTTGTATTCGGGCTTGTCGCACATCGACAGCTCGGCGCTCTGCGCGAGCGACAGCGCAAGCGGTTGCCCGCTGCACGTCACGTCGCTCCAGGTACGAAACGAGCGGTCGACCAGGTCGCGCAGCTCACCGAGCGTGGGCGTCGTGCTGTGCGAGCGCGGCGCGACCGAGTAGCTGATGCACTGTCGCTTCCAGACCAATGGCGTTCCGTCGCTCGCGCACGCGCTGCCGGCCACCGGCATCGAGGTCGTCAATCGACAGTAAGCGCTCGCGCGGGGTGTGCTGGCGCAAGTCACGCTGAGGGCCAGAACTGCGAGCGCGCGGTTAGCGCGCATGCGTCGGTGCGACGAGCTTCTGGATCTGGCCGAGCACCGAGCGCAGCGTCTGCGGGTGCAAGAGCGCGTCGGGTGCGCTGACCAGCTTGCCGTCGTCGGCACGCTGCACGAGCGCCGCGCCGGCACCACCCGGCATCACGGTCGCCGTGGCACCATCGCCCTCGATGGGCAGCACGCCCTGGCTCATGCCCACGGCCTGCAGCTCGCCCGTGGCGTCGACGTGCCGCAGGAACACGATCGCGCTCCTGTCGCTCGGGAAGCTCGCCTCGCCGGGCACCGCCAGCCCGATGCCGTCGACACTGCCGCCGAGGCGGGTCGCGACCAGCACGTCGCCGACGTGCGCCTTGCCCTTGAGGGCGTCGAGCACGCGCAGCTTCACGTCGGTCACGATCAGGCGATCGGGGCGGTAGTGGGAGCGTTCGCCCTCGGCGCGGGCGATCACGATCTCGTCGCTCTGACGCACCAGTGCCGCGAGGTCGAGCGCGAGCACGGTTGCGGCGCGCACCGCAGGCGCAGCCCACAGCAAGATGCCAGCGAGCAGCAGGGCGAGGCAAGCGATTGGGCCGCGGCGAGTGGTCAGCATGGATGTCTCCGTAAATCAGAGATTGCGATTCGGGATCGGTCTATCGTGCCGGGCAAGTCGTCGGGATCGAGGAGGGGCGCCGAAGCAAGGGCATGTCCCCTTTCGAGGGGCTCCGACATAGAACCCGGCGATTTGAGCGGTGCGAGAGGCCGTTCCAGGATCGTGATCTCTGATTTAGCATGGAGATTACGAGCCTGGCGGCTGTTGTGCACGCGGCTCGGAGCTTTCCGTGGCGTGTGGCGGCTGCGCAGCGGGTGCGCGCGATGCCCAGCTCAGTGTGCCGGAGAGCAGCGCAAGCCCGGCGCTGCGGGCCACGGTCAGCCAGGAGACCTTGGCGTCGAGCGCGGCGCCGAAGCAGCCGCAGCGCAGGTCGATGCCACGCAGCCGCGACTGGCCCATGGCGATTGCGAAGCCGCCCAGCAGGAGCGTACCCACAAGGGCAGCTCCGCGCTGATAGGGCGAGAGCAAGAGCCCCAACGCGACCACGAGCTCGCCGCAAGGCAAGATCACTGCAAACGGCCCAACCAGTGTCTCGGGCAGCAAGCGATAGTTCTGGACGTCGGTCGCGAAGGCGATCGGGTCGAGCAACTTGGGGAGGGCGGCGGCCACGAACACCCCGGCCAGCGCGATCCGCGCGAGCCACAGCCAGCGCCCATGCTTGTCGGAATTCATGGCTTGTCGTCCGGGCACAGGGGACAGCTGCCCGATTGCGCGGGATAGCCCTTTTCGAGCCAGGCCGGCAAGCCGCCGGTGAGGATGCGCACGTCGGCGATTCCCAGCTCGCGCAGGCGTGATGCGAGGCGCACCGAGCTGGCGCAGCCGCTGCGCGCGTCGCAATACGCGATGATCGTGCGTGCGCTGCGCAAGCGCGACACCACGTCGTCGCGGATCTCGCTTTCATCGCTCGGCACCGAAAGCGCCGCTGCGATGTGCCCGGTCCTGAACTCGGCGCGCGGCCGGCAATCCACGAACAACAGGCCTGGGTCGGCTGAGAGCTTGTGGGCGTCGTCGAGCGTGATCCATGGGGTGGCCGGCTCGGCTGCAGCAGGCGCCGAGCACACGGCCGGCTCGCCTCCCACCGGGCCGGGCCGGGGCGCGCCGCGGACCGCCAGAACCACGAGGCCGACGGCCAGTGAGACTGCGCAAATTCGCAGTACTTGGTTGAGGAGCGTCATCCCAGCGGGGCCGAGCATAGCAGAGACCGGGCTGCCAGCCCGAGAGGTGTCTGCGCAGGACGCGTACGTCTGCGTTGACAGTAATCGTGCAGGCGATTATCTAGAACACCCGATGCGTGGACTACGATTCCAAGGGTTGGCTCTAATCGCACTCATGATCTGTGCGTCAGGTTGCAACCTGGCAGCGATCACCATCAAGGCCCAGGTGGACGGAACCAAGGAGTTCACAGACCTGCACGGTCTCGAATTCGCCGACCCGGAAATCGTAGGTCCGACCCTCGCGAGCAGCCTGGTGATGTCGGAGGGCTGGCTGTACTACGTGCCCGACTACGAACCGCTCTTGCAGGCCACGATCTTCAGCAACATCGCGTACGGCGTCGCGTGGCTCGGCGGCGAAGCCGATGACGCGCAGCTCGCGGGCAAGTTCGATCAAGCCGACAAGCTCGGCAAGCGTGCAGGTCTACTCTACGCACGCGCCCTCACGCTCTCCAAGCGCATGCTGCGTCTGCGTGACGACGGCTTCGATGCCGCCGTCGCCGGTGGTCTCGAGAAGTTCAAGGTGTGGATCGACGCGAACTTCTACGAGAAGAAAGACGCCGAGCCGCTGCTGATCGCTGGCAGTGCGTACTTCGTCGCGATGGTCGAGTCCGAAGAAGGCCTCGCGGCCGCGGTCGACGTGCCCTACGCGCGCTACATGGTCGAGCGCTCGGTCGAGCTCAATCCTGCTACACAGGGCGGTCAGGGTCTGTCGATCCTCGGCATGTACGAGTGCACCATTCCCGCGATGCTCGGTGGCAACCCCAAGCTCGGCCTCGAGCTGATGAACCGCGCCGCCGCCATGACCCATCGCCGTAACCACGGCGTGCTGGTGCAAGTCGCCGATCGCTGCGCAGTCGCGCTGCAGGATCGTAAGTTGTTCCACGACGTGCTGATGGAAATCATCGAAGCGCCCGACGTCCCCGAGTACCGCGTCTCCAACAAGATCGCGCGCCACCAGGCCGAGCGTCTCCTGAAGCAAATGGACGATCTGTTCTACGACTGATCGCTGACGCTGCGCCGTCCTTCACACCCGCCCGCACCTCTATCCGCGGCTTTCGTCCTCACTCCCGCGGTCACCGTACGTGAGTACGGCTCCCTTGGGCCGGCCTTCGCGGCGGGCGCGCTCGCGGCTAGAGGCCAATTCGCGCCGCTTGCGTTCGCCTGGGCTTTCGCCGAGAGGGAGACGGCGTTGCGCAGGCCGGTGAGGTTGCGCAGTGGATTCGTGCATGTGCGCAGGACGCCTGCGGCGCTCGGGGGGCGTGCTTGTGTGTGGCCCTTGGGGTGCCCATCGGGATGCGCGCAGCAACCGTCCAGGGCCGGCTGATCAGTTTCATGCAGTGCTGGACCCAGCTCTGGGGCTCCAGACTGCAACGCTTGCAGCACTCAGGCTCGTCCGGTCGATCAGCGTCATATGGTGCGCGTGCGCTATGGGAGGGCAAACACGTCGAAAATGGCGGGTCGCGCTCTTGTCATTTTGCTGCGTTTTGAGTTAGCTGCGCGTGCCTCGTTGGCAGTTTCAGCGAGTGCTGCGCTCATCACGCGAGCGAAACCGGCTTCGGGCCGTGAAAGGTAGTGAGGACATGGAGTTGTGGCGTCGCATCGACCGTGTATGGGCACGCTGGGAAGGCAGGGCGATCGTCGTCGTTCTGCTGTCCATGGTGTTCGTGGCGAGCTTCTCCGCCGGAGTGCGCAATCTCACGCGCTTCGACATCCAATGGGCCAATCACCTGCTCATGGACATGGAGTGGGCCGACTCGTTCCTCCGCAAAGGCACGATGTGGCTCGCGTTCCTCGGCGCATCGCTCGCCACGCACTACCGCAAGCACATCGCCATCGATCTGCTGACGCGCGTTGCACCGCTCAAGGCAAAGTACGCGATGCACGCGCTTGCGGGCGTCGCGTGCGGCGTGATCACGATCGGCCTTGCGTACGCTTTCGCATCGGCGTGCTACCTGAACCTCACCGAGCGCCCGATCGAGTACGAGATGATCGGCGCCAACGGCTCGATGCACGTGTGTGACGCAACTGCAGAGCAGGTCAAGGAGCTCGAGGACTTCTCGCGTCCAGCCGTGTTCTGCGTGGCACGCACCGTGCTCAAGGCCGTGGGCATCCCGGCCGAGACGCCGGGCGCGGCGTTCCAGATCATCGTGCCGTTCATGTTCATCGCGATCGGGCTGCGCTTCCTGATGCAAGGCATCGAAGCGGGCGTTGCGCTCGCGCAGGGTGAGGCAGCCATGGAAGCCATGGAGGCCGAAGACCGGGCGCGGTTGGCGATCGTGCACGCGTCCGTCTCCGGGGCACCACCAGCGCGTCCTGGCGGCGGTGCTGACGGTCACGGAGGTGCAGCGTGACCATCATTGCCATTGGCCTCATTCTGCTGGCGTTCATCGGGGTGCCGCTGTTCTCGCTCTTCGGAGCGGCAGCCATCATGCTCTTCCTGAGCTTGCCGGAAGGCACCTGGTCTTCGCCCGCCATCGACGTGTTCGGTCAAGGCTTCGCCGAGAACCCGTCGCTCATGACCATCCCGCTGTTCACTTTCGCGGGCTACTTGCTCGCGGAGTCGGGCATGCCGCGGCGCCTGATCACGGTCTCGCGCGCGTGGCTCGGCTGGATGCCTGGTGGCCTGGCGGTGGTGTGCCTGGGCGCCTCTGCGTTCTTCACCACGTTCACCGGCGGTAGCGGCATCACCATCGTCGCCGTCGGCGGACTGCTCTTGCCTGCGATGTTGCAGGAGAAGTATCCCGACCGCTTCGCTTTGGGCCTCGTCACCACCGGCGGTTCCCTCGGCATTCTCTTTCCGCCCAGCGTGCCGCTGATCCTCTACGGCATCATCGCCAACCTCAACATGAACAAGCTGCTGGTGGCTGGCATCATGCCGGGCATCGTGGTCGTCGTGGTGCTCAGCATCTACGCTGCGTTCGTGGGGATGAAGACCGGCTTCGTGAAGACGCCGTTCGTGTGGAAGACGGCCTGGCAAACGCTCTGGGCGATGAAGTGGGAAGCTGCGATCCCCGTCGTGCTGCTCGCCGGCATGGGCTCGGGCATCTTGCGCATCCACGAGGCGTCGGTGTTCACCGCCGTCTACGTGCTCTTCGTCGAAGTCGTCATCTATCGCGACATCAACATCAAGCGCGATCTGCCGCGCGTCGCCACCGAGTCGATGACCCTGGTCGGCGCGATCTTGATCATCATGTCGTGTGCCATCGGCTTCACGGCCTGGATGATTCAGGCCGAGATCCCGCAGCGCGTGCTCGACTGGATGCAGACGCTGATCTCGTCGCAGTTCATCTTCCTCATCATCCTGAACGTCTTCTTGATCTTCATCGGTATGATCATGGAGATCTTCACGGCCATCATCGTGGCCGTGCCGCTGGTCTTGCCGCTGGCTCGCGCCTACGGCCTCGACCCGTACCACTTCGCGATCATCTTCTTGCTCAACCTCGAGATCGCGTACCTGGCGCCGCCGCTGGGCATCAACCTCTTCATCTCGAGCATCCGCTTCGGTCGGCCGGTCACGTACCTCTACCGCTCGGTGCTCACCTTCATCGCCGTGCTGTTCGCGGCGCTGATGTTGGTTTGCTACGTGCCCATCATCACCACGTGGTTGCCCAGCATGATGAAGAGCGACGACATGAGCGAAGACACGCCGGCCGACGTCGCGCGCAACGACGACAAGCTCGCTGGTCAGGACTTCGGCATGACGAACGAGGACATCGCGGCGCTCGACGCCGATGCCGGCAGCGACGAAGCGGCCGACACCCTGCCCGACCCTGTGGTCGACGCCGGCACGGGGGCTGCGCCTGCCGCCGATGAGGCCAAGCCCGCAGCGGCCAACGCCAAACCGGCGAAGGCTGCGAAGAAGCACGCCAAGTAGGCGTACCCCTCTGGACACACCAAGCCCAGGCAACGCTCACGCGTTGACCTGGGCTTGGCGTTTGCGTTTCATCGCCTGTGTCGGACGCTGCGTCGGCGACCGTGGTCGTCGCGCTTCATGTGCTGCGTCGAGCCGTCTGGGCTTGCGGGCACCGAAATAGGGCCCTGCAGCGGTCTCGGCGTCGAAGTCTGGCAGAAGGCAGTCCACGGAGTCGGTCGTCGGCGCGTTGCGTCGCGAGCGGTCAGGCTGCGCCCCGCGCTGTGCTCAGGCGTGCGCCGCGCTCGCCGCCAGCTCGAACCTGCCGTCCACCACGCCCGCCGCGATGAACGGCAAGAGCAGCGCCAGCACCGGCAGAAAGCCGACGGCCGCCGGGGGCAGCACTGCGGCTGCCAGCACCGGGATGAGTACGCTGACCACCACCGACGCCACCGCGAGTCTGCGCACGCCACTCGTTACCTTGATTGAAGTTTCCATGTCGTTAGCTCCTTGTTCGAAGTTGGCGTGCTGAGCGCTTGCTCCACCTCGCCACTTCTTATGTGTCACTTATAACTGTAACACCGTTTGCTGTCAATAAAGTCGTGTCGCCTTCTTTCAGCAGGCGCGTTGCGTATGCTACTCGCCATCCAAAACCTCTTGTAGTTGCGGCACCTTACACTCGCCCGCCGAGCTTGCTCGGCGAGGCTCGCTCGGGCTTGGCGCGGCGTGGCCACCCTGCGCCAGCGCCTTATCCTGCGCACTGCGTCGCGTGCGACTCGGACGCGCGCTACCGCCCGGAGGCCCGGAGTCTTCACTTGCGCCTTAGCGAAAAGCTCATCCAGGTTGTCCTGCTTTCACCGCTCGTCGCTTGCCAGACGAGCGCGACTCCCAAGGGGCGCGACGCCGGTCCACGCGATGCGGCGAGCGGCCCCGCGGACGCGGCCGGCGTCGATGCGTACGCTGTGCCGGCGCTGGCGTGCGCCAGGGATGCGGACTGCGACGACGGCCGGTCCTACAACGATGTGTTGCTCGACGTCAGCGGTTTCGCCATGCTCGATCGGGTGATCGGCGCGTTCACGATCCACGACAACCGCGATCTCGCGGGCATCACGGGCTTCGGCAAGCTCACCAACGTCGATGCCAATCTCGAGCTGCAGCGCAATGCCTCGCTGGCCGACGTTGCCGGTCTGCCGAGCCTCCGTGTGCTTGGCGGCGACTTGCTCGTACATGACAACCCAGTGCTCGGCAGCCTTGGTCCGCTCGGTAGCTTCACGATCGACGTCACGTACAACTTGACGATCAAGGCCCTGCCGTTCTGAGTCACGCGCCAGCGGCGGCGCAGCTGATGGCTGCGCCGCCGCGTGCGTTCTTCCGATCGTCAACGCCCCGCGGCCTGGCTGCTGCACGAGGCGCGCCGCAGCTGCGGCACCTGCAGGCCGTGAGGCGTGAGATCGGCCAGCTGGCTACTTCGGCGCGCGGCCGGCATCCGCAGCGGCCGGCTTGGCGACGATTTCAGTCACGGTGGCGGCCGGACGCCCCGCCAGCTCCTTGAGCTGCGCGGCGATCGAGCAGTCGTTGGCCGCTCCCCCGTTGCGCTCTTGCTCCGATAGCGCAGGGGCAGCCGGTGCGCCCTTGGACAGAATGCGGGTCGTAAGCAGCACCCCACGCGACTGCACGTGCGCGCGCAGCAAGCTTTCGCCGTGGCGCAGGTCCCACAGAAACACGTCGACCGCGGCGTCCCGGCGGTTTGCGCCTTCCTGCAGCACCAGCATGAACCAGTCGGAGCGCAAGAGGCCCAACACGCTGGGTAGGTCCGAGCGGATGTGGCGTGAGAGCACCTCGTCCTGCACGCGCAGGCTCATCACGTCGCGCAGCTTCTTGACCTCGCTGATCCACTGCGGCGTGAGGAACTCGCCCTTCTCGTAGAGGCCGCGCACCGAGGGTGCCGTGACGCCCAGGCAGTTGCCGATGTTGTCGGGCTCCATGGCCTTGGCACCTCTCGCGATGCCGTCCTTGTTCTTGGCGTCCGCCGCCATCAGCCGCAGGTACAGCCCGTTGCCCGAGCGCAGCCCCGGGATATTGAGGCGCGGGTCGACGAAGTTCTCCGGCACCGTTTGCGCAGCCGAGAGCACGAGGCCCTCGAGCTTGTTGCGCAGCCCGGCGTAGGCCTCTCGCGCTTGGGCCAGCTCGGTCTCGTGCACACGCAGGATCGCTGCACGCAGATCGCGGGCCTTGCGTTGTTCCTTCAACCAGTAACCGCCGCCGACCACCACGAGCGAGAGCACACCGAGAATCACGTAGCGCCACGGTATGCGCGGCATGTAAGCCGCCGACTCGTCATGCGTGTGCGGTCGGGCGGGAACCAGGCGTCCAGAGTTCTTGCCAGCCATGAGGATCTCCTAGGAGCCTGTCGGAGAAAGCCGGACCGAGGGCTTCGAGTCGATTCTCGAGACAGGTTCTTGTACGAAACCGCAGCAATACTGCGTGGTATTCTGAGGATTTCGCACAAGAAGATGTCCGAGAAGCGACCAAAGACCGACGGGAGCGCGTTCTCCGACAGGCTCCAAGAAACAGCGCGGCCCCGCCAGCATTGCGCGGGCGAGGCCGAGTGTGTGTGCGCCGCCGGCTGGGCGCCAGCGCTTGATGGGAGGCTACTTCTTGGTGCTCAGACGATTCACGGCGAAGCTCACGTTCGAGTAGCCGGCCTGAGCCGTCGAGAACATGATCTTCTTGATGACGCGGTAGTCGATCGAGACGTCGGCCTGCATGATCACCTGGCCATCGAACGGCTCCTGCGGATGCAAGATGCTCCAGTTGCGCTTCAGCGTCTCGAGGTCCTGAATCAGCTGCTCGATCCGCTCCACCTTGGGATCGGCGGCGAGCGTCGCCGTGTCGGCCATGCGCCTGCCGTCGAGTGTGACCACCACCGGGTCGATCGAGATGACCGGCTTCACCTGGATGTCCACGACGTTGACCGCCTTGGGCATCTTGAGGTTCGCCTTCTGGGCCAAGAGCTCGCCGCTCGCACTGAACGAGATCAGCAAGAAGACGACGAGCACGATCAGAAAGTCGATGAACGGAACCAGCGGGATCGCGACGTCGACGGCCTTGGCTCCATGGCCCGTCACCTTCTTCGCGACGAACTTGAGCGGGACGTCCCGCATGAGAACTTTGCCTGGCTGATAGATGGGCATCGCTAGGTCTGCTTTCGTCTACAGGTTCGACTACAGAGTGGAGCCGTCGGAGAGCGACATGTCCGGGAAGCCTTCGCCGACCACCATGTCCATGGAGGCCACGACGTCTTCATAGTGCACGCCGTCTTCGGGCGCGACGACCAAGTCCTTGCGGTTGGGCTCGAGGCGCTTGCGCTCCTGCAGCTTCTCGCGCAGGCCTTCCATGTCGTATTGGTCTGCCGTCTTGGGGATCTCGATGCGGTCACCCGCGGTCGACGACAGGATGAAGCCGGAGCCCTGCACCTGCAGGATCACCTTGATGTGCTCCTCGGGCGGCGGCTGATCCGGCGCGTTCTGGCCGGGCTGCTGCTGGTTCGCGTTCAAGCGTGCCAGCTGGTTCCACACCGCAGTCACCAGCAGGAACATTACGCAGCAGAGCAAGAGATCGATGAACGGAACGAGCGGGATCTCGGAGTCGACGGACTTTTTGCCGCCGTGACCGCCGCCTACGTTTATGCCACCCATGGTTGCCTCGAAGCTTTCGCGTGGGTCGAATCAGGATCGTGACAGTGGAGGAGAGGCGCGGGGCGCGCGCTGTAAGCGCACGTTCCCCGCGCCCGGTTTCTCAGTGACGTGCAGCGATCAAGCCGCCTGTGATTCGTCGAGCTGGATGCGCGAACGGTTGTTCACGACCAGGTTCACGACCTGAACGGTCGCGGCGTTGATATCGTCGATCAGCTTCTGCGTCTTGGTGTTGTGCGCAGCGAAGCCGATCAGCGCGGTGATGGCGGCCATCAGACCGAACGCCGTGCAGTTCATGGCTTCCGAAATACCCTTGGCAAGCATCGTCGCTTTCGACGAGGCGTCGGCGTTGGCGACGGCGCCGAACGCGGCGATGAGGCCCGTCACGGTGCCGAGCAAGCCCGAGAGCATCGCGAGGTTTGCGAACAGAGCGAGCAGCGGCGTGCGGTGCTCGATCAGCGGCAGCTCGACCAGAGCAGCTTCATCCATCGCGGCCTGAACTTCGGCGTCCGGACGATTCACCTTCATGAGGCCCGACTTCACGATGCGCGCGAGTGGCGCGTTCGCTGCGGAGCAGAGCTTGATCGCGCGGCCGATGTCGCCGGCGAGGATGCACTTCTGCATCGTCGCGAGGAACACTTCGCGGTTGATCGAGCTCTTGTACAGGTAGAGGGCACGCTCGACGATGACGCCGACAGAGAGCACCTGCCAAAACAGGATGGGATACATACCCCAGCCACCTTCTTCGAAGTGATGCGCGAGCGTTGACATACCGTGTCTCCTCCTAAGCCGACCCGTGGTCGGACTCGTGTTTCGCGTTCCGTTTGCGAGCGTTTTATCGAAAATGCCGGGTGCGTGTGTGTGGAAACGCCTCCAGCGGAGTCTGCGATTGGGCTGCCGAGGCTACTCAGTCTCCGTGCGATTTACGAATGATTTCAGCAACGTAAGCTTCACAAAGACCAAGGCATCTGATCCCAAGTGAGGGGTCATCATAACGGCCGAGCGCCCCATGTCAACAGTGATCTGCGCACATTTCCCACAGCCCATGTTACTGTACTTTTCCACAGCGCTTTCCAGGGCAGCGATCAATGCGGATACCGGCCCGGTGCTTGACAACGCGACCCACGGAAAGTTCCCGCCAGCGATCTGACAACTGCACACACGCACGCCGTTGGACCGACGTGTGCATGCGATCGCGCAGCGTCGTGTGGTCTGCATGTCGGCGTGTTCATTGACAATCGCGACGCGGCTCGGGTAGCGTTTGCAGCTCAACATTCGCCACCGTCGTCTTTGATGGACACGACACTTGGTTTGCAAATGCGCGAAGCAGCCTTCGGCTTTTCGCGCACGAGACCGCGATTCCCGCTCGACAGCGGTTTCTGTAGCGATGCAGGGGGCCTGTGCCGTATCCTGCGGAGCGTCCATTCGGAGTCTGGTTTGTTAGGCGCGCGTAAGCGTGCGACGGGGAATCACTAAGAGGTTCTGCGACCTCTCGGCGAATGAAAGGAGCCGCGATTCCATGGAAAAGATCTGGGGTTTCTTGCACGACGGTGCGCCTTTTTCGTTCATTAACGTTGCCATCTTGGCTTCGGTCATCGCGATCATTGCGGATCGCTTCGTGCACATCCTGACCAAGCATCAGGTGAATGGCGAAGAGTTCATGGCGCAGATCCGAAAGCTGGTTCAGGCCGGCAACATCGATCGCGCCATCAAGCTTTGCGAGGCCGAGCCGCTGCCGCTGCTCCAGGTGGTGAAAGCGGGTCTCACGCAAGTGAACCGCGGCGAAGAAGCCATCATCGCGCAAATGGACGAGCGCATGGGCGAGGTCGTGCCGATGCTCGAAAAGCGCATCGGCGTGCTCTGGTCACTGGCCAACATCGCGACCCTGATCGGTCTGCTCGGAACCATCTCCGGTCTGATCAAGTCGTTCGCTGCCGTCGCTTTCGCAGAGCCGGCGCAGAAGTCCGCGCTGCTGTCGCGCGGTATTTCGGAAGCCATGTACAACACGGCGCTCGGTCTCGGTATCGCCGTACTCTGCATGTTCTTCCACATGATCCTCCACGGATGGGCCAAGCGCATCAAACACGATCTCGAGCGCACGCAGATGAAGCTCGAGAATCTTCTCACCCTCAAGCGTGAGTAGCTCAACGGCCGGGCAGCCTTCGGCTCTCGGCGCGGCATACCCGCCGAGCAGCCTCCGGCTCTCGGCGTAGGGGATCCCTGATGCCCAATTTCACGCCCAAGCAGCGCAACTACATCCGCAAGCGCGGCAAAGGTGTGCAGCTCGATCCCTCCGAGATGGTGGGCGAGCTGAACATCGTGCCGTTCCTCGACATCGTGATGAACTTGATCATGTTCTTGCTGGCCACCAGCGAGGCCGTGCTGCTCATCTCGCAGATCGAGTCGGACCTGCCGAAGATCGCCAAGGGCCGTAGTCACGGCGCAGACGTGGCCACGCCGCTGAACTTGAACGTGACCGTCACGGAGGCTGGCGTGATCGTCAGTGGCTCGGGCGGCAAGCTCGCGCCGGGCTGCGCGAACATCGACACCGGTCGCACGATCACCGTGCCCAAGAAGGGCAAGGACTACGACTGGCCGGGGCTGACCGAGTGCGTTGCGCGCATCAAGCAGCAATTCAAGGACGAGCAGTCGGTGACGATCAGCGCCGACCCGCAGGTGCAGTTCGAGCAGGTCGTGGCGTCGATGGACGCCGTGCGCGCCAAAGGCAAAGAAGAGCTCTTTCCCCAGGTGCTGATTTCCGTCGGTGTTCGCTAGTGACTCATCGCGCGGAGCAGGCTCCGCCTCTCCTGTAGTTACTCATCGCGCGGAGCAGGCTCCGCCTCTCCGCTAGGGTTCTTCATGGCAGAGCAAGACAAGGACAAGCCAGCGACCATCGGTGATTGCAAGCGCAAGATCCGCCACATGCTCAGCAAGCATGAGGAGCCGGAGGAAACGGGCATCAACATCTATCCCATGATGGATATGATGACGATCCTGCTGGTCTTCTTGATCCAGAGCTTCGCATCGGGTGCGGCTGCGGTCGTGCAGTCCGAGGAGCTGCAGATCCCCGCCTCCACCTCGCAGGTGGAAGCCTCGGAAGCACTCTCGGTCATTATCTCGTCGAGCGAGATCGTGATCGAAGGCAAGCACGTGCTGTCGCTGCGCAACGGCAAGGTCGACCCGAGCTTGAAGCAGGGCGGCGGTAACGGCTGGCTGATCACGCCGCTGTTCAACGATCTCAAGGTGCATCGCGATCGTTTGAAGCTGATCGCGGCGAAGAATCCGCAGCGTGCGTTCCGCGGCGAGGTGCGCATCATCGCGGACAAGCGCACGCCATTCCGCTCACTGGGCGAGGTGATCTACACGCTCGGGCAGTCGGAGTTTGGGTCGCTGCGCTTCATCGTGCTGAAGCAAGAAGCCAAGAAGAGCGGCTGAATCGTGCGGCTGCTGCGGGCTCGGTGTGGACTTGCGGCGGAGTCGGACGGCTCGGTGTTGCGTGGCTGGTGCTGGCGCTGACCGGTCGCGCCGGGCTGGGGCCTGCGTGCTCACTTCGCGTGGGTGCTGGTGCGCGGTCAGAGCAAGGGAGGCAGGCCTACTCGGCTGCGCGTGAAGGTGATGCGGGCCAGCCAGTCTTGGGCATCGGCGGCGCGGCCTGGGTTGTCGTGACCGGCGAACTGCTCGAAGAGCTGAGCGGAGACCTTGAGGTCGCCCGTGGCGAAGCGGGTGATCGCGAGTAGGCGCAGGTTCTCGGCGGTCAGCTCGGGAGTAGGTAAACCCAGGTGTTGGGCCTCGGCAAGCAAGGGCGCGGCGAGCGCGAAGCGTTTCTGGAAGTAGAGCTGTCGGGCTTCGAGGTAGACGGGCAGGCCGTCGCTGCGCTCGGTGCGCAGCTCGCGTGCGAGATGAACGGCCGTGGCGGGGTCGGTGCGTTCGCCGGGCTCTGCAACCAGCAGATCGAAGAGCAGACCGGCCTGCCGACCGCCAGCGTGTGCGGCGAGCGCTCTGACTTGCAGCTGGCGCAGCGACTCTTCGTCGTTCGGAGCTTGCAGCAAGCGCTCGTAGGTTGCGGCCGCTTCCGGCAGTCGACCGGCGCGGAAGCTCTCGTCGGCCAGAGCTTGCTCCGCGCGGGCGGCGAATGCGGGCGAGCCGAGGGGTGGCGCCTGCAAGCGCGCGAGCTCGCGGTCTGCGGCCTGCGTCGCACCGCTGCGTGCGAGCACGGCCACGAGTGCGGCGCGCGTGGCTGCATCGGTGGCGTCGATCTGCAGGATGCGCGTACACTCGAGCTTGGCGTCAGCATCGTCGCCTGCGGCGAGACTGCCGTCGAGGGCGTCGTGCAGCTTGGCCAGCGCGTGTGGGCACAGCTCGGAGAGGATGCTGCTGCCGGAGAAGCGTGCGCGTGCCAGGGCGAGCGCGCTGCCGGGCAAGGGCACGCTGCGCAAGTACGCGTGCCACTGCCGCTCGAGCGTGGACAGCGGCAGGTGCACCGCAGCCGCCAGGTCGGCGGTGCGGTAGGCCTGCCGCACCACCGCGCTGCCGTGCCGATCTGCAACGAAACGTAGCAGCGAGCCGCAGAGCGTATAGGCGAGACTGCGTTCCTGGCCGAGGAAGCTCGGACCAAAGAGCTGCGACAGGCGCGGGGTCATGCCTAGCTCGAGCATCGCCCGTGCCCACTGATGGGGCGTGAGGCCACCCTGGGTTTGCCAGGCTGCTGCCATGGCGACGCCTTCGATCAGCGCGAGATCTGGCCACAGGCCGAGTGCGCGGCCGGCGATGCGCAGCGGCCCACGGCCCGCGCCGCGCGCCACGATGTGCACCAGCTCGTGACCCAGCACGGGGTTCGGCCAGCCGCTGTCGCTGATGTACACCTCGGAGCGCCAGGGCTTGGCGAGGTTGGTCTGCGCGGCGCCCATCAAAGCAGACTTTTCCTGCGCGGAACGGAAGACGAACACGAAGATCGGCGCTGGATGCGTGAGCCCCAGCCAGTGTTCGGCCTGCCATACCCGGAAGTCGCAGTCGGCCGCGAGACGCGCGCGGACGTGTCGGCTCAGCTCACGCGGGAAATACAGCTGACAGCGCTCGCTGCGCAGCGAGCCGCCGAGCGTGCTTTCGATCAGTGTGGCACTGCTCGCGTGCCCGAGCTGCGGGGCGTAGACCTCGGCACAGGCCGCGAGCGCGAGGCAGCTGAGAGCCAAGGCGAAGCTAGAACGGCGCTCGCGCGCTGGTCGCGACCAGCGCAAGGTTGCGGCGTCGCTGGCGCTCACGACCAGCAGCGCCAGCCCCGCGATCCACAGGCTCGTGAACACGCGCAGCCACAAGAGCGCAGCGGTGATCGAGACGCCTTCGTCGTAGAGTGTACCGGGGAAGTAACCGTAGAAATGGCCGTAGGCGAAGATCGCGGGGCTCGTGTAGAAGCGCAGCACGCCCAGCCCCACGGGCAAAAGTGACACCAGGATAGCGAGCGCGCTGGCGGCGCGCGCACTGCGCAGCGACAGGGTGCAGCACACGCCGACCAGGCTCGCGAGCACCACGCCGAAGCCTGGCCCGAGCAGCATGAAAGCGAAGCCCAGGCCCGGCGTGCAGTTGCGGACCCGCGCGCTGTCGACCAAGAGCACGAACGTGGGTGCGGCGAAGAGCAAGAGCGCGTAGCCCACGGCGAGCTCGAGCGCGCGACCGGGACGCACGTTGCCCGCTTGCTCGCGCAGTCGCGCGGTCAGCCGGGCGCAGACGCTGGCCGCCATCGGCGGCAGGCACAGGCCGAGCGCCAGCGCGCTCTCGGCACCGTGGACCGCGAAGAGCGGCACACAGCAAAGCGCGAGCGCGAGCGCAACGGCAAGGCCGAGCGCTACGCGCGCGCTCGGAAGCGAGAGCAGCTGTGCCAGGGTCGAGCGCACGATCGATGGGCAGTGCGAAGCGGGTTGTCGGGAGCAGGGCGTGGCGCAAAAGGCGCGCGTCAGGTGTGCATCAGGCGTGTGCCGACGAGCGTGCGGGCTCGGGCGCGATGCGCACGGGCTCCGTCAAAGCCAGCGCCAGCACCTCGTCGACGCGCGAGATCAGCTTGATCTGCAGGTCCTTGCGGATCTTTTCGGGCACTTCGTCGAGGTCGGGTCCGTTGGCGTGCGGTACGACGAGCGTCTTGATGCCGGCGCGATGCGCGGCCAGGCACTTTTGTTTGATGCCGTCGACGCGCAGCACCTTGCCGCGCAGCGTGAGCTCGCCGAGCACGGCGACGTCGTGGCGTGCGGGGTTGCCCAGCAGCATGGAGACCAGCGACACGAAGATCGGCAGCCCGAGCGACGGCCCTTCCTTGGCCATGGCGCCCTTGGGCAAGTGCACGTGGATGTCGACGCGTTGCAGGAAGTCTTCTTGCAGGCCGTACGACGTGGCCCGAACGCGCAGGTACGACAGCGCTGCAGCGGCCGATTCCTTGAGCACTTCACCCATCTTGCCGGTCAGGTGGATCGCGCCCTTACCGGGCATCTGCGAGCTCTCGACGAGCATGATCTCGCCGCCGCCCGGGGTCCAACACAATGTTGTAGCGATGCCGGCGGCCGCGGCCTTCTCGGCACCGGCCAGCTCGTACTTGGGAGGCCCGAGCACTTCTTCCACGAACTCGCCACGAGCGTCGATGTGTGCGGTCTGGCCGCTGGCGACGCGGACTGCGACGGCGCGGCAGATGGCGGCGACCTGTTGCGCGAGGTGGCGCACGCCGGCTTCGGACGTGTACTCGTTCACCAGCCGCTCGAGCGCGGCGTCGGTGATCTCGAGGTGCTCGGGAGTCAGGCCGTGATCGGCGAGCTGCCGCGGCACCAGGAAGTCGCGCGCGATCGCGAGCTTGTCGTCGCGGGTGTAGCCGGGGATCTCGATCACTTCCATGCGGTCGAGCAAGGGTCTGGGGATGGTGTCCTTGCGGTTGGCTGTCGCGATGAACATCACCTGCGAGAGATCGACCGGCACGTTCATGTAGTGGTCGACGAAGGCGTGGTTCTGTTCGGGGTCGAGAGCCTCGAGCAGCGCGCTTGCCGGGTCGCCGCTGAAGTCGGCGCTCAGCTTGTCGACCTCGTCGAGCACGAACACCGGATTGGACGAGCCTGCCTTCTTGAGCCCGGCCACCACGCGGCCGGGCAACGCGCCGACGTAGGTGCGCCGATGGCCGCGGATCTCCGCCTCGTCCTGCACGCCGCCGAGCGCGATGCGTCCGAACTCGCGGCCGGTCGCGCGCGCAATCGAGCGACCGAGCGAGGTCTTGCCCACGCCGGGCGGTCCGATGAAGCACAGGATCGGCGAGCGCTTGTTGCTGCGTAGCTTGCGCACGGCGATGTATTCGACGATGCGCTTCTTGGGCTCGTCCAGGCCGTGGTGATCCTCGTCGAGCACGCGGCGCACTTCGTTCACGTCCAGGCGATCGGGTGTTTGCCGGTTCCATGGCAGGTCGGCAAGCCACTCGACGTAGTTGAACGCCACCTGATATTCGGCGCTCGCGGCGTTCATGGCGCTCATGCGGGACAGCTCGCGGCGTCCGGCCTTGTCGGCCTCGGGCGGCGGGTTGGCCTTGGAGAGCCGTTCACGTAGCTCATCGAGCTCGTCGTCCTCGTTGCCGCTCTCACCGAGCTCGCGCCGAATGGTGCGCAGCTGCTGGCGAAGCAGCACCTCGCGCTGCGACTTGGACATCTCCTCCTCGACCATGGAGGCGACTTCCTGTTTGACGCGGTGGATCTCCTGCTGCCGCTTGATCAGCTCGAGCACGGCCTTGATGCGCGCGCGCACGTCGAGCGTCTCGATGATCTCTTGCTTGCGCTCGGTGGGAATCGGCAGGTGCGAGGCCACCAGATCGGAGAGCGCACCGGCTTCGCGCACGTTGTCGAGGGCGGCGCCCATGTCGCGCGGCGGTTGCGGCAGCGAGCGTGTCAGACCGCGCGCGATCTCGCGAAGATGAGCGGTGAGCGCGTCGATCTCTTCATCGCGCTGTGCGATCTCGGGCAAGCGCTCCACACGAGCACGCAGGCAGGGCTCGCGACCCACCGGACGAATCACGCGCATGCGCGCGATGCCTTGCAGCACCACGCTGTAGTGACCGGAGCTCAAGCGAATCACCTTGAGCACACGCGCCAGCGTGCCGACGCTGTAGAGCCGTTCGAAACCCGGATCTTCTTCGTCGGCATCGCGCTGCGCGAGCACGCCAATCGTCGGGCGTTCGTGACCGAAGGCTTCCTCGATGAGTCGCACCGAGCGCGCACGTCCCACGTTCACGGGCACGACGGACGCGGGAAACAGCACCGAATTTCGCAGCGCGAGGATCGGCAGAGCATCGAGCGCGCTGTCGGGAATGATCGATTCACCCATGCAGCGCACTATTGCCCATCTTGCACACAGCGCCAACACGAGGGCCACGCAGCCGGCGGCCCAGGCGCGGATGTTTCTTTTTCGTGGCGGTCGTGAGGCAGCCTGTAGTAGAAGTTTTGACCTCCACGAAGCCTTGTAGGATAGTGGAGCACAAGTCAGGAGTCCTGGAACGCATGCACAAGGCTTGGCTCAGCACATTGGTTCTCGCGGCAGTTTGCATGTCCGGCTGCCAAGGTGTGGTGTGGGGCAACCTTGCGGTGTTTGGCGTGAGCGTCGGGATCTTCATGGGCACGCTGGGTCTGGGTCGCGGTCGCTGAGGCATCCGACCGGAGCTAGGCCGAGCGAGCCCAACCGGCAGCGGCTCGCTACCGCGACCTCCGGGCCAACGGGCCCGAATGCGTGCGGCTCGAGCCGTTGGAAGCGAACTTGATCTGGGGTGCAGACGTGAGCAGGGCTCGCAGTCGAAGCTCGCGTGATCCATCCACCACAGTTGCGAGCCGCGTCGTGGGTGAACCGTGCGCGTCGGAAACGAGCGCTTTCGCCACTTGATCGATCGCTGCAGACAAACGGCGGCGGTCTCGGTGTACCCTAGCCCACCCCTTCATGCCCCTCGTGCGACTCACCCCAGAGACCGACAAGCTCTATCGGTCACTCGACCAGTTCCGGTTGCACGATCTCGAAGCCGTGAGGCTCGCGTTGCGCGGCGGCTCGGTCATCGACTGGCACCGGCTCAACTTCGCCTCCGAGGACGAGGCGTATCAGTTCATCGGCGCGCAAGACTTCAACCTCGACGACCCGCGTGACGTCGATCGCATCGCCGCGATCCGCGACGAGGCCATCGCGTATCTGCGCCGGCACTTCGACTTCCCGGTGCCCAAGCCCGTCGCAGCGCTGGATCTGCCTGGGCTGCTCATGCTGGCGTCGAGCTCGGGTCACCGGCAGATGTGCGCGTGCGCGATTCTCAAGTGCATGCACATCGTGCATCACCTCGAGGGCCGCGAGCTCTTGTTCATGCTGCCGTTCTCCGACCAGGAGCTGTTCCACCTGGTGGAGGAGAAGGTCTACCGCGTGATGGGCGGCATGCTCGCGCACGGCTTCCCGATCCTGGAGTTCATCGGCGGGCGCAAGAACAAGGACTCGCTCTACCAGAAGCTCTTGTCGAAGTCCGAGACGATCGCGGCCAACATCTACGACAAGCTGCGCTTCCGCATCGTGACGCGCGAGCCCGAGGACGTCTTCCCGACGCTCGAGTACATGCTGCGGCACATCTTTCCTTTCAACTACGTGATCCCCGGGCAAAGCACCAACACGATGGTGCACTTCCGTTCGTACTGCGAGCAGCAGCCGCACCTCGCCAAGCTGTTCACGGAAATGCAGATCAAGCCCGACGACGAAGACGACCTCACGCGGTTGGACAACCGCTTCACGGCGCAGAGCTACTCGATCGTGCACTTCGTCGTGGACATGCCGCTGCGCGTGCCGCAGGCGATGCTCGAACGCGCGCCTGCGCAGGCGCGCGCGCTCGGGCCGGTGGTGTTCGTGCTGACCGAGTTCCAGATCCTCGACCGTGCGACCGAGCAGCGCAACGAGGTCGGCGAGGCGAGCCACGCGGCGTACAAGGAGCGGCAGAAGCGTGCCGTGATGCACCGACTGAAGGTCGGCACCGGTGGCGCGGAGCCGCACAACAGCACGCCACCCGCGAAGAAGACCAACCCAGAGCACGGAGGCTCGTCTCATGGAACCACGTGATCGGATCCTCCGTGCGTTGGGCGCCGAGGACGGCGCGTTGCGTCGGGCAGGCGTCGAGCTGGTGGCCGACCACGTGCTGGCGCAGCCGCTTTCGACCTGGCTCGACGTGGAGAGCGTGTCGCTGCTGCTGGTCACGGCGTTGCGTCGGCCGAACGTCGAGCGAACCATCGAGAAGCACGTCCTGCCGGGGCTCGGACGTGTGCGTTCGGCTCTCCGCGCAGGCAACGAGCGCGTGGGTGATGCCGTGTCCGCCGAAGCGCGTGCGGCCATCGATCGCCTGGTGACTCACCCCAACGGGCCGCGCTTTGCGTGGCTGCGTGGTGCGCTCGATCGCGACAAGCTGCGCGCGTTGCTCGCGCCGGCGCTGCAGGAAGTGTTCATGAGCTTTGCGTCGCGCATCCCGCTGGCGGGACGCGAGGCCGGCGCGGCCGGTAGTGCGGCGGCGGCGGCGGCTGGCTTGGTCGGTCGGCTAGGGCGTGGCACGGGCGAACGTCTACTGAGCCTCGGCAAGAGCGTGGCTGACAATCTCGGGGTCGACATCGAGGCGCGGCTGCGGGACGCTGCGCGCGATTACAGTCAGGGTGCCGTGGTGGGTCTGGAGCGCGCGATCTCCGCGCGGCTACAAGCTCCGGAGGCCGCGAAACTTTTGGAAGGCCTCGCGCGCAGCGTGCTCGATCACGTGCTCGCGACGCCGATGACCACCATCCTGGACGATCTCGATCGGCTGCCGCTCTCGGGTGCGATCGCCGTGGCGGCGCCGATCCTGGAACACGATCTCGCGCGCGAGCTGTGGCGCGCGATCATCGAGTCCGAGGTGCGCGCCGTGCTCGCGCTCGAAGGGCAGCGTACGCTGCGCGAGCTGCTCGAGGAGGCGGGCTTGCTCGAGCAGGTGCGTGCTCGCCTCTTGGAACGCGGCGAGCCGGCGATGCGCACGCTCTTCACGTCGGAGCCGTTCGCGCTCTGGGTCGATCGCTTGCTGCAAGGCTGAGCAAGTCGGCGGGCGCTGCTCAGTGGCCGGTTGCGGCCGTCGGTGCGGGCGTCGGCGCGGCTGCGGCTGTTGGCGGCGGCGCAACACGCGCCGCGAGCGCGATGTCCACCATGGCAGTGGTCCCGCCGCTCAGGTCGACGGCGCGCTCGACGGACAGATAGCCGTCGACCTGTAGCTCGAGCACGCGCCGGCCCGCGCGCACACCATCCATGCGCAGTGGCGTGCGGCCCCGATAGACGCCATCGAGCTTCACGGCGGCAGCGAGCGCGGGCGTGGTGCGGATCTCGATGGCACCGGTCGTGGGCTTGCGCAGACCTAGCGCGATGCCCACGGGCGTTCTGGCGATCAGGCCGGCGATGGCGAACGCCAGGAGCAACAGACCTGCGAAAAGCAGAATGCGCGACAGGCGGTCGGGCCTGCGCGGTGCGCTCATTTCCAGCGTGGTCGTGCGCGCGCGCTCCCCCGTGGCCGGGCTCCTGCGGAAGGCGGAGTTGGGCAGCGTGTTGCTCTTACGCGAGGCCGCCGCCGGCGTCGCCGCGGCCGGCGCAGGATTCGCCGCCGCCATCGGCTGCACGGCCGCCGCGGTCGCCGCGGTCGCTACAGCTGCGGGCTGCGGCTGCGAGCGGCCGTTGGGCTTCGGGACGGGTGAAAGCCGCGCCGGTGCCGCGTCGGGTTCTTCGGCGAGCAGGTCGGGGACGCCGGTGCCATCTTCCTTGTTGAAGAAGATGTGCGTCGCGTCTTCGTCGCCGAAGCCGCCGCCGCCGCCCAGAGCGGGCGCTGCAAGGTTGTCTTCCACCACCACTTCGGAGAACGCGTCGCCGGCCAGGAATTCGGTCTTTTCGGCCGAGTAGCCGAGCGCGTCGGCCGAGGCGTCTTCTGCGTGAGCCACGGGCGCTTCGGCCCCGCGTGCGGCGGTCCGCGCCGGTGCCGCGTGCGGTGGTGCATCGGTATGCAGCGCAGCCTCGACGGCTCGGGCATGGGCTTGCCCGTCGAAGAAACCGGTGGCCTCGTCCTCGAAGACCGGCTTGGGAGCTTCGATCGCGAGCTTGGCCGGCTCGAAGAAGTTGGTGGCCTCTTCGTCGAGGTTGCCTTTTCCGCCGCCAACAGCTGCAGGTGGCGGATGGCTCGAGACGCCCGCCTGCACGGCGATGCGGGGCAGGGCCGGCGCCCTGGGCACATTGTGTGCCGCCGCCACGGAGCTGGCGGGGCGCCCGGATTCGGTGAGCACGCTGGGAGGCTGCGTGCTCATGCGGCGCGCGACCTCGGCCTTCGCCATGGCTGCGGCACCCGCCGGCGAGGCGAAGAAACGGCGACGCTCCTCGAGCACCACTGGATCGTGGCTGGCTTCGAGGAGCTCGTTGACGCGTCGTTGCTCCTTTTCCATCTCATCGCGGAAGTGCGCGATCATGAAGTCGCCGAGCTGCCGCGTGCCGAACATCGGGTCGTTCTGCGTGATGAAGACGTTGAGCGCCTGACCCATCTCACCGGCGGTCTGCCAGCGCTTGTCGGGGTCGCGCTCGAGCGCGTGCATGATGATGTTTTCGAGCTCTTCGGGCGCGTCTTCGACGAGCGCGGACGGTGGTGGCACCGAGGCGTTGCTCACCATCTTGAGCGTGGCCATGTCGTCCTTGCCGGCGAACAGCCGGCGCGCGGTGACCATCTCGTACAGGCACACGCCCACTCCGAACACGTCGGAACGGGCATCGGGGGCTTTGCCCTTCACGAGCTCGGGGCTCATGTAGCCGAGCTTCTGCTTGAGCGCGTCGACGTTGGTTTGCTGCGCGCGACCCGCGGCTTTCGCCAGACCGAAGTCGATCAGCTTCACCTGACCTTCGTAGCTGAGCACGATGTTGGTCGGTGACAGGTCGCGGTGGATGATGCCAGCGGGCTTGCCGCGCGCATCCTTGAGCGTGTGCGCGTAATCGAGCGCGTCGCACAGGCCCTTGGCGATCCACGCCGCGATCACCGGCGGCATCACCTCCTCGGCGCGGTGCAAGCGACGCGTGATGGCGCCCAGATCCTTGCCGGCGATCCACTCCATCGCCATGTAGAGCGACTCGCCCACCTTGCCCAGCTCGTAGATGGGGCAGATGTTGGTGTGGTTGAGTCGCGCGGCGGTCTTGGCCTCGCGCACGAAGGTGGTCACGAACTCGGGGTCGCCCGCCATGTGCGGCAGGATGCGCTTGACCGCGACCAGTCGTTCGAAGCCCGCCTCGCCGCGGATCTTTGCGCGATACACGGCCGCGGTCGCGCCCGAGTTGATCTTGTTCAGCAGGATGTACTTGCCGAAGGGGATCAGCTCGTCGGCGGACCAGCGCTTGGGTGCCGAGACGCTGTTGTCGAGAGAGGGCGTGAGCATCGTGACGGGATCGCATTGCGCTGCGCGCGCGGGCCACAGACCCCGCGGGAGCCACGCGCGCGGCACCTTAGCATAGCCACCTTGGTATGGCCGCCATGGGTCTGGCCGCCGTGGCGGAGTGTATCAGCTGCACCCGGGCAGATCCCAGGCCCCTGGGGCTCCGGGCCGGGGTAGTGGGGGAGCTCGGCGTTGGCGGGCGGTGCGTCTGGGGCGGCGGTGCACGGTCACGGGGCGGTCGGCTTGCAGGAGCGGTGGTTTCGGTTGGGGTCGTGGCGGACGGTGCTCCTGGGGCGGCGGGGTGTGTGCGCGGGGACGGTCGACTTGCAAGAGCGGCGGCCCGGGTTGCGAGCGTAGGTTTCCGTTCGCCGCGCAAGTCGACCTCGTACGCTCGTGCCAAGTGCGCGCCGCGTCACCTGCGCACTTGGCACGAGCGTACGCCCCGCGCCCGCACCCCGCCGCCCCAGGAGCACCTCGCGTCAGTGTCTCCGGTGCAGCGCGGCGCAGCGAGCCAGGTGCATGTCAGTTGCGTCGTCAGCCCAGCCGGTATCGTTGCCTACGCCACTGCCTGGCAGCGCCGTCCTTGCCAGTGCGCGGCACGATACGACGCCATCTATGCAACAAACCGTTGTACGTCGAAGTCTCCACCCCAAGCCCACGCGAGCTTTCGTGGCCCGAGGGCTGCTCTGGGATGGAGGCCCGGGTGGGGGCGTCTCGGCGTGCCAAGTGGGCGTTGAAGTGGGGCGCCCACTTGGCGCGACGAGACGAGGTCGACTTGCGCGGCGAACGTAAACCTAAGCTCGCTACCGAGGCCGCCGCTCTTGCAAGTCGATCGTCCCCCGCACGGGCCTCCATCCCAGAGCAGCCCGTTCGCCAAAGTCTCTCTCTCGAAGACCGGCGCAGACCACGACTCGCACAAGGCGTCAGTTCCCGTACGCCGCGTCCCAGCTGCCGAGCCAGTAACCGGTTGCGGGCGCAGGCGCAGACAGCGGTGCGAGCGTGCAGCCCGAGACTGACATGCTCACGTCGACCACGCGCCACATCTGGCCTGGCGTGTCGAAACCCGAGACCTCGTCGGGATCGCCGAGCGTCTGCGGGTCGCCGCCGAAGCTGCCGGCCAGCACCCCGTCGCAGTACACGTTCACGAGCGGATGCGTCGCGATCGGCGGTGCGGCACCGGCATCCGGTGACTGAGCGTCGGCTACCACGTTGGTGTTGTAGTGGACCATGACGCGAAAGCTGTCGCCGCTCGCCGGGTTGTCGAGGTTGACGTTCTCCGCGATGTAGCTGGCTTGCGAGTTGTTGTCGAGACGGTTGTCGGCATCCAGTCGTGGGTTGGGGCAGAAGCCGATGACCTGATACGCGGGGTAGTTCTGCGCGCCGGGGCCGGTGCATTGTGACAGCGCGGCGGTGTCTGCGTAGGTCCAGGGCGTCATGTCGGCGCGGCAAGTGTCCCAGTAGCAGTCCTCTGCGCTCGACCACGCGCTGGTTTGACCCTGTTTGCCGAGGTGCAGATCGAGATCCACCGCGTCGCCCTGCGCTTGCGCACTCGGGCCGGTCTTGTCCCAGCACAGCTCGACGCGCAGGCCCGGCGCCACCACGTGGATCGTCCACGTGCACGACAGCACGCCAGCGGGCGTGGTGATCTTCAGCGTGACCTGGTAGGCGCCGCTGAGCGTGAAGTCGACCTGGGCCTTGGGCGAGGACGCATCCTTGAGCGTGTAGCTGAGCTTGCCGCTGGCCGAGTCCGCCGACGGATCGGCGGCACCGAACAAGCGATCGCAGGGTGAGCCCACGATCTCCCAGTGGTACGCGGTGGCGTCGGTGCCTTGATAGAAGCTCGTGACGTTGAGCTCGTAGGGTGAAAAGGGCTTGGCGTCGGGCGTGCGCACATCACCGGGCGCGGGGCACGCCAGCAGCGGTTTCTTGCAGCTGGCGAGCTCGTCGGCGCAGCCGTTGCAGTCGTTGTCCAGGCCGTCGCAGATCTCGGCGCTGGGACTCTTGCCGCCGCTGCAGTCGCTCCAGTACGGGAGCTCCTGTCCAACGCAGCGTTGTAGGCCGTCTTCGCACGCGCCCACGCCGCGGCGACCCGGCGGGCCGAGGAAGCACTTGCGGACCTCGCCGCGCTGGCAGTTGCAGCTGCCGCTGCCATCGACGTGGCCGTTGCAGTCGTTGTCCAGTCCGTCGCACAGGTTGGTTTCCGTGGCCAGACAAAGCGTGGGCACGATCGCGCTCGGCGGGCACAGCGCGGCGGCGACCTTGCCCGAAGGCTTGTCGTAGCTGCCGCCACCGTCGAGCAGCGCAGCGTCCGGCAGCAGACTCGCGCCTGCACCAGTCGGCGCGATCACGCCCGCATCGACCGGAACCTGGCGCGCGTGCAGCGGGTAGCTCGCCTCCTTGTAGTCGGGGATGCCGTCGAGGTCGCGATCGAAGGCGGGCGTACGCAGATCGGTGTCGCCGGCTTCTTCGGCATCGGAGATCGTGTCGTCGTCCGAGTCGGTGTCGAGGTAGTCCGGCGTGCCGTCGTGATCGGTGTCGACGCTGGCGTCGCCTTCCTCGGCGTCGCAGATCGTGTCGCAGTCGCTGTCGCGGCAATAGGCGCCCTGGTCGCAGGCTGCGGGCTTCGGCTTGCTGGCGCTGCCGCAACCCACGAGCAGCCACGCCGCGCAGGCGCCGAGCAGCAGCGCTCCGGTCCGCTCGAGTGGCGCTCGGCTCGCATGCTGACGCTGCACGATTACAAGAATAACTCAAAGCACGCCGCGCGCCCTTGCAGGTATGTTCCCACCCGGTCACACATGCGGCGCGCGCGAGCTGCGTTCCGCCCGCTCGCAGCGTTTCGGTGCGTCGCCAGGCTCGACAAAGCGCGCGATCAGCGAAATAACCCTGCCGTGGCTCCAACGCGTCAACTACTTCCGCATACGATCGTCGCCCTGGTGACGGATCGGCCCGGCGTGCTGCAGCGCATCGCCACCTGCTGCGGCGAAAAAGACTTCAACATCCGGTCGCTGGCGGTGGGCTCGTCGGAGCAGCCCGGCTTTTCGCGGATGACCTTCGTGGTCGACGCGTCGACCGACGCCGAGGAGATGGTCGCCGAGCTGCAGAAGCTCGAGGACGTCAGCGAGATCCACGACATCTCGTCGCAGGAGTTCGTGAGCCGCGAGCTGGCTCTGTTGCGTGTGCACGGCGGCAAGGAAGTGCGCCAGCGCCTGATGGAGATCGTGGACATCTTCCACGCGAAGATCATCGACGTGGCCCCCAGCTCGATGATCATCGAGGTGACCGGCCACGAGCACACCATCGACTCGCTCTTGCGTCTGTTGAAAGACTACGCCCCCGTGGAGCTGGTGCGCACCGGTCGCGTGTCGATGCTGCGCGGTGGCTGAGGGCTCGCGCCGAGCCGTCCTGCTCTTTGCGTTCGGCGCGCTCAGCTGCGCCGGGGCCTTCCTGCTTTTCGCAGTGCAGCCGATGGCGGCGAAGTGGCTCTTGCCTTCGTTCGGTGGCAGCGCCTCGACCTGGGCCGCCTGCATGCTGTTCTTCCAGGCGCTCTTGCTCGGCGGCTACGGCTACGTGCACCACGGCAGCCGGCTTTTGCCTGCGCGCGCGCAGCTCGCAGCCCACCTCGGCTTGCTCACGCTGGTCGTGGCGGCGGTCCTGCGCATGCCTGCGGCGGGTGCAGCGCAGCTGGTTACCGGCTGGGCGCCGGCGCAGATCGCGCTGCTGCTCTTGTCGCACGTTGGCTTGCCGTACTTCGCGCTGGCCTGCACGGCGCCGCTCCTGCAGCGCTGGGCGGCCCTGCGGCTCGGCGGCGAGCCGTACGCGCTCTACGCCTGGTCGAACGTGGGATCGTTTGCGGCGCTGCTCGTGTATCCGTGGTGGATCGAGCCAGCCCTGCGCGTGAGCACACAGCTGCGGCTGTGGGGCTGGGCGGTGAGCGCGTTCGCGCTCTTGCTCGGCGGGCTCGGGCTTTGGCTGCGGCGCGGGTTCGTGGAGCCGCTGGGCGCAGCGTTGCGCGTCACGCAGAGCGCTGCTCCAAGCGCTCGTGTGCGCCTGTGCTGGCTTGCGTACAGCTTCGTGCCGAGCGTGCTGCTCCTGTCGATCACGAACCAAGTCACCGTGGACATCGCGGCGACGCCGCTTCTGTGGGTCGTGCCGCTCGCGCTCTACCTGCTGTCCTTCGTGCTGGCCTTCGGGCGTTTCGGGCAGAGCTTGCCCGGTGTGTTTCTGCCGCTGTGGCTGGTGTGTGCGCTGGGTCTCGGCTATGGCTCGTTCGCGCAGGGCTCGGCGCCGCTGTGGCTGCAGCTGTCGGCGGGACTCGGCGCGCTCTTCAGCGCGTGCGTGCTGTGCAACGTCGAGCTCGTGCGTCAGCGCCCGGCGCCGGAGCAGCTCACGCGCTTCTATCTCGACATCGCCTGGGGCGGTGTGCTCGGGGGCGTGTTCGTGAGCCTGCTCGCCCCCGTGCTGTGGAGCGACTACTACGAGGTCGAGCTCGCCAGCCTGGCGACGTTTGCGCTCTTGCTCTGGGCGGCGCGCTCCCGGGGTAGCGTGAGTCTCGGGGCGCGGCAGCGGCGGCTACTGTACCTGGGCCTTGGCTTGTGTGTGCCGCTGACGGCGGCGGGCCTCTTCGTGCGTGCGCAGGGCTCCACACGCACCGGCAGCGTGGTCGAGCGCACACGCAGCTTTCTTGGACCGCTGCGCGTGATCCAGTTCCCGGTCGGGCGCGTGCTCACGCACGGGCGCATTCGACACGGCATGCAACTGGCCGACCCCCGGCTGCGCAGGCAACCGACGATGTACTTCGGTCCGGGTACGGCGCTGGCGACGGTGCTCTTGCAGCCCTCGCCCGGTGCACGGCGCATCGGTGTCGTGGGCCTCGGGGTGGGTACGATCGCCGCGTATGGTCGCGCCGGCGACACGCTGCACTTCTACGAGCTGGACGCCGATGTGCTTGCGCTCGCGCAGCGCGACTTCAGCTTTCTGCGCGACAGCCCCGCCGCCGTGAGCGTGCAGATCGGCGACGGAAGGCTCTTGCTCGCGCGGCAGCCGCCGCAGCGCTTCGACGTGCTGGTGCTGGATGCGTTCTCCAGTGACTCGGTGCCGGTGCATTTGCTCACGCGCGAGGCGTTCGCCGTGTACCTCACGCACCTCGCCCCGCACGGTCTGTTGCTCGCGAACGTGTCCAACCGGCATCTGGCCGTGGAGCGCGTGGTGCGCGCGAGCGCCAAGGCACACGGGCTCGCTTGCAGCGTGGTGCAGACCGACGCCGACGCCGCCCACTTCGTGTCGCGTGTGCGCTGGGCGCTGATGGCACGTGAGCCGGCGCAGCTGAAGACCGTGCTGGGGGACACGCCGCAGCTGGCGGCGGCGGGGCAGGACGTGCTGTGGACCGACGAGCACGCGAGCTTGCTGTCGATCTTGCGCTGAGCCGGTCAGCCGAGGCCGGTCAGGTACTCGATCAGCGCCCGATTGAACTCGTCTTCGGCTTCCAGATTCGACAGATGTCCCGCCTTCGCCAAGACGTGCAGCTTCGCCCCCGGAATTCGTTCCGCGAGAGCCTGCGCCGCTGACGGCGGCGTAACCACATCCTCGGCGCCGACGATCACGCAGGTCGGCACGCGAATCTCGGGCAGGCTCGGCCCCTGATCGGTGCGCGTCGCGATCGCAACCAGGCTGGCCGCGATGCCGGCCACGCCGGAGCTGACCACCATGGCTTGCAGCTCGGCGACGAGCGCCGGCTTGCGCGCGAGCGTGTACGTCGAGAGTTGGCGCTGAATCTGCTGTTGTGCGAAGCCCGCGCTGCCGTCGCGCAGCAGCGCGCGCAGACTGGCGGCACGCGCGAGCTTGGCGGGATCGCTGTCGGCCGGCGCCTGCGTGTCGGCGAGCACGAGGCCCCGCACACGCTGCGGTGCGCGTGCCACGGCACGCAGCGCAGCGTAGCCACCCATCGAAAGGCCACACAACACGCACTGCTCGATTGCGAGCTGATCGAGCAGCGAGAGCAGATCGTCGACGGTGTGCTCGAGCATGTACGCCGTGGTTTGTGTGCTGCGTGTGCCCAGACCGCGCGCATCGAACGCGATGAAGCGCGCACGTTCGCGCAAGGCCTTGCGCTGCGGCGCCCACATCGCGCTGTGGTATGGGAAGGCGTGCAGAAAGACCACCGCCGGCTTGTGCCTGTCGCCCTCGTCGATGAAGGAGAAATCGATCGCCATGCCGCTGCTGTAGCAGAAGCCAAGCAGGGTTGCTCGACCGGTCGCATGTCGCGACCGGTCTGTGCTCGTGGCTGAAGTCGCACCAGCGCGCGGAGCTTGTGCGCGCGCAAGTCGCGGTGCTGCATCGGGATTGTCGCGTGCCGAGGGCTCGTACTAGTTTCGCGGCTCGTTGGTGGCGCGGCGTCCGACGCTGCAGCCGCCTCAGATCGAGGCCCGTGATGGCGGGCGTTTCACACCGGAGCGAACGATGAAACGACAAACCTTGTGTCTTCTCGCTGCGGCTGCGCTTGCGCTCGTGCCTGCCGCGTTGCGCGCCCAGCAGCCTGTGGCCGAGCCCGCCGTCGAACCAGCTCCGGTCGCACCGACGCCCGAACCGATGGGCGCTCCGGCTCCGATCGCGCCGGCCCCTGCCGAGGTTTCGGCGCACGGCTCCGAAGCGACCGAAGCCCCGGAAACCTCGCACGAAGAAGGCTTCGGCAAGGCTGGCGTAATCAACGTCGCGAGCGATCTCCGCCTGTCCGTGGAGCACACGATCTACAGCCCTCCATCAGGTCCGGCGCCGGCCTCGGTCACCGCGTACGCGATTGGCCCCGCAGCCGACTACTTCGTGATCGACAACCTCTCGCTCGGCGCACAGCTCTTGTTCGGGCGCACCGAGGTCGCTGGAGCTGCCAGCGGGAGCGAGACCATGATCCGCATCGCGCCCCGCGTCGGCTATCACATCTCGCTCGTTCCGGAACGCTTCGGTCTTTGGCCGCGGCTGGAGCTCGGCTACGAGACGGCCACGCGCAAGGCCACGGGTATCGCCGAGATCACCGAGAAGAGGGTCGTGCTCGGGGTGTTCGTGCCGCTGCTCATCCACCCCGCCGAGCACTTCCACATCGGCATTGGCCCGTACTGCGAGACGGATCTGTCCTCGAAGGAAGATGGCAGCGACGGCATGAAGGAAACCAGGCTTGGTCTGCGCACCGAGATTGCTGGGTGGTGGGGACTGTAGAGCCCTCGACAGGGACAGCTCGCGCTCGGCGTGCTCGGCTTCAACTCCAAGCTCAGCGGCAAGCTCGTCCGCCCCAACACGCCGTTCGCCAGCAGCCTCGCTCTGGCTCGCTCCCTCTCGAGACGACGCGAGAGATCCCGCAGCTGCCGCTGCCGCCCGTAGCCCCATCCGGTGGGTTATGGGCCGAACGCGTGCTACGGTGCGCCGCACCTATGCCAACAGCTTTCACCAAGGGCGATATCTTCGAAACCACGGGCATCCAAGCGTACGGCTTTGGGGGCAGCACCGACGGCAGCATGGACGTGGGCATCGCCAGCGCCATGAAGAAGCGCTGGCCCGAGCTCGCGGTGGCCTACGCCGAACACTGCCAAGGCGGCAAGTTTGCCCTCGGCGACGTGTTCGTGTGGACCAACGGCGAAGTGACCGTGTTCGCCCTGGGCATCCAGAACGCGGATGGCAAGCCGCGGCTGAGCGCGCTCCACACAGCGCTGCGCAAGATGCTCCAGGCCGCGCCCGCGGCCAAGATCAAGCGCATCGGGCTGCCACGCATCGGCACGGGTCCGGTGAGCCTCGACTGGACGCGGGTGCGCAAGATGCTCGGTGAGATCACCGTGGGCAGCACGGTCCGCATCGATGTCTTCGAGCAATTCATTCGCACCGCAAAACCAGCGACCCCTGCGAACGCGGACGAGTCTGCGGCGGCTGCGACCGAGTAACGAGCGTCACCAGCCACCATGCAAACGCCAGCCTCCCTGATCTCCCTGGTCGATGAAGGTATCGTCGACCAGGTCTTGCGGCCGCTGATGAGCGGCAAGGAAGCCCAGGTCTTCCTCGTGCGCTCCGAAGGCGAGCTGCGCGTGGCGAAGGTCTACAAGGAGGCGCACCAGCGCACCTTCAAGCAGCGGGCCGAGTACACCGAGGGGCGCAACGTGCGCAACAGCCGTGACCAGCGCGCCATGGGCAAGCGCACGCGCCACGGTCGCGACCAAGACGAAGCCGCCTGGCGCTCGGCCGAGGTGCAGACGATCTACAGGCTGCGCGCAGCCGGCGTCCGCGTTCCCGTGCCTTACCATTTCGTCGATGGCGTATTGATCATGGAGCTGGTCACGGACGCCGAGGGCAACCCCGCACCGCGGCTGGGCGATTTGAGCCTGGACCGCGCTGGCGCGACCAGGGTCTTCGACCGAGTGCTCACGGAGGTGGTGCGCATGCTCGCTGCGGGCGTGGTGCATGGTGATCTCTCGGACTTCAACGTGCTCATGGGCACAGAGGGGCCCGTCATCATCGACTTCCCACAGGCCGTCGATGCGTCCAGCAACCAGAACGCTCGCAAGTTGCTCTTGCGCGACGTCGACAACCTCCATCGCTTCCTGGGCAAGCACATCCCGGGTCGCAAGTCGCCGCCCTTCGCGCAGGAGATGTGGCAATTGTATGAACGCGGTGAGCTGACCGCCGACACCAAGCTCACCGGGCATTTCCAAACCACTGACAAGCTCGCGCTCACGGATGATGTGCTCGCCTTGATCGCCGAAGCCGAGCGCGACGAACGGCGCCGCCGCGAGTCGCTGGGCATTCGCATGCGCGGTGGCAGCCAACAGGCGCCGAACAACGCTCAGCGCAAGACGCCCCACAACAACGCTGCGAGCAATCCGCGTGGGCCGCAGTCGCAGCGCGGGAAGAAATCGCGCGCGCCAGCGGCAGGTCAGCGCTCGAGGCACGGTTGACGGCTGCTGCGTGACTTCGAGAGGGTGCGATAAGGTTTGGTGGTCGTCGCGAGCACGCATACGCGGTTTTCGCCTCGGATCGGTTGGGTCGTACAGGCCCAATCACCGAGCCCACCGATCGCTACACCGGCGTACGTCGACTCTACCCCGTTTCATGCCACGAGGCCCGGTAGCCCCGGCAGGCGGGCTTTCCGTCGGGCACCTGTTCGATGCAATGGTACGCTTGGAGCGCAGCCGCCGCTGTGCTCGGCGCCCAATCACGACGAAGGCATCGCATGCTCACGAGAACACTCGCTCTGGCTTCGCTCTTGTTCGTTTTCGGCGTCACGGCGTGCGGCGGCAGCAAGAAGTCTGCCTCGCAGTCGGTTGTCGATGCAGGCCACGACGCCGCCGCCGTCAAGGACAGCGGCAAGCCGCGGCCCGATGCGGGGCGCGCGGACGCGGGCCATGCGCAAGGCAGCGATGCAGGTGACGCGGGTGATGCAGGCGATGGCTCCATGCCGCTTTTGGGCAAGTATGACCTCCTCTGCACTGGCGCGGGCCTCGGCATCGACGCGCGACAAGACGTGATGCCGGTCTTCGACGCGACCGGCGCGCTCACGGCTTACACCGCCGGTGCCGACGAAGCACCCACGCTGGGCACCAGCCGCGTCAGCGAGGTGGGCGGCGACGACACGGTCAGCGTTGGCCGCTGGAACGCCGGCAAGATGGGCGGAGTCTTCCAGCCGAGCACCTTCAGCTGGACCGCCAATGAGGGTTTCCACTATGCGATCGGCAGGCGCAGCGCGGCCATCCCCACAACCGGGAGCACGCGTTACGACCTGCTTGCGGCGACCGCACCCACGCTCGGCGGCGGTGCATTCAAGCCCGGTACTGCCAGCGGCAGCGTGAACATCGCCTGGACCGACCCGCCGCGCGTGGCCGTCGATCTCACCTTCAAGGTGCCAGGTGACGCCACCTACCGGGTGCTCAGCAAGGGCGGCATCGGCGATCCTTCGCAGTCAGAACTCTTCGTCGGCGCAAACGCGCCACCGTATCGCGTGGATGCCGACTACTCGCGTGCTCTCTACATCCAGGTGACATCCCCGGGGAGCGCCTGCATCGGCGGCACGCCCGACGACGCAGGCGTGACGCCTTGCATGGCCACCATCAACGCCTGGCTGCTGGGAACGCAAGCCGACCACCTGGGTATGAGCATCGTCGTGGTGGCGCCGAACAACGCGGCGCACGCGTTGCACGCGGCGCTGTCGTTCAAGAAACGCTGAGCTTGTCGGTGGGTGTGCTGGGCCACTGGTCCAGCGGACCAAGGTTCGACTGCGGCTTCAGCCGCTCACGCCGCGTCGGAGTCTAGCTTCACCGCGTAGGCACTGCTTTCACCCACTCGCACTTGCTGTCTGCGCCGTAGCTGTCGCCGCCGCAGCCCTGTAAACGGCGTGCTGTCCGGTGCCACTGGCGATTTCGAGCACCGCTCCGTCACTCGGCAGGACGCGCCGCAACACCTTGAGGATCGGCTCTCGGTTGCGCTCCGGTGCTGGCCAGTGGAGCTTCATCAACGCAATTCGTCGCGACTGATCCGCCCGGCCGCGCTCTGGATTGGGCCTGTTTTCGGCTGCGCGGCGCTGGGCGCCAGTGGCAGGCGCTCGTCCCAGTTGGCGGGTAGCGCGGCTTGCGTCTTGGCCGCCGCCGACGCGGAACGCTTGCCATGGCGGTTGCGCGCTGGCGCCGGCGGTTGTGCTTGCGGCGCCTCGGCGCGGAGGGTGGTTTCAGCCGCCGTCGGCGGGGGCGGCTGCGCAGGCGTCGGTGCGCGCATCGGTGCCTGTGCCGCTGTTGGCGGCGGCTCCGACGGCGCCTGCGCGTTCGCTGTACCCGTGCGCAGAGGCGCCGGCTGCACCACGTGGGCTGCCGGCTCGCGCCCGACGCTACGAGCACGCCAAAGCAGAGCCGCCCCCACGAGCAGGCCCACGACGATCCCAGCCATCAGCCAGGGTCGTGCGCCAGCGCCAAAACTGCTGTTCACAGAAAGTCGAGTGTGCATGGCAGGCACATCGGCCCGAGGCGGACCCGGTTGCGCGGCGCCGAGCTCTCCCGGCACGAAGGACGGATGATGAAACGTGACGCCGCCCGCAAAGGGCTCGAGCGCCAGCGCCAGTGCCTCGACGCTGCCGAAGCGCGCTTCGGGCGCCCGCGCCATCGCGCGCTCGACGACCGCGGCGAGGCGCTGGTCGAGCGCGGGATTCTGGCGCACGAGCGGAAGCGGATCTTCGGTGGCGATCTTCAGTATCAATTCGTTGTAGGTCTCGGCCTGGAAGGGCCGCTGGCCGGCCAGCATCTCGTAGAGGATCACGCCGAACGCGTAGATGTCGCCGCGCTCATCCAGCTCTTTGGTGCCACGCACTTGTTCCGGCGACATGTAATAAGGCGTACCCATCACGACGCCGCTCTGCGTCAGCCCCTGGTCGCGGGCGTGGTCGCTCTTGGCGATCTTCGAGATGCCGAAGTCGACGACCTTGGGCTCGCGCGGCTCGCCGTGCGGACCCTGGCACAGGAAGATGTTGTCGGGCTTCAGATCGCGATGGATCACGCCGTGAGCGTGTGCGGCCGCGACGCCGCGCAGGGCGGGCATCAGCAGAGCGATCGACTGGGTCACGGGCAACGCCGCGCGTGCCAGGCGATCGTGCAGCGTCTCGCCTTGCAGCAGCTCCATCACCAGGTAGACGCCGGCCCCGTCGTTGCCCACGTCGTAGATGTCCACTACGTTCGGATGGTCGATGCGCGCGGTGGCGCGTGCTTCGCGCACGAAGCGTTCGGTCGCGTCCGGCAGCTGGCTGACGCTCGGCAGCATCCATTTGAGCGCCACCCGCTTGCCGCTGACCACGTGCGTGGCGGCGTAGACGGCGCCCATCCCACCCTGCGCGAGCAGGCGATCGACCTGGTACTTGGCGTCGACCAGGTCGCCCGGCTGCGGCAGCGCGTTGACGCTGCCTGCGGGGGCGGGCCCGCTCCGGGTGCTGTCGCGCTGCCCGCTCTTGCCCAAGCTGGTCCCGGCCACCGAGCCCTGCGCCGACTTGGACTTTGTACCTGGGTCAGCCATGGCGAGACGCGAAAACTTGACGCTGAATCATCCCACGATCTAGCTGCCCATGGCGATTTTTTGCTATGACCGCCGCGAGCGAGGTGGGCACGCTGCCGAAAACCGGCGGGCGGGGCACTCCGCCGCGCACTCCGCCGGTCGCGGGGAAGGCCAACTGATGCGTGCTGCAACGTTGATCGTCGGGTTGTGGGCGTGCTTCGCATGTGCGTCGGTTGGCATGCTTGTCGCGGCCCCGTCGGTCGCACGGGCCGAGCCGAGCGACTACGACCACTTCATCAACGATGCACTGCAAGCGTTCGACGCTGGGCGCTGGGCCGAAGCTCGCACGCTGTTTCGCCGCGCGCACGAGCTAGAGCCCACGGCACGCACGCTGCGCACGATCGGGATGTGCTCGTTCAACCTGGGCGACTACGCCGATGCGCTGCGCAGCTTCGACGCCGCTCTGGCCGAGACGCGTAAGCCACTGACCGGCGAGCAGCGAGGCCAGCTGCAAGAGCTGAGCGAGCGTAGCAGCCAAAAGCTCGGTCGCTTTCGGCTACAGCTCTCGCCCGAAACGGCCACGGTCAGGGTGGATACGGCCGAGGCCGTGCTGCTCACCAACAAAGAGTTGCTGCTGGAGCCAGGCAAGCACGACGTGGCCGCCAGCGCAGACGGCTATGCCACCGAGCACCGCGAAGTGGTGGTGGAAGCTGGGGACCGCGCAACGTTGCAGCTGTACCTGAACCTGCAGCCAACGGCGGCGGTCAGCGCAGCGCTGCCGCTCGTGAAGCCTGCCGCGCGGGCGCCGGTGCAGGCCTCGCCCGCGCCAACCATGGACCAGGTCGCCGCTCCCGCGCAGGTGCCGGAGCCGCTTCCACGCAAGCCCTCCACGCGCCAGCACGGCAGTGCCACGCGCAAGACCATCGCGTACGTGGGCCTCGCCGTGGGTGCTGTCGCGATGGCGGCCTTCGGCGTGACAGCGGGCCTGGCCGCGGCCCAGCAAGCCAAGCTCGATGAACGCTGCCCCGGCCGCCGCTGTGGACCCGCAAGCTACGGCACGCTCGACACCTACGAGCAGCTCAAGACCGTCTCGAGCATCAGCTTGATTGCGGGTGGTGCGCTGCTCTCCCTGTCCACGGTGCTGCTGCTCACCGGCGGCGAACCCGTGTCTGCGGAACACGCTCGCCTCGAACCGATGCTCGGCTGGGGCATGGCGGGCGTGCGAGGTCAGCTGTGATGCGTGCTTGTTGCCTCGCGTTGCTCGTGTTCGGCGCGCTCGGCTGCGTCTTGCCCGACTTCCAAAAAGTCGCCACCGACCCGAACACCGACGCCGGCGCACAGGACGCCGCCACCGCCAGCGGGCCGAGCTGCGGCCTGTCCAACAGGCTTACAACGAGCTGCAACGCCTGCATCCGCCAAAACTGTTGCGACTTGGCCAAGGCCTGCGGCCAGGGCACCGCCTGCGGCGCCGATCTGCTCAAGCCCATCACCCCGGTGACCCAGGTGTCCAGCGCCTTCGATGCGCTGCTTGGCTGCATGCAAAGCCAGTGCGACGAAGCGTGCGACGTCACCTGGGGCTGCATCGACAAGTACACCTGGCCCGTGCCCAGCAAAGACTACGGCTTCCGTGTCGACGTCATCGACTTCGCGGCCGAGCCGAGGATGCCGCTGCCGGGCGTCACGGTCGACGCTTGCCAGAGCGTCGACCCCACCTGCCAGAGCGGTCGCACCAGCCGTGCCGTCACCGACAAGAACGGCAGCGTCATGTTGAGCGTCCCGCCCGCGTTCGATGGCTTCTTCTCTTTTTCCGGCGCCGGCTATGCGCCCTCGACCACGCAGTGGACCGAACCGATCTACCGCGTTTCGAATTTCACCCAGTTTCAGCTGACGAGCGACGCGCTCGCCGGTTTGGCGGTGGCCACCGGCGTCCACAAATCCTTCACCGATCCGTTCGACCCAACGACCGGGCACGTGATCTTTCGCGTGCAGGGCTGCCTGCCGGTGCGCTACCTGGACAACACGGGTCTGCCACACGCAGAAGCTGCCGACGTCAAGGTCAGTATCAGCCCGAACCCGGGCGCAAGCCGTGTGTTCTACACGGACAAGTCGAACGCCGTGGCGCTCGCGCTCGGCATGACGAGCTCGCGCGGCGTGGGCGGTGCATTCTCGCTGCCCGCGAGCAATCTCACCGTGAGCGCAGTCGACATGAAGAGCGGGCGCGAGGTCTCGACGGGCACCGTGCTGGTGCGGGCCGGTGGCGTCGCGTTCATGTACATGCTGCCCAACTCGGCGCGCTGAGGCGGTGTCGAACGAGCCCCCGGTCCGCTTGTGCGGTACGCTGGCTCGGACATGCACAGACCCAGCGCCGAAGAGATCCAGCGTTTCATCACGGAGGCGTTTCCGCAGGACGACCGTGACCCCGTCATCACCATCGACTCGGTCAGCGCCACGCAGGTGCGCGTGCGGTTGCAGGTGACGGATCGACACCTGCGTCCGGGCGCCAGCATTTCCGGACCGATCCAGATGGCGATGGCAGACACGGCGGCCTGGGCGCTGGTGCTTCACAACCTCGGCTTCGCCGCGGCAGCGTCGGTCACCAGCAACCTGAACATCAGCTTCTTGTCGCGGCCCGGACCCGAGCCGCTGGTCGCGGAAGGCACGCTGCTCAAGCTCGGCAAGCGCTTGAGCGTCGCGCAGGTGCGCCTGTTCAGCGAAGGCAGCGAGACGCTGGTCGCGCACGCGACCGTCACGTATGCGGTGATCGTCCGTGAAAAAGTCGAGCCGTGAGGAGGGTGTGCCGTCGATTCATCCCGCGGCGTGGGCGCCTCGGTTTGGCCGCCAACGGCTGCAGACGGCAAGGTGTTCGTCGGAACCACCGCGACGCTCGTGCTCGGGCAGCAGCTGAAACAGCCACTCCATCAGGGGCAGCACTACTGGCTTTGCTGGGACTACACGGTGGCCGCGGCACCGCCGCAGCCCAACGACGTGAGTTGCCTGGTCAACCTGTGGGCCGGCAACACGCTGTGCGGCGAAGATGAAACTTTCACGGACGGCTACAGCCGCATCGATTCCGAGCAAGGTCAGTGGCAGCACCTGTGCATAGAATTTGTGGCGCTTCACGACGCCTGCTACTTGCGCTTCCTGGTCAGCGTCAGCGACGGGCCCGGTAGCACCGCCTCCTTCGGGCTCGATGGCTTTCGCATGGGCACGACGACACCCCGCAGCTCTCGAGCGGTGGAGTGCTCTGCGATGCCGTGGCGCTTGGCACGCCGTGGCGCTGAGCAGGACGGCCCGGTCTCGTGCGCGTCGGCTAGCTGATCCAGAGTTGCGCCCTGTGGCAGCTGACACGAGTTGCGGCCGCTACTGATTCGCGACCACGTTGCAGTCGAGTGCAGCGAAGACGGCGAGAGCTCGTGCTGCGGCTTGGCCGAGCAGCCGACCCGGTCATGGCCCCACGCGTGATTCGCGGTGCCGAGCGACGACACGGCCGCGGGCAGTGCCGCTCGGACGGCGTTCGATGCTGCGCTTGACGCTGGTCACGACGGCCGCGAGCACGATCGCCCCCGTCATCGCAAAGAGCCCGAAGAGCAGCGCCAGCCCGATGCCGAGGTCCCAGACTGCCAATGCAAGCGCTACACCTGCGATCAATCCCGCTCCGCCCCAAGACATCAGCATGTGCGCGTCGGCGATCTCTTCCGCGTAGGCTTGCGTCGATTGCTCGTCGGTCATGCGCTGCTCGGCTTCACGCAGCATGGCGAGCCGAAGTTCCTCTTCACTCGCACCCAGCGTTTCGACCGTCGACTGTCTGCCTGCGTCGCCATTTGCCTTGTTCATGGCCTATCCCCCTCTTCGGTCTGGCTTGCGACCGCTCGCGCGCCCTTGCGGTGCTCGGACAGCGTAGTTGCCGCCGAGCCAGCGAAAAGCCGGCCAGCTAACACAACCGGACGCTTTCGCTCGAAGTCAGCACACGGTTGCTCTACAACAAGTTGTTGTGTGCTCCGCTCCGCGACCGTGGGGCGATCGAGCACACAAACCACCCGACTCGAGCCTGCGCAGCGCCCGGATCGCGCAGCTATCTTCGTGGCACCGCTCACAAATCTCCCGCGGCGCCAGAAGACCTCAGCGCGGAAAGCGTTCTGTGTCCGCGCTCAGGCCATCCCCGCGAGCGTTCGACGTGCGAAACGCCGCCGGTCTGTGGCTCAGCTGGCCCCCGTTCTGCGAGAGCGTTTGCCACGCGCAGGTCGCACGAGTGGAGACCTCGACTGGTTCCACCAGAGGTGCTTGCCATCGGGGCCCAGACAGGTTGCCCGCGGGGCGCCATGGCGGCGCGCGAGCTGTGCGTGCGCTTGGTGAGTGGGCCGGGGCAACCGCCGAGCGGGGCAGGCGTGCTGCGAGCGCTGACGTAGAGCTCGAGCCAGCTTTCACAGCGGGCGCATGCCCGACGCGCGAGCGCGCGGCGCTCCCGGTGCACGGATGGCTGGAGCAGCACGAGTGAGTCGTGTAGCATGCAGGCCGCAGCTTCGACGGCGTTGCCGGGCCCTTGCCGTGGCTGCCTGCGTGTTGCCTGGGCTCATGCCGAAACCTCGTGCTCAGCGTAGTCGCGTTGCCATGCGCGTGGTGGCAACCCCTGGCGGCGCGCCTCGCTCGGCGCTGCGATCGGGGACGAGCGCGTGACGCGAGCTGCCAAGCTGCGCCGCACACCGCGCAGCGAGTTCGTGATCGGCCTTTTGGTCTTCGCGAGCTGCGCCTACTTCCACGGCGGCGCGGCGTCGAACCAGAACGCGCGTCTCGACGCCATCTTCTCGTTCGTCGAGCCGGGCACGGCGTTCACGGGCACCTTCCGCATCGACCGCTTCTTGCCGCTGCCGGAGCGCGACATCAACACCAACGATTGGGCGCACTACGGCGGGCACTACTACGCGAACAAGGCACCTGGCAGCATCGTGCTCGGTGCCGCGGTCTATACAGCTGTGCACTACACGCAGAGTCTGTTCGGCACCGATGCACGCAACGCGCGCACCGCGATCGTCGACAGCTACCTCATCAACCTCGCGCTTGGCGCGGCCTGTCTGGCTGTCGCCGCGCTCTTGTTCTTTCGCATGTTGCGGCCGGAAGTGTCCGAGCGTCGCGCGGCCGCACTCACGCTCGGGCTGTTCCTCGGTACCGGTCTGTTTCCCTACGCCACGCAGCTCTGGGGACACCCGACTGCAGCGGCGTTCGTGGTCTTCGCGATGTACGAGCTCCGCAAAGCGACACCTCGCGGCGCAGCGTGGGGTGGGTTTTGGCTCGCGGCGTCCGTGGCGACGGATTACCTCGCGCTGCTCGCGGCCGTGGGCCTCGCGCTTGGCTATCTCGTACACAGCCCACGGCACGTCTTGCGAGTCGCGGTGGGCACGCTCGGGCCTGTGCTCGCGCTGCTCGCGTATCACTGGCTGTGCTTTGGCAGTCCGTGGACGCTGGCGACCACGTACTCGAATCCAGCTTATTTGCGCCCGGAGCGAGCGCTCGGGATGTTTGCTGGCCCGCAGTACTCGGTGTGGTTAGAGCTGCTGCTCGGCACGTATCGCGGCGTGCTCGCGCAGATGCCCGTAATGCTGCTCTGCTGCGTCGGCTTCGTGCATTGGTGGCGTCGAAGCCCGCGCGACCCGTGGCTGTGGAGTTGCCTGCTCACCAGTCTCGCCGCCAGCCTAACCGTCGCCGGCTTCAATGGTTGGCACGGCGGCTCCACGGTGTGCGCCCGCTATCTGCTGCCGTTCGTGCCGATCGCGTTCTTCGCTGCGAAGGAGCTGCCGAGCACGCGCACAGGTTCCGCACTCGCGCTGCTGCTCGGCGGGCTCTCGGTGTGCAACATGCTGGCCGTGGCAGCCGTGAGCCCACTGTGTCCGGACAAGGATCGCAATCCACTCTACGGCTACACTTACGACTTGTTCTTCCAGGGCAAGCTCGCGCCCTACGATCTGTCAATCCGTCTCTTACGCTACGGTCCGCACTGGTCAGCCGTGCGCGGCTTCACCACCTGGAACCTGGGCGAGTTGCTCGGGCTGACCGGCCTGTGGACGCTTCTGCCGCTGCTTGTGCTGTGGCTAGCCGCTGCCGTAGTGCTCGTGCGTGCGGAGCCAGCCGAAGTCGCGAGCTGAGGTGGCGTTGCTGCAGCACCGCGGCCTGCTCGGTCACTGCGACGTCGCAGCAGCCGGCAAGGGCACGAAAGGTGCGGCCGCGCTCGCCACGCGCCCTCACATTTCGGCTTGTGTCCAGCTGCGGCCGGTGCGCACGGTGCTCGAGGTGCGGGCTTGCCAGGCGTAACCGCTCGGACCCTCCAGCGGAAGGATCTCTAGCTCGATCTCGATCGGCTCGCCGGCGCGTACGTCGATCGGGCGATCGAACGGAAAATGAAATTGCAGCCAGTGCGTGGCCGGCGAAAACGGACTGGTGCTGAGCTTCACGCCCTCGGACAATTGCGCATCGAACCAACCGCACAGCCCGTACGCCGCCGCATTCTGTGCGCTCGTGATCGTTCCCGAGAGCAGCCGCGGCGTGCCGGTCACCGTGTGCAGGTCGAGCTCGGCGATGCAGGCCGTCTCGGGCAAGAGCTCCGAGGGCGCCATTCGAAGCATGCCCACATCGCGAAACGGCCAGTCACCGACCGCCGAAAAATCGATGCCATACGGGCGTGTGCACAGGAACGACAAGTCTTCGTGATAGGTGTTGGTCGTGACCAAGCCGATGTGCAGCGAGCAGCTCGCTGGGATCATGCGCCCGCCCTTGCGCAGGAACGTGTCCCGCAGACGTAGCAGCGGTTCGAGCATCTGTTCGGCGAACAGAAAGTGGCCCATCCATTCCGATACGATCACGTCGACTTCGCTGGGTAGCTGCACCTGATCCCCGTCGCCCGACACCGTTTCGATGTTTCGACAGCCGTTTTCCGCGAAAATGGTCTTCGCGGCGCCGATCATTCGCGAACGATCCACGGCGTACACGCGGCCCGCGCCGGCGCGCTCGGCGAAGATCGAGAGCACACCGGTGCCGCAGCCGAAGTCGAGCACACGATCCCCCGGCCGCACGACCTCCTGGATCGCGTTGCGGTACGCCTTGGTGCGTACGCTGTCTTGAAGCATTTCGAGGTGAGAAGGGATCGAGTCGTAGGTCATGCGGGGTGGAGCATAGGCGGCGCAGCCACCCGCCGCCACCCGAGCGCACGCCGCGACAGGCAACAACACGCAACAACGCCCGGAGCATCGAGGATGCCCGGGCGTCTTGCGTAGCTCGTTGCGAGCGCTGGCTTCAGCTAAACAGTATCGCCTGGAGCGCGATCCACGTCGCGATCCGCCCTCGCTTCCTGCGGTGCGTGCTCAGCTACGAGACGTAGCCTCCGCGCGCTCCTCGAAACCGAAGGCGCCTCGCTCGTGTCTCGCACTCCGTGCGACACTGTTTAGGCTGCGACGGCGGTCTTCGCTGCCGCCAGCTTCGCGGCCTTGGCTTTCACGTGCTTGTTGGTGTGCTTGGTGAAGACCTCCGACGTGGGGTCCGCCCCATGCGTCAGGGCGTATTCCGCCTTGGCGCGGCTCATCTTGTCGGCGGTCTTGGTGGTGCGTGTGCTCATCGCTCGGTTCTCCTGGCCTCGGCCATTTTGGGTTGCCGCGGCCTTGTAGCAGCTTTGCCGCCGTTGGCGACCACCTTTGGTGCAGCGAGCAGCGTTTCGATGGGTCGATCGCAGCATCTGGCGGGTTCCAGCTCGGCGCTGCCGCCGCGCTACGGTCCGGCAGGGCTCCATCGTAGACTGCAACTGACGTCGGGGCTGTCTGACGCACGAACAGGGCGCAAGGAGCGTAACTGCAGCCCGTCGGCGGGCCCCGCAAATCGCGCTTGCTCACTTGCCGCCGAGCGCTTGTTTGACGTGGCTGCTCACGAGCTTGCCGTCGGTGGCGGGACCCAGGCGCGCGCTCACCTGCTTCATCACCGCGCCCATGTCCTTCATGCTGCTGGCACCCAGCTCTGCGATCACGGCACGTACCGTCGACTCGATCGCCGCGGCGTCGGGCGCTGCGGGCAGGTAGCCTTCGAGCAGCTGTCTGCCGCGCAGCTCGCGCTCGACGAGATCCTGTCGACCACCGGTTTCGTACATACCGATCGACTCGATGCGCTGCTTCACCAGGCCGCGGATGAGCTGAAGCAGCTCGGCGTCGTCCACAGGCCGCCCCAGCTCGACCTCACGGTTGAGCACGGCCGCACGCACCGCGCGTACGTTTTCTAGTCGCACCTCGTCCTTGGCGCGCATCGCTTCTTTCAAGTCGGCCTGCAGCTGGTCACGGATGTTCATGGGCAGATTCATCCCACGAGCGACGAATCTCTGGAAGGGGGCCGGGCGCGAAACGCCGTGAGCTTGGGGAGGCGTGCGTCGAGACCCGCGCGTGCCACGGCGGCCTCGATCGAAAAGCTCATCTGGATATCCGCCGCCGTCAGCTGCGACCCAGCGAACCAGTCGCGCTCGGCGAGCGCGCGCTCCACGTGGGCGAGGCGGGTGGCGATCTGCGGTGCCACGAACGAGCTGCGCGCGCGATCGGCGATGCCCTTCACGATCGGCGGCACGAAGAACGGCATGGGCGCGCGGGGCATGCGCAGGAACACCAGGCTGAGCAACATCAGCGGCATCAGCGAGCCCTCGGCGTAGTGCATCCAGTACTGGTACTGCAGCGAGTCGGCGCTGCCGGGCGCAGGCTTCAGGTGCGCGTGGCCCGCCTGCGCGGCATACGTGGCACGCCGATCTGGTCTGTCTGGTGCACCGAATAGGCCGCGACGAGCTTCCATCGCGCCGACGATGGTCTGCGGCAGCGACTTGTGACATTCTGCGCTCGCCGACACCGCGCGTGCCGGGGCACCACGTACCGAAAAGGAATGCTACATGAACCGCTGTTCTGCTCTCCTGGTCTCGGCCTTGGTCTCGGTGCCGAGTGTGCTCTGCGCCTGTTCGAGCCACAACTCCAAGTCTTCATCCGATGCGGGCAACGACGCTGGCGGGAGCCGGGACGCGGGCAAGCAGGATGGCGCCGTGCTGGCCGTGCCGGACACGGGCGTCGGCGCGGTCGACGCCGGGCACGCACCCGGCTGCGGAAACACCACCCGCGACTTCCTCTTTGGCATCCCCACGCCCCGCTGCACGGCCAAGACGCACGACTGCGTGCTGGCCTGTGAAACAGCCGCCGCCGGTGCCAAGAGCGCTTGCCGCAGCGCGTGCATCAAGGCGGACCAGCACGCCGTGGATCCAAGCGCGAGCTGGGCGAGCTGCGACACCTGCATCTCCTCGAAGCTGCTCGAGTGCGGCAACAAGAACGGCTGCAGCACGCCGACCACCGATTTCTTTTGCTGCATTGAAGAGAAGTGCCCGAGCGGAAGCGCGAGCGGGTGCAGCAACGCGATGTGTGGCAGCCACGTGATGGACGCCGTGGCCTGCATCTACGGCATGAAGCCCGACTGCGTCGACTACACGAAGCCAGCCATCGGCGCTTGCTTCGAGACGATGGACGCACAAGACGGCGGCGTCTCGGACGCCGGGAACTGACCGCGGCATAAGCTGACCAGCTTTTGACGTAGCTCGTGGTCCGACCCTTGCCAGCAGCTCGCTCGAGCCATCGCGGCTCGGGCGTTCACTGCGCTTGGCGGTGCACGAAGCGGCCGATCGAGCGAATGGCCTCACGGCCGCGCGACCTGAACGAAGCGAGCGACTGGAACACGAGCGTCATCCCGGCGCTGACCTCGTGCGTGACGCGCACACCCGCGGCGCGCTCGCGATCGACGAAGGCGTGGTTCTCCGAGTAGAAGACTTCGTGCTCGCCGGTCTGCACCAGGAGCGGCGGTAGGCCCTCGAGCCCTGCGTACAGCGGCGAGATGTAGGGATCAGACAGCGGCGCGCCCGCGGCATACAACGCTGCGCCCAGGATTCACGAGCGGTCACACGGGTACGGCTTGCGCGAGAGCGGCGTCGGACAGAGGAGGAAGGCTCATCGAGGCGCTTTCATACCTCGTTGGCAGTTTGCATCAATCGCCTGGCGCGCCACTCCACTCTCCGTCGCAGCCATTCGCTGCTCCGGTCTCGAGGCCGCGGAGCGCGGGCAAACCGCGCATCGCTTCCATGAGTTCGCGCAGCTGGAGCAACCTGTGACGGTGTCCTGCTGCTCGTGCTGCAGCTGTTGGCGGCACAACACCACCGCCGCGAGCCAGCTGCGTGTCCCAGCGTACGCATCGCCTCGGTGCTCGACTCGGAAGAAGGGACGGGCGTGGTCGTGTCTCCTACATCGGGTTCCACTTCGAGCGGCGCTATGCCACAAGTGTGCGCGTCGCTGCGCATTTCGCGGATGATCGTGATTGGCGTCGTGCTCGACGTCGGCAGAACACGCGTCTGGCAGGCGTGTTTGCGTCGAAACTTCAGCTACAATGTTTCCTTCAGCGCTCGCATTCCCTAGCTCGAGGTCAGTCATACTCATGCGTTTGCCATCCAGTCTGCTCGCCACCGCAGCCCTGCTCACTCTGGCCGCCGCCTGCGGGACCAATCCCCCGCCGAAGCCAAACGGCCTGCCGGCCAGCACGGGAGCTGGTTCCGGTGCAGCTGACGGCGGCAACGCGGCCAGCGCTGGCCACGCTGGGACCACAGCGGACGCCGGTGCACTGGCAGCTGGAGCAGCCGGCAACACAGCCGGCAGCGGTGGACACGCGGGCGCGGCAGGCGCGAGCGGCAAAGGCGGCGCCGGTGGAAGCGGTGGCGTCGGCGCTGCTGGCGGCAGCGGGGGCAGCGGCGGCAGCGGCGGCACGGGCGGTACGGGTGGCACTGGCGGCACTGGCGGCACGGGCGGCGCGTGCAACAGCCCCAGCGCGATGTGTGGCGCGAGCTGCGTCGACGTCCAGACCGACGTGAGCAACTGCGGCACCTGCAGCACCGCGTGTGGCGTCGGTGCGAGTTGCAGCAGCGGCGCGTGCGCCTGTCCGGCCGCGAGCCCCGATCTCTGCAGCTTCGTGTGCGTCAACAAGACGAGCGATACGGCGAACTGCGGAGCCTGCGGCAGCGCATGCAAGACAGGCGAAGTCTGCACGGCCGGCTCGTGCGCGTGCGCTGGCGGCAAGACCGCGTGCAGCAACGCTTGCGCGGACCTGACCAGCGATCCCGCGCACTGCGGCGCGTGCGCCACCGCGTGCCCGCTCGGTGGCACGTGCACCGCCAGCACATGCGGTTGCCCGGCCAACGTGCCTGACACGTGCAACAACACCTGCGTCAACAAGCAGACCGACGGCTACAACTGCGGTGCCTGCGGCAATGTCTGCAGCACGGGCGCGGCTTGCGTCGTCGGCGTTTGCACCTGTCAAGGCTCGCTCCTGGCGTGCACTTCCGGTTGCTCCGACGTGACGAAGGACACCAGCAACTGCGGCTCGTGCAACCACGCGTGTCCCTCGGGCGCGTCGTGCACGTCGGGCGTGTGCGCCTGTCCGGCCGGTCAGACCGACTGCAATGGCGCGTGCGCCGATCTGACCAGCGACTCAAGCCACTGCGGCAGCTGTGGCACGGCGTGCCCGACGGGCGCGACCTGCGCGCAGAGTCTGTGCAACTGCCCTGTGAACGAGGTGCTGTGTACCGGAGGCGGCTTGAACGCTTGCGCAAACCTGTCGAACGATCCGAACCACTGCGGAAGCTGCGCCGGCGCCAATCATCTGTGCGCCACAGGTCAGACTTGCACGTCCGGCCAGTGCACGGCCTGTGCCAACCCCAATGACATCGTGTGCAACAAAGCCTGCACCGACGTCACGACCGACCCGAATAACTGCGGCGCTTGTGGCACCAAGTGCGGTCCTGGCGCTAGCTGCAAAAGCGGCAGCTGCGCTTGCTCCGCCGGCCAGAACTACTGCGGCACAGGCCTGGGCTGCGTGAGCGAGCAGAGCGACCCGCTCAACTGCGGCGGCTGCGGCCAGCGCTGTGGTCCCGGCGCAACCTGCGTCGCCGGTGCTTGCCAGTGTCCGAGCGGTGAGGTGAACTGCGGGGCGACCATCGGTTGCGCGAATCTGGCGACCGACCCGAGCCACTGCGGTAGCTGCATCAACGCCTGCGCTGCAGGCGACAGCTGCGTCTCCGGCACCTGCACCTGTGCTGCCGGCAAGGTGAGTTGTGGCACTGGCCGCACGGCGAGTTGCACCGATCCGGCGACCGATCCGCAGCACTGTGGCAACTGCGCGACCGTCTGCGTGACGGGCGACGTGTGCCAGAGCGGTGCTTGCAGCTGCGCCGCGTCAGGCACGCTGTGCGGCGCCACGCAGCAGGCCTGCACGGATCTCACCGACAGCCCAACGAACTGCGGAGCCTGCGGCACGGCTTGCAGCTCGAGCCAGGCCTGCATCGGTTCCACCTGCAGCTGCCGGCCGGGTCTGAAGACCTGCAGTGGCGCGTGCACCGATCTTCTCAACGACGCGAACAACTGCGGCGCTTGCGGCGTCAAGTGCACCCTCGGCGGCGCTGGCGGGCAGCGCTGCGTGGACGGGGTGTGTGCCGCGGGGGTCTGTCCGACGGGCCAGACCAACTGCAATGGCGCGTGCCTCTCGCTCAGCGAGCGTCTGTCGAACCCGCTGCACTGCGGCTTCGCGAGCGCATGCGGCACGGCGTGTGCCGTGGACCAGGTCTGTGCACAAGGTCAGTGCGTGAGCTTCTTCACGTCGCCCTCGTGTCACAGCTGCCCCTGCACAGCCTGCGGCAGCTCCGACACCTGCTGTTCCTATCCGGGCGGCACCGACGTCATCTGTACCGCGGGTGGTGTTTGCCCGTAGCGCGCGGCGACAGCGGCCACGCCACGCCGATCGCTCTGCGCCGCTGGGCCCCGTGAGGCCCGAGCGGCGTGGCGCGCCTGTGTCGGTCGGACAGACTGCGCGCTGCGGTCGATGCGACCCGGAGGCTGTGATCGTCGGCGAGTGACCGTGGCCGTGTCAGCCCACCATGGGGACCGCGTCGCAAGCCTATTTGCCGGCGGTGGCCTGCCTCGTCATGCCGCACACCGGACAGCGTGCGTTCAGCGTGAGCAGTGCGAGAGGCCGTTTCAGGATCGTGATCTCTGACTTAGAAGCGCGCGCGCCTGCCTGTTGCCGTGCGCACCGCCAGCGGCAGCGCCTCACGGTCCGAGCCTTCGGGGTTCGAGGCATCGAAGCCATGCGCGAACTCCCGCGCGCCGGAAACTTCGAGGAACGGCCCGCCGGACTCCTCTTCGAAGACGGCATCGCCATCCTCCATCACCTGCGCTTCGCCGGAGGTCGCCGCCGACAGGTAAGCCGCGCCGAGCAAGTCCGCGAGATCGTCGTCCGCGCCGCGGCTCGGTGCGTCGTCGGCCAGAAAACCGTCGCGCGTTTCGTCCATCTTTCGCTTGCTCACAACTCGGCTCCCCTCTTTTGCATTCTGCACTCACCCTAGCGCTTGGTGTCCTGCGTGCAACGCGCCCGATGCATTTGGAGCGCGACCTGCGACGCTGCGTATGGTGACGACGGGCCAGGTGCGTGCCGACGCGCAGACCACTGCTCCAGAGGTTCCGGTCGAGGGCGCTCGGTGAGACCACCTGCCTTGGTCAGCGACCGGTCAGCGCGGCCGAGACACGCCGGAACCGGCCACTGCCACGCGCGAGATCCACGCCCCTTGATGCACAAGCTGCGCCAAGTGCGTCATGATCTCCTCCTCGGCCTTCACCACCGCCAGCACCGGCCCCACGCGAAGCTGCAAACCGAACACGTGGATCTCCAGGTCCCACGGCCCGATGCGATCATCGTGATAAGAGTTCGGACACGCACCCGGCCAGACCGAGCGCAGCGGCCACGGCGATTGCCAGCTCCGCCACTCGGGCGGAAGTTCGCGGAGCCGTGTGTTGCAGGACCGATGACATATTCGACGCCTTGATCTTCCCGGTGAAACGATCCGGTTGAAGCGGGTCGCCTGCAGCGCTCGCACAGTCCGGCACAGAGTCCACCCGCTCGGCGACCTTCATTCACGAAGCATGCCGATCGAGCCTCGTCGGGCCGATCGCCACCCTCAGCTTTCATGATCTGGGCCACGCCGCGGTCCTGGGGCGGCACGTCGTGATGCGCTCGATGGACGGCCTGGCCGAGCTGCAAGCGATCGGCGAATACGACACATTGAGCCAAGCCGCGCGCACGCGCCTGCACGCTCAGCGCAAGCGTCACAAGGAGAGCGCCGTGCTCATGCCCGCGCTCCGCCACCGGCATGGGTCGTATGTGCGTCGATGAATACGAGCGTAGGACAGCCTCCAGGCAAGCATCTCCCACGTGCGCCGGTGCACCGGTGCTAGAATGGTGCGACTTCGAGTCCACGAGCACGAGGCGCTCGAGGCGAGGAGACCCTTCTTGGCGAACACGCAGCGGCCGCCGCCACCTTTGCTTCAGCCACCGGTGCAGAGCGATGACCTGGACGCGCTCTCGGATGCGCTCGACAGCGGTGCGCCGCCGCCGCCAGCTGCGGCCGCGCCATCCGCGGTGCGACCGATCGTGCGCGGCAACGACGACGAAGTGCTCGACCTGTCAGCGCTCGCGAAGTTGGGTGCGAGCACGCCGCCGCCCGCGGGCGTTCGCGCCTCGGTGGCACCCAGGCTCAGCGAGTCGACGCGCCCCCAGCTTCAGCTAGACGAGGAGCCGATCGTGTTGCCGCGGCGCGCGCGAGCCACCTGGGTGATGCCGTTGCTGATCGGGCTCGGCTGCGGAGTTGGGCTCAGCGCGGTGTGGTTCGCGACTTCCGGTGGCGGTGATCATGCAGCCGCTCCAGCGCAGCAGGTCACGCCCGCGGTGGCGAGTGCTGCGCCTGCGCCGCCCGAAGTGCCAGCGCCGGCGCCTTCCGCCCCCACGGCTGCGCCTGCGCCGCCGCCCGCGGCAGTCGCCGTGCCGCAGCCGCTCGCGGCGGCGCAAGTGCCCGCGGCCGCGCCATCCGTTGCAGACGCCGCGAAGAGCATGCGTGAAACGGCTGCGCCTGCGGCCATGGAGCGCAGCGTGCCCAAGACCACGCCGAGCACGCTTGCGGCTGCCACCGCGTACGCTCGCCCGAGCTCGTCGCGCGAACCGCCACTGTCGCCCCCAAACCGCTATGCAGCCACGTCGTTGGCCGCGCCTGCGGCGCCGGTCCTGGTCGTGCGACCTGCCGCCGAGCCCGCGCCGGCTCCGGTTGGGTCTAGCTTGCAGCCGATGGCGGCACCTCCATCGGTCGCCGAACCGCCGCCAACCTCTGCAGCAACGGCTGCAGCGACAGCTGCACCTGCCACACGTCCCGGCGGTGGAGCGATCGACGCCTTGCTCGACAGCGCGCTCTCGCCCGACGCACGCCACGCCGAGACCGTGCACGCAGAGTCGTCCCCGTCGGCCGCCGTGCTCCCGCTCGCCCCGTCACGCGAAGACGTCGTCAGCGCAGTCAGTGCCGTGCAGTCGGCCGTTCGTGGCTGCGCCATGGGCCAAGCGGGCAGCGCCGCGGCACTGCTCTCGGTCCGCAACGACGGCCGCGTGAGCTCGGCCCAGATCACCGGCGCGCCGTTCGCCGGTACGGCGGCTGGCCGCTGTATGGAGGGCGCGCTGCGCAGCGCGCACTTCCCGCGTTTCAAGCAGCCGACCTTCAGCGTGCAATACCCGTTTTCGATCCAGTGAGTCACGCGCCGTCGAAGCGGGTTTCGGTGTCGGCCGAACCCGCGCGGCGTCCGACGTTCAGGTACGGGGGCGGCCAGACAGGCGCCGTAGCTGTTGCGCTGCCGCTTGCAGCAGCTCGTAGCGCACCGGCGGCGCGTGCGCCGCGCGCCCCAGAAAGACGAGCGCGCCTTCGGCGTGGAACTCGTCGGCTTCCAGATAGCTGAGCAGGTAGAGGTGTGACGAGCCGCCGTCGCGGCTTGCCTGCGTCGCCACGCCGGTACCGAGGTTGGTCGTGTCTGCGTCGCGGCCCAGCTCTCGCAGCGAGTGGGTCACCGATTCGAAGACCTCGGCGCCGGGTTCCTTGTCGCTCGTCGCAGCCAACAGCATGGGCTCGTCTTCAGGCTGTTCGGCAGGCCCGAAGAGGTAGCCGTCGTAGCCCTCGCACGTGCGCATCAGCCAGGCCAGGATGGCTCGCGCCCCTTTTGCGGGTTCGTCGATGGGTTCGATCGCAGCGTCGAAGGCGCGCACTTCGCGCATCACCGCGACCTTGGTGACGAAGCCACCACCCTCACCCGCGAGATCGCTCAGTGCCTGGAAGCGCGCGATCAGGGCCGGGTTGCCGAGCTTGGTGAAGTGCGCTTCGACCTGCTTCAGGTGTTGGGTGAAGCGCTTGCGCTCGCCACGCGTGAGAGCGATCCGCGCCAGCGTCTCGTGGACGCTGCCCAGCGCCAGCGGGCTGGCGAAGCGTGCGTAACACTCGAGCAGCATGTTCAGGTGCTCGGTTGCGCGCTCGTGCTCACCGAGGCCCGAGAGCGCGACTGCATACGCCAGCTCGAGGTCGAGGCGCATCGCGAAGTACACGCGATCTTGCGGAGCGATCATGGACAGCGCGCGCTCGCACACCGTCTTGGCCTGCGCGTGCATGCCGAGCTGGTTGTACGCCTCGGCGAGCAAGCCGTGACAGGTGCTCCAGCCGACGCGCGACAGCGGCGCTTCGGCAGCCAGCAGGCGCTCGTACACGTCCGCACACTCACGGGGTTGTCCGCGGCGCAGCAGGTACGTGCCCTCGGAGCTGAGCGCGTAGCGTGCCAGCGACGGCAAGTCGTCCTTCATGCGCTGGGTCTCGCGCATCGCGCGCTTGGCGATGATGACGTCGTGCCAGAGCGTCGCAAACAGGTTGATGGAGATCGCAGACCACGTCTCCACCTGCCAGGACGAGCCCGTCTGGATAGCGCAACTTTCCATGCGCTCGTACGCCCTGCGCACCTGCTCGGTTTCGCCGCGAAAGCCGTGGTACTGCAGGCGCAGCTGGGCCGCGATCATCGCGTGCATGTCGGTGCCGCTGGCTTCCAGGTCCTCGGCCCGTTGCAGCACGATCGGGTCTCCGCGAAAGCTCTCGAACAGGCCGAGCGCATAGGAGACGCCGCCGACCCAGAGTCGACGTTGCTCGAGCGGCACCTCTTGCATGGCGCCTGGCTTGTTCAACGCTCGCTCCAGGCGCAGCCACAGGGCGTGGGTCTCGCCGTAGCGATCTTGCGTCGCGATGCCGAGGCCCTTGCAATACTCGACGGCGAAGCCGCCCGGATCGCGCATGCCCAGCGCGCGCAGCGGTGCGATGCGCTCGACGATGCGGTCGATGGCAGGCTTGTCGAGGCACAGCGCGGCGCGCCCCGACAGCGCGACCATGCCACTCACGCCCCAGAGCACCACGCGGCGAAAGCGATCGGGCCGTGCGTGGCGCGGCTGCGCGTAGTAGCGCAGCACGCTGTAGGCGAGCACCAAGAGGGCGAGGGTGTAGCCGCAGTAGCGGCCGAGCTTCTCACCCAGCGTCATGAGTCTGCGTGCCGCGGGCAAGAGCAGCAAGTCGTCGAGCGCCGCGGCGAGCTGCTCTTGGTGGCGCACGAGGCGATGATCCGCCACGTAGCCACCGAGGCACAGCGCACCCAGCAGCGCGAGCCGGTGCGCGGTCGACGCCCCCCGCTCGTTCGCGATGACCAGTGCGCGTTCCAAGAGACGTACAGCGCCACCCAGTCCGTCCACGCGGCTGAGCAACGCCACAGCGGCTTGCGTGGTCAGGCGCAGGCCGCGCTCGTCGTGCGCTTCGAGCAGGTGCACGCCGGCCGCGAGTTGCTCAAGCGGCGCTCGCGAGCCTCGTGCCAGGATGGTTTCGCCCATACGCAGGTGCAGTGCAGTGCGCCGCGACGCATCGATGCGCGACTCGAGCTTCTCGCGCAGCTCTTCACTGCGCACGCGATAGCCTTCGCGCCCGAGCGTGAGCACCTCGATGCCCACCAGCGTGTCGAGCTGGGCTTGGAGCTCGGCGCGCGCCTCGGGCGACAGCGGCGCTCGCGGTGCGCCTTGCGCCGGTGCGCTCAACGCCGCGCACAGCTCGAGGCTGAGCGCGCCGCGATGCATGCCGAGTGCCTCGGCCAGCGCACGGGTCGGCTCGGGCAGCGCCTGCAGTTGTTCGAGGATCGCGTCGTCCGTGTCCGCGGGCAACGGCATCTGTGCGGGCTCGTTCGGTAGCACCCAGGTGCCATCGCGGTAGCGCAGCTCCCCGCGCGCGATCAGGAAGCGCAGCAGCGCCGCTACGCTGGCCGGTCGGCCGCGGGTGCGCTCATACAGAAAGTTCGCGAGCCTGCCGAGATTCGGTGCGTCTGCGAACACCGAAGACAACCACTCCAGCAGCTGTCTCTCCGGCAGCGGACCGAGCTCGAAAGTGGCGCCGAATTGGATGAGTGCGTGCAGATTGCTCTCCGACAGCGCCTCGTCGCCGGTGCGTCGGGCGGCCACCAGCAGCAGCTTCAAATTGCGCGCGTCGTGCGCGAGCGTACCGAGCACACTGAGCGAAGCCTCGTCGGCACGGTGCACGTCGTCCACCAGGATCGCCAGCGGCCGTTGCCGCGCGAGGCCGCAGATCAGATCGTGCAACGCCGACAGACAGTGGGCGCGCTCGCGGGTCGGTTCGTCGTCGCTCGGGAGAGGACGCACGCTCGGCGCGCGCAGTCCGAGTGCGTCGCACAGCTCGGGGGCAAGCCTGTAAAGCCCGCGCATCTGCGCTGGATTCTGTTGCGCGAGCTCGGCCGCTTGGATGCCAGCCGCCTCCGGTAGCAGCCACGCAAGCTGAGAGGCGAGGGCGAGCGCTGCGCCGTACGGCCCCTCGTGCTCACACGCGTCGATCTGCACCGTGACACAACCCTGCAGCTTGGCGCGCAACGCGACCTCGCAGAGCAAGCGTGTGCGTCCCACGCCCGACGGGCCGCTGATCACGCAGGTGGTACCGCGCCCCCGCAAGGAACGCTCCAGCGCGAGCTTCACCTTGGTCAGCTCGACCTTGCGCCCACAGATCGGTGAGCTCGCGAGGTAGCTGTCCGCGAGGCTTGCTTCCTCGGACGGTTCGCCGCGCGTGATCGCGTCGAGCTGATCGATCACGGCGCCAGCGCTCGAGGGCCGCGCCATCGGGTCCAGCGACAAGAGCGACATGACGAGTGCGTCGAGCGCGCCGGGAATCTCGGGCAACGCTTCGCCGCCCGGAGCGGCGGCGTCCGCGCGCGACGTCTTGGGGGCCGCCCCAGGCGGTTGCGGCGTCCGCGCCCAGAAGGTGCGCAGCTGTCGAGAGTCGGTCGCGGGGTAGGCGTTGTGCCCGGTGAGCATGAAGTAGCCGAGGCACCCGAGCGCATACAGATCGAGACGCTGATCGATGGTCTTGCCGTCGATCGCTTCGGGCGGCACGTACGGCGGAGTGCCGACCACCTCGGCGCTGCGACCGAAGTCCGAAAGGGCGCCAAAGTCGATGAGCTTGCAATGACCGTCGTGGCCGACGCGCACGTTCTGGGGCGTGACATCGCGATGTACCAGGCGTCTGGCGTGCAAGAGCGCCAGTGACGTGGCCACTTCGCGCAAGTACTTGCACGCCAGACGCCAGGGCAGCGGCGCCAGCTCCCGCATGTCAGCGCCCGACAAGAGCTCCATCGTGTAGTAGGCGCCGTGTGCATCGATGCCGTAGTCGTGCACCTCGATGATGCGGGGGTGGCGAAGCTGCGCCAGCGTGTAGAACTCGCGCTCGAACAGCGCCAGCATCTCGTTCTTGCGGCGCACACGCACGCGTAGCCGTTTGAGCGCGAGCTCCTTGTCCGTGCGCAGGTCACGAACCCGGTAAACCGCGCCCATGCCCCCGCGCCCGATCACCGACTGCACCTCGTAGCGCTGGCCGATGATCGCCAGCTCTGCGGGTTCGGTCGCACGCGGAGCGTCGCTCGGCCACGGCTGAAGCATCCTGCTCATCGTAGCGAGCGCCGTCCGTCAGAGCGAGACGTGCGCAACGTGGTCGAATGTGAGCCTCGCGCCGCGGGGGTGGCGCACCGCGGCTGCTGGACCCCGCAGATGACATCTGCCGTGAGCCCCACTCACTTCTCGACCTTGGCTGTCGAAGGAGCGCCTCGGGACAGCAACACAACGTTGTATGGGATCCCGTGCCTCGTCGCCCCGGCAGCCGCGTGCAAGACGATCCTCGCAGGTGCCAGCCTCACGGACAACTGGGTTTCGAGTGTGCTCGACTCGAGCCTGCACAAGAAGATGGTTGGCGCCGGCTTCACGGCTGGCTTCGCGTACGACGACGCGCGCGGCGTCCGTTTTCGCCGCGCTCGCGTCACGCACAGCCACCGCATCGTGGCTCGCCGCACAACCGAGCAGCAGCGGGAGCGACACGACGACCAGTCGAGCGAGGGGCATCGGGTACCTTTCGGCAGCTCGCACAGTCTGGCGTGTCTTGCCGGTTTCGGCTGGGCCCTTCGCCACGCACGTGGCCCGGGCGGTCTTGCACGCCTACGCCCCGGGCACTAGGGTGCGGCGGCAAAAGGCACCCAGGTCGGTGCCTCGTGGACCATGCAAGCCGGCGCACCCGTGTCACGGACACTCTTCGTCGCAGCCGCGCTGTGGCTGGGCCTCATGGTCATCTACCAGCTCGACGACATGGTGGTCGAAGAGGGCGACGCCATCCCCAACGTCGAGGTCGCCACGACGCTGCTGCAAACCGGCGCGCTGCACTTCACACCCCGCTCCGCGCCCGTAGTCTTCTTCTGGCAGAGCGAGGCCCCGCTCGAAGCGCGTGACGACTTCTACGTTCGCACATGGCACGAGCGTCACCAGGGCAAGGCCGCGGGCATCTGGTACGCGACGGGTCAACTGCACGTCAACGGGCCCCGCTACTTCGCCGTGAAGTCGCCCGTTCGCGAGGCCTACTTGAGCACGTTCGGGCCAGTGCCGGGCCTCACACTCTTGCCTCTGGCCGCCGTGCTCGAGGTCATCAATTCCAACCTCACGCACCGCGCGCCGCTCAAGCTGGCTGCCGCCAAGCTGCACGCGAGCATGCTGGTTGCGAGCAGCGCGGTCTTCGTGCTGCTGATCGGCTTGCGCTACGTGCGCCTGCGCTACGCGCTGCTCGTCGCCATCGTCTACGGCTTGGGCACCTGCGTGTGGGCCATCGCCAGCCGCACGCTCTGGCAGCAGACCGTGAGCATCGCGCTGATCATGGCTGCGATCTACGCCTGGCTGCGCACCCTGGAGGCGCCTAAGCAACGCCCCGCCCCGCTGGCCTGCGGCCTCTTGCTGGGCACAGCCATGGCCGGGCGCCCCACCGCCTTGTTCTTCGCGCTCGCGCTCTTGTGGCCGCTGTGGCAACGCCGCGAAAGCCTCGCCGAGCGAGGCGCGATGCAACGCATGGTTGCAGGCATGCTGCCGCCGCTGCTCGCCATCGCGGCCTACAACGACTACTACTTCGGCAGCCCGCTGCACTTCGGCCAAGAGATCATCGGCCACAGCATCGCCTTCGCGAAGACCGGCCAGAACAAGCTCTGGCAGACGCCCATCGTCATCGGCGTCACGGGCCTGCTCTTCAGCCCCTCGCGGGGCCTCGTGATCTTCTCGCCCTGCCTCGCTCTGGGTTTCTGGGGCGCCGTCAAAGTCTGGCAAGACGCCAAGTACGCGCTCTTGCGCCCACTGACGCTCGCCGCCGGCCTCACCATGCTGCTGCAATCCAAGTGGTTCGATTGGTGGGGCGGCTGGGTCTACGGCTATCGCCCGTGGCTCGAGGCTGTGCCGATCTTGGCGCTGTGTCTACTGCCGGTGATCGAGCAGGTCTTCGCGCGCACGGCTCCGGCGCGCATTTTCATGGCCGCGCTCGCGTGGTCGATCTTCGTGCAGGGCCTCGGCGCCTTCAGCTACGACAAGTTCTGGAACGAACGCATCCTGTTCGCGGTCAAGGAGCACAACGGCCAGCGCCGTTTCTTCGCCCGCGAGACCGACGCGCGGGCCGAGTCCGCCGGCAAGAGCGCGGAATACCAGGGCGAGTTCCACTGCAACATCGATTTCCCCGAATGCCGTTACCGCCTGTGGTCGTTCGACGACAACATCATCTCGTACTACTGGCACGAACGCTACGACATCGCGCGCGAGCACCGCATGCACATGCCGTGGCGCCAGCTCTTGGGCGGGCGGTAGGCGCGTGACTCGAAGGTTCGCCATCGCTGCGGCCGCGCTTGCCGTCATCCTCTTGGGCCTGCGCCTGTGGGTGTCAGCGCACGAATGGTTCGTCGACGACGATTTCTACTTCTTGCACTTCCTGCAGAGCGACCGCTGGAGCTGGGGCGAAGTGTTCCTGCCGAGCCAACGGCACGCAAGCGGCGCGTACCATCCCATCGGCGCTTACCGCCCGGTCGGGCTCGAGAGCTACTACTTCTTCAACTTCCAGCTCTTCGGATGGAACGCGCTGGGCTACTACGCCGTCGGCGCGCTGATCCATGCGGCCACTGCGCTCGTGGTGATGCGCATCGGTCGGCAGCTCGGCTTTGAGCTCCGAATCGCCAGCGGCGCAGCGCTGCTCGTACTCGCCAGTAGCCCCGGTTTCACCGCCACGTACATGGTGGCCTCACACAACTACCTGCTGGCGGCGCTCTTCGCTGCGCTGAGCGTGTCGTGGTGCCTGCAGCACCTGCGCGAGCCCAAGCCGCGTTGGCAACTCTTGTCGTGCGCCGCGTTGTTGCTCGGGCTGCTCAGCAACGACTTCTGCGCGATGCTGCCGCTCGTCGTGCTGGCGGCCAGCATCCGCGAGCACGGCCTCGCCGTGCAGCGTGACGTCCTGCTGCGGCACCTGCGCGCGGTGTGGCCACACGCGCTGGTCACGGCGCTGTTCCTGGATTTCCGCATCGACGGGGTTCCGTTGCGCCAGGACGCCTGGTTCTACGACGTCGATTTCGGCCTCGACATGTTCTCCAACACGTACGGCAACCTCACGTACGTGGCCGGGGGCGCGTGGCAACTCGCCGTGCTCGTGCTTGCGCTGGTCGGCGCTGCGGTCTGGCTGCTGCGAGCGCAGCCGGAACTGGACGCGAGCTGGCGTGCGCACGCCGGACGCAACCTGGGCTTCTGCCTCGTCTGGCTCGGCGTCGTGCTCTTCCCGTTCGCGGTGCTTCCGTTCCCACACCCGCGCTTTGCACTCGCTGCACAGGCTCCGTTCGTGCTCGCGTTGGGCGCCGCGCTCGATGCACTGTTCGCGCTGCAACGCACGCCACGCTGGCTACCCTCCAGCGTGCTGCTGCTCGTGGTCGCAGCCATCCCGTGGAGCGCCGTCCACGAGCACGTGACACATCCCGACGGCGCGCCCTACAAAGCGAGTTTCGCTCTCCTGCGCAAGCAGTTCGCTGCCGCGACGGCGCCGGTCGAGCACGTCGAGATCTGCTACGGTGGCGCGGGGCTGGCGGACGCGGCGACATTCACCGAGTTCCGCAACGCCTTCAGTGGTGACCTCGTGGATGCGGCGGCACCGCAGTGGACCATCGAGAACACGTCGCGCAAGCGCGACGGAGCGGCCGACCCTCCGCTGTGTGAGCGCTGTCGCAGGTTCTACCTCCTGCCCAATCGTCAACTCGCGCTGACACCGCCGGCACCTGGCGGGTGAGCTGCGCTTCGCGCCTGGCGCCGACGCGTGGTGGAGATGATTGCGCGCTCGTCGCGCGTGGCTCGCTCCTGGCCTAGCTCGTACGCCAGCGCGTGCGCAACCACGCACCCGCGTGCGTGAGCGCCAAGCTGCCACCGAGCAGGAACACACCATACGCCAGGCGCAGCGGCCAGCCGCGTGTCTCCGGCCACGCTCCGAACATGTGCACACAATCGTGGAGCAGTGCTTGACCGAGGTACACGCCCCACGAGGCGCCGCCCAGGCGTACGAGCGGCGCGATCGCGCGCGGCCACTTCTCACACAGGCTCATCAGATAGAGCAGCAAGAGCGCGAGCGGGGAATCTGCCACTGTAGTCAGGATTCGCACGCGTAGAGCACCACCGATCACATCCTCGGCCGGACCGCGTGTCGCCGGGATCGCAGCGACTGCGGCCGCCCAGAGCGCCGCCGCGACAGTTGCGCCCAGGATGCCGGCGGGAACTTTGCCGCGCGTGGTGCGAGCCAAGAGCCATCCGCACATCACCAGCCAGCTGGACCATGGCAGGAAGATCCCGAAGTAGAATCCGCCGTCCGCGTCGCGGCCGATCCAGTGCTGAGCGACGGCCATGATGTCGAGCGAATCCCAGATGCAGAGTACGCTGACGTAGGCGGCGCACGCGATGGTCGCAACGAAGCCGAGACGGGCCGCGACCCAGCGCACGATTGGGAAGACCAGGACCCAGAGCAAGATCAGCGTCACGAACCAGGTGATGCCGCGCCACGGCGAGTAACCCACGAGGCTCGCGATGAAGTCGAGCCAACCGAGCCCGCGACGAGCCTCTGGCCGCAACGTGAGCGCGACGGCCCACCACAGGCCAGCGCTCGCTGCGATACCGGGCATCAAGCGCAGCAAGCGTGCACGGTACCAGTCGCCCCATGCCGCTGCGACCGGACCACCGTCGCGACGCGACCACCAGAGCTCGGCCGTCAGCCCGAACAGCACCAGGAAGAGGTTCACGGCGTGGTCGATCACGTGCTCGTGAACGAAGGTGCCTTCGACTAGCTTGCAGTGGATGAGGATCACGAACAGCGTCGTGACACCCTTCAGCAGGTCGATCGCAACGCTGTGGCCTGCGCGTGTCTGAGGCATGGGCTCGCTCGAACGTCGGTGCCGTGCCCAATAACACGATCCGGGCCCCGGACGTCAGGCTGCCCAGCGGTGGTGAACTTGCCGAGAGCGACGCGCCGCGTGGCTGAACCGCGGAGCCAAGCTTGACAAGCCCACGCGGACATTCAAGCTTCGGACCACTCGCGCGCTCCGGCTAGGATGCAGCGTCACGAGCGGTCGTGCAGACCGAATGCGCTGCGCGCCGAGGATGGCAAGTGAACGCCCAACTACCCACTGCGCCCGAGCCAGCAAATACAGCGCGCAATCGCCGCATGAGCGCGCTGGTCTACGGGGTAGCCGCGCTCGTCGCGGCCATCGTCTGCTGGCAGCTCGCGCACCGGCAGTGGATGCCTACAGGCGACTGCGCGCGCACGTGGCTGAGCGTGACGGACATTGGAGGTCCGAACACCCCGCTCGTGGGCGCGCATTCGCGCTTCGAGAATGGATGGTTCCATCCGGGCCCGGCGCAGCAGTTCTATCTTTGGGTCTTCCACACCGCGCTCGGCGGCCGTCTACAGTCGTCGTTGGTCGCGTCTCTGTTCGCCGCGTTGGCCGTCGGGCTCGCGCTCGGGCTGTGGCTACAGCGCTTGATCGGCGCGAAGCGAACAGCATACTTCCTCGCGACCTACGCCTTGTTCTGCTGGGGGCTTGGCGATCGGCTCATCGACGCATGGAACCCACTGTTGCTGCTCTGCCCGCTCGTGCTGCTGGTCGTTGCGTGCTGGGCATTGGCGATGGGCAGCGCCAATGCCATCCCGGCCGTCGTCGGACTGGCGAGCTTCGTCGTGCAGTGCCACCTCGGTCTGCTTCCCGTCACCCTCGCACTGTCCGTGACGGCGCTCGGCTCCTACGCCTTCGCGCGCTGGCGGCAGTCGCCGCGTGAACCGCTCGCCAAGCCGCTACTGGCGACGCTCGCGGTGTTCCTGTTCTTCTGGGCGCTGCCGCTCTGGGAGGAGCTCACCCACTCGCCCGGAAACATGACGCTGATCTGGCGGTATTTCTTGGGCGCCGAGCCGAGCGCGCTGCCGCTGGCCGGTTGGCGGATGGCGGCACGAGTCGCCGCCGCGCACTTGCTGCCCTGGGGCCCTTGGCTCACGGAGCGCGACACGCCGTGGATCTTCCTCGTCCAAGAGGCGGACAACGCATGGCTACTCTTGCCTGTGTGTACACTCGGCCTCGTCGCCGAGTCTTCCTGGGAACGCAGGGACAGCTCCACCTTTCGCCTGACGCTGCTTCTCGGGGCGATGTTGGTCGCCTCGCTCTTCACGCTCGCTCAGATCCGCGGGCCGGCTTACACCTACCTCGCACTGTTCACGCGCGTGATCGTGATGTTCATGCTGAGTGTGGTCGCGGTCAGCCTCTTCGACCCGGATCCTGCACGCGCTTCGCTGGCGCCGGCGCGGGCGACCCTCTTGCGCAGCGGTTCCATCGCGGGGGCTTGCATCCTCGTTTGCTTGACAGCTGCAACCATTCCAATGACTGCCGGGGCGACGGCGCGCGCCTACCTGCAGATGGCGCCTGCCATCCAGGCGGCTTTGCCTGCCGGAATGCGAGTTCGTGTGCGCGCAGTAGGGCCGATGCTTTCTGCCGCCCAGGTGGAGAGCCTGGCGGTGATCGCGAAGCAGGTGACCGAGATCGATGTCCCGCCCGAGTCGTCGAATGCGTCCGCGGCCGGTACGGCAGCCGACGAGCACGCTCCGCTGCTCTTGGTCGCCTCCGGCGCAGAGGTGATGGCGCTCAAGCAAGCCGGTCAGGGCCGCTTGGTAGCAGCGGTCGACACCCTGCCGGCGCCAGCGCGCCGGGCAGCGGACAAGATCCTCGCGGAGTTGTTGCAGCAAATGCACGCAGCGGGACAGGACTCAGAGTTCGCACGGCTGGACAACCCTCGGCCGGATGCGCAGGAAGGGTTGCCCGCGAACGTGTCGAGACCACTCTTGCTGCGATATCAAGCGCTGGCGCAGGTGCCCAATCCGATCCAGCTTGCCGTCTTCTTCTTCCAGGCTCCGAGCGCTGCGTCGCCCGCACATTGAAGCACCGACGGGCTCTAGCGGCTTCGCCTCCAGCGCTGGCAACCGATCGTCAGCAGCGCCAGCAGCGCCAGCCCTGACAGCGCCGCGCCGCAGTAGAACGCGCGCGGCACGTACTCGATCACCACCCGGTTGCGGCCCGCGTTCAACCGCACCGCCTTGCCGAGCACTTGAGCGCTGTAGACGGGCCGAGCCTCTGCGCTGACCGTGGCTCGCCAGCCTGGATAGTTCGCGTCCGCGAGAAAGAGCCACGCCTCGCATGGCACGTCGACGTCGACGCGGTAGCGGGTATCGCTCGCCTCCACGATGGAGATCGCAGACTGCGTGCCGTTGCCGACCGTGCACGCGCGACTTCCAGCCGCCAACGGCGGCGGCTACGCGCTGGTGCCTTGCTCGAGCCACAGCGTTTCGTGCTCGGCCGACTGCAAGCGCGCCAACGCGTCGCCGGGGCTGCGTGCCAGCGCTGCGTCGAAATACACTTGAAACCGCGGCTTGGCTGCAGCGTTGCGGTAGATCAGCACGCCGGTTTCGCGGTTGCGAGAGACGAGCGACATGGCTTGCGTCGGAAGCGGTTTGTTCACCGCGACGTAGCGGACGCCCAGGATGTCCATGAGCCGCAGTCCCGGTGCAGCGCTTCCTTTGACTGCGAACACCTCGGCCTGCACCGCCGAAGCGATCGACGTCCACCTGCCGAGGGGCAACGCCAGCGCGCCATCGAGCGATGCGATCCGCCAAGTGAGCCCAGGCAGCGCAGCCAAGCCTCCGAGCGCTCTGCGGTACGAGCGCTCTATGCGTGCGTCGCGAGGTGACAAGAAGGTCATCGCCTCGGCGGAGGTCATGCTGACCGCGCGGTAATCGGACAGCGCGGGATCGGTCGTCACGGCTGCGATGGACGCTGGCATGTCCAGCACCGAGCGCTGGTAGAACTGGAACGCGTGCATGCGCAACGCGGAGGCGTCGAGCGCCAGTATGACCGCTGCGGCAAGCGGGAACCACGCGCGCTGCCCGAGGCGTGTGCAGACGACGTAGCTGGCACAGACGAGCACGGGCGCAACGAGCGCGGCCGTGGAGAAGGCCGACACGTAGTGGTGCCAGCACACGAAGAGGGCCACGGTTGCATAGAGCGAAAGAGCCAAAACGCCGAGGGCGTGGCGCCTCTGCCACCACGACCACCACCGCACGCGCTCTCGCGACACGCTGTCGAGCACCTGAGCTGCGATCACCGCCAAGCCGATCACGGCGACCGCGAAGAACACGTGCATCGAGCGATAGCTGTGCAGGCCCGGGATCAAGCGCTGCGCGTAGAGCACACGGAACAACGGCGAGGCAGACGCCATCCCGAGGTTGAAAAGCAAGCCCGTGCCGAGCACGTGGCCCATGACTCGCGGTGGCGTGTGTACGAAGAGCACCAGGCCCGAGAGCAGCGCAACCACGATGCTGCCCAAACCGTAGAGGTTCTGTCCTTCGGAAGCCGGGCCGAGATAGAAGTACAAGAGGCCCTTCCAGACCCAGGCCGCCGGGACCAAGCCCTGCAACACCAGCGCGGTGCCGCCGCTTCGATGCGACAGCTGCACCAGCTCCAAGAGCGGCAGTAGCTGCATCGCCGACAATGCAGCGGCCAGGCCGATGGCGCACAGCCCGGTGAGCGTGAGCTGTCGCCGGTGGTCGATCACGAAGCGTCGGCTCGGCCCGTCGAGCACGCGCGCGAGCAGCAACACCGTCACGTAGAGAAGCGTGCCGTGGGTGACCTGCGGGTAACCGGCGAAGACCAGGAGCGCCGCGGGGATCGCCATCCACGCCGCGCGACCGAGCAACGGCTCCTTCAGCCAACGCTCGACGGCCAGCATCAGCCAAGGCGACCAAGCCAGGGTCACAGACACCGGCAGGTTGTGCTGCGACGCGACCCACGTGCCCAAGAACACCACGGCGATGCTCGCGAACGTCGCGGACCAACGCGTGAGCTCGAGCGAACGACACAAGGCGTACACACCGCCCGCGCCGATCAGCACACTCAACCAGTGCAGGACGCCGAGCCCGTACGGAGGGTCGAAGAGATACGCGACCAGGCAGCTGAGCGGGTTCGCGAAGCCGCCCTGCCCTTCGGCGAAGAGCGGGTGTCCGCCCGTGATGCCGCTGAGCCAAAGCAACGACTGTCGGCCGTGCAACGCATGCGAGAGCAAGCGCAAGAGCGGCAGGCCGACGAGCGCGGCGTCTCCGTGGATCAGCACCTTGCCGTCCCACAAGGCAGGCCACCAGAAGCCGGTCACCAAGGCGACCACCAACAAGAACGAGAGTCGGCCCTTGTGCACCTGCGCGCCTCAGAACTGAAAGTGGATGAGCTCGGCGCCTGCGCCGGAGGCGACGATGGCTGTGGTCACGATCGTACCGAACGCGGCGCCTTCCAGCAGCGAGCCGCACGGCGAGATGGCGATGCGCGCTTGCAGCTCGGGCAGACGCGGACGCAACGCGCGCTCCACGAAATGCAGAACGGCGCAGCTGGCCACCACAAACACCGGCAGCACGGGCCAGCCCATGCCGTAGCTCTGGGTGAACAACCCCTTCCATATCTCGAGCGCGACGCCGAGCGTCGGCGCGCGGAACGCCACCCAGATGAGACACACGCACTGGAAGAGCAGCACGACCTGCGGGAGATCACGCGCACGCAGCGCGACCGCTTCGTCGCGCGTGCCAGGCCGGAACGCGCGCTCCGCCAACAGCAGCAAGCCATGCAAGCCGCCCCACGCGACGAAGGTCCAGCTCGCGCCGTGCCACAAGCCGCCGAGCAGCATCGTGAGGAGCAGGTGCAGGCTGGTGCGCACTGGGCCGCGACGATTGCCGCCCAGCGGGATGTAGAGATAGTCGCGCAGCCAGCGTGAGAGCGAGGTGCGCCAGCGTCGCCAGAATTCGGAAGGGCTACGAGAGAGATAGGGTTCAGCGAAGTTGTTCGGCAGCTCGAACCCGAACATGCAGGCGAGATCGAGCGACATGCCCACCGGGCCGATGCCCGCTGCCTCGACCAAGCGCAGCGCTACGAACCACACACAGACGGAGCTCGCCGCGAACGCGAGCGCGAACAGGCTGACCGAGCGCAAGGGTCGTGCGCGCGTCGACCCCGGTGGCGGCTGCTGAAGCATCAGCGCGGCATGATAAGCGCAGCGCGGGCGGCGAAGCCATGCCGGCGCCTCACGACCCGGGCACGCCGGGCTTGCCACGCGTCAGCCACGCAGCGAGCAGGCTCCGCAACCGGTCACCGAGCCGGGCGAGCGCGCAGCCGCCACCGAGCAGCGTCAGCGCGTAGAGCACACGGCGCGCTGTGGGGCCGGTCTCGGGTGCGTGGTGTGTCAGGTGGAACAGCTCGTGGACCAGCATGTGCCCGAGGTAGACGCCCCACGACGCAAGGCCGAGCCAGACGAGGAAGCGCGCGGCGCGCCCCTGCGCGCACAGCCAGCCCGCCACGCCGAGCAGCGCCAGGGCCAGCGGCACGTCGCCGAAGCGCATCACGATCTGCTCACGCAGCGGCCCGGCGAAGACGTCATCCTGTGCACCGCGAGCCACGTGCGAGAGCACGACCGACACGACGAACACGCCAGCGGCCACCACAGTGACGCGTGCGCTTGGGCGTGCATGCCAGAAGCGTGCGATGCAGCTGCCGGCGGCGACCTGCCAGAAGAAGCGCGGCGAGAAAATCCAGAAGTAGTACCAGCCAGGCTTCGGCACGCCGCTGCCGAGGTGGCGATAACCGAAGTCGACGATCTGCCACAGCTCCCAGGTGCAAAGGCTGCTGAGGCCGAAGGCCACGAGCAAGGTCGCGAGGTCGCCGAGGCGCAGCTGGACCCAGCGCAAGGCGGGGAAGACCAGCACCAGCTGCAACACCAGCGTTACGAACCAGCTGATGCCGATCCAGGGCGCATACCCGAGGTAGCTGACGCCAAGCTGCAGCCAGCTCAGATGGCGGGGCGTCGTCGCGCCCAGAGCGTAGGCCATCAGCCACCACAGCGTGACCGCGCTCCATGCAGGGACCAGGAGCCGTAGCCCGCGCGTGCGGTACCACGCGTGCAACGCGCCGCGGGCTTCACCGCCGAGCGCGACGCGCGCCGACTGCGCGCTCCACCACAGCTCCGAGGTGGCGCCGAACAGCACCACGAACACGGGCACCGCCCGGTTGATGAGCTGCTCGTAGAGCTCGGTGCCGTCGCCGAGCTTCGCATGGATGCAGATCACGCCCAGCATGGCCAGGCCCTTGAGCCGATCGATCTCGACGACGCGCTGTGGGCGCTCCTGTAGCGGCGGCAGCATCGCGCCGCGGCACGATAACACCGAAGCACAGGCGCACGTCACCCGAACGCAAAAGGGCCGCACGCAACAGGGAGCTTGACCCTGCGCTCGTGCGACCCTCGTTGCAGCGCCGAGTGCTACCCGCTCGCTTCGGGCCGAAGCCCTCTATGCTCAGCCGCCTGCGCCGCCGCTGCCGTTGCCGCCGTCGTCGACGCCACCGTCGTCGCCGCCGGTGCAAGCCGTGAGCTCGAAGTGGCAGCTCGCGTCGCAAGCCAGCGTGCCGCTCGTCATTACGCCTTGAGTTGCGCTGTTGCAGGTGTTGCCGTTCAGATCGGTGCCGTCACACAGCTCGGTGCCGTCGACCACGCCGTTGCCGCAGGTGCCGGTGGCGCCATCGGTGCCGGTGGCACCATCGGACGGGCCGCCGTCGGTCACAGCCACTGTGCCGCTCTTCGTGTTACAGGAAGCGATCAGCAGGCAGGCGAACAAAGCTACGAGCAAGAGGTTGCGATGCTTGGTCATGATTCGTGAATTCCTCGGACAAGTGCCGACGCAGGCCGCGCCAGCGCATCCCCACGCCGACCGCCGCATCTTAGTGGCCGACCGCCGCGCTGTCCACAATGCGCAGCGGTCTGCGCGCTTTTTTTTGGCCCGGGAGCGTAGGCTCTCCCATGGAGAACTGCCCGCGCGGGCTTGAAATGGTGCGATGCCCCACCATCGTCGGCGTGGGCCCCCGAGCTGTTCAGCGCACGTTCTTCGACCCTCGCACCCCGGGATCTGCGCGGGCGACCGCGCCCGGCAGCCATGCATGGGTGAGGCCTTCGTCGCCGCACGGTTTGGCACGTGGCTCGGCACGAATGCCGACCCGAGCCACTTCGCCCTCGATCGTGAGAATTGCGCCGCCGGCCGCCGGACTCCACTTCGATCGTTGTTCAGCCACCGGCGGCGTTGCACAACGTGTTCGGGGGCGCAGCAGAACAGTTGATCGGTGAGCCGGCGCTGCACGAGCCGGCTGCGTTGCAGGAGCCAGCCGGGGTGTAGGTCGCGCCGCTGCACATCGCGCTGCCACAGGCCACGCTGCTCGAAGGGTAGTTGCATGGTATCGAGCGCTGCACGGCGTCGGTCTCGGGGTTCAGGTGGCCACCGATGGGCGTGCCGATCACGGTGACCACCACCTCGCATGCGCTGATGACGGAGCGATCGGTCGTGCAGCGGAAGGTGCCATCGGCGAGGCAGGCGGCGAGCGCTTCGTCCGCACCTTCGTCGCGGAACGGCATCACACCCGCGTTGCTTGCGGCGACCATCTGGCGCCAGCACGAGCTGCCACCCGGCTCGCTGCCGCCCGGCGTGAAGCGCAACACACGCTGAGGGCGGCAGGTCAGGGCCGCACTCCCTCAGGGCTTCGCTTTCTTTGCAGGTTTCGACTTGCCAGAGCGGTTGAGTGCAACCGCCTGCCGAACGAGTGCCTTGAAGGCGGACGCGTCGACTGCTTCACCTTCGTGGATGTCGATCGCGCGCCGTACGTTCCCGTCGAGACTCGAGTTGAAGAGACGCGCCGGATCTTTCAGAGACGCGCCCTTGGCGAAGGTGAGCTTCACGACCTTCTTGTACGATTCGCCAGTGCAGAGAATGCCGTCGTGCGACCAAACCGGAGTGCCCATCCACTTCCACTCCTCGACGACGTCCGGGTCTGCCTCCTTGATGAGCTTGCGCATCTTGCCGAGGGTTTCCCCGCGCCAGTCCAAGAGCTCGGCGATTCTTTTCGAGATGAGCTCCGATGCGGACTGGTCCTGGCTCGCGCCCGAGTTCTTCATGTTCTCCTCCAGGAGTTTCTAGCTACGCGCAGGCAGCACAAAATGGGGCTCGCGCGAGGCGACCGAAGGCTATCTTACCAGGGCACTCGTGGTCCGAAGAAACCCGGCGGGCCATGGCCGGCTCGACGATCGGTCCCCACGAGCGGTGTCGTCGATCGCACGCACAACGATCTCCTGCTCACCTTGGCGAAAGTCATGGGCGTGCAGCTAGCGAGCGTGGGAGACGCGCAGTACTGCACCGGCCCGATCACGCAGATCCTGAGCTGACGGCGACGTGCCGTCAGTAGCTCAACAGATCCGTGTGAGTAGCCGCGCCTGCCCAGGGCAGCGGCTGCATCAGCGACATGCACGCCGCGGGATCCAAGCACGCGTGGAAGTCGCCAGGATCGGCCGCGGGTGTTATAATCCACGGATAGCCGCAGGAGCCCAGGCCTGCTGGTCCGCCGCTGTTCTGGGGCCAGAGCGCCCACGCGGTGTATGACACGTCGAATTGCCTCATGTAGCGCAGCGGCGTGGTGACGAAGCCCGAGCTGCAATCGAACGAGCCGAACTCGGTCGCGATCAGCGGGCCGAACTTGGTCATCGGCAGCGCGTACTTGGACCAGCCGCCGACGTCGGGTGAGCTCCAATCGACGGCCCTGCATTCGGCTTCACTCTTGGCGTTGCAGATCGTGCGATCGCCAGCGCACAGGCCGGCCGCACGGGTGCTCGGGTTCCACGCGCTGCTCACCCAAGTGCAAGGCGGCATCTTCTTGTCTTGCGTCGCCGCGTAACCCTGGTTCGTGCAGCTCTTGCCGCCGGGCAAGGCCGCACCGCTCGCGTTGTCCCACTGGGTGCCATCCTTGTAGAACGAGCAGAAGCCGGACTCGTACGGGTCGCTCGCGCTGAGATCGCTGCCGCTGGCGCCAATCTCGCCACAGCATGCGCCGTGCTGGTAGGGATGAAATGCGTACGCGACGTTCGCGTAGCCTCCGAGCCACGGCAGGAATTGATCGGGATGCGCGATCGAGCCGTACTGCGGTCCAAAGTCGATCGGCGCATTCGCCGATCCTTTGTCGATCACGACGCCCGATCCGGACCATTCTGAGGACGAATTCCGGCTGCTTTTGCTGGGCCAAACCGCTTCCGGCCGGCTCGTCGTGGTCGCACACGCGGAACGTGGCGAAACTGTCCGAATCATCAGTGCTAGAATGGCTACTTCTCATGAGCGGCGCACCTACGAAGAAGGATGACGATTTGGACCTTGAGATGAGGCCGGAGTACGACTTCTCCAAAGGCGTTCGGGGCAAGTACGCCGACCGTTTCGCCAAGGGATCGAAAGTCGTAGTTCTCGATCCCGACGTGGCCGCCGAGTACAAGACCTCCGACGCGGTCAACGCGGCGTTGCGCAAGAAGATCGCTGAGCAACGCGGCAAAGCAGCTGGCAGCAGCGGCACCTAACTAGAACTTGCAGCTGACGAGAACCCGCCTTCCGCCTCGCAGAAGCGTCAGCGCACGCGGGCCCGCGACAGTTGTGGTAAAGTCGAACCGGCGTCGCGGAGCCGCGCGCCGCGCGACCTGAGGCGCCGCGAGCGGGCCTTCGCAGCTGAAGTTCAGGTAGTGGGTCAGTTTGAATTGCGGCGATTCAAATCCGGCCACCGCCTAGCGGGCGCCCATGCTTCGCTTCGACGAACAACCTAGACCCGTCTATCCCGAGCCTAGCCCCACTGGAGCTTCGGGCGCACTTCCGCCCAAGCACGCGACAGCTGATCCGCGGATGCTTTCGCGTCACTGATTGGAAGGCTCAACAACGCTTCGAGCGGGCGCTTGATCGCGTCGATCAGCAGGCCGTGACTGGCGCTGTGCAACGGCTCTCGCGAGTCCCATTCGTCAACAATCGAGTCCAGCACACCAGTGACAGAGTCCCGGATCACGCGATCTCCGCTAAACCGCTTGGCAAGCAGAGCGCGAATCCCTCTCAGCCCGTGGCGCGCAAACCGTTCTGCATCGGATTGAGACGGTGCCATTCCGTTGCGATCTCGCTCTTTTTGAAGATCGCGTCAACAGGAACACCCGCCTCTTGGCGGATCTTGGCTATTCCCTCAAATTGTTCGCGGTCAACCAACACGATCACCTGGACGACGACAAAACCGGCGTCTCTGCACGCCCTAATTGCCTTGATGGTCGAGTCGCCCTTGGTCACGACGTCGTCAAACACTGCGACGCGTTCCCCTTGGCGAACAGAGCCCTCGATCTTCTTCCTGAGGCCGTGTTCTTTAGCGTCTTTTCTTACGCTGAACCAACGAAGCGCGCGTCCTGTCTGGGCGCTTGCTTGGCTTGCACTCATTGCAAGCGGATCTGCGCCCATAGTCAGTCCGCCGACCGCCGCGATCGAAGAATCGAGCATCGAACAGAGCAGCGGGCCGAGCGCGGCCATCGCCTCGGCTCGGCTCAGCCCGCTCTTGCAGTCGAGATACTCATTGCTAAACCCGCCGGAGGAAAGCGGATAAACTTTCTCAGGGCTCCACTGGTACGCATATCGCGCAAGCTGCTCTAAAAGCAGCGGTCGATTTCCTTGACTCATCGAAATCTCCCCATGTAGTGCGCCGGCGAGTCTGCCAAATTATGCAGTGACGTCAAGTATATGGCTACGTAGCGCCATTCCTCGTAGCGCGAAAATCGCGGGGAATT
>DASVHQ010000074.1:0-28487 GCA_036382515.1 Polyangiales bacterium | reverse complement strand
CGCAGCCTTGCGCACGGTCTCGAGCACCGCCAGCATGCGGGGCGCGCGCGCCATGATGCCGTGGAAGCTCTGGCCGTGCTCGAGCGCACCACGCAAGCGCGCGAGCTCGTCTTTCTCTTGGAGCGACTCCCAGGCACGGCGCGCGATCAGGAGCAGCTCATCGTTGTCGAAGGGCTTGAGCAGGTAGTGGAACGCGCCGAGCTTCATCGCATCGACGGCGGCGCTCACCGTGCCAAACGCCGTCAGCAGCACCACGCGAGTGCGCGGCCAGCGCGCCTGGATCGTGGACAGCAGCGACACGCCATCCATGCCGGGCATGCGCACGTCCGAGAACACCAGATCGGCCGGTCGCTGTGTCAGCTGCTCGATCGCAAGCTGCGCGCAGTGCGCGACGCGCACGTCGCCGGTGATCTCCGAGAGCACCAGGGCCACGCCCTCCGCCAGATCCTGCTTGTCGTCCACCACGAGCACGCGCGGTTTCATGGCGTAGCCTCCTGGCCGGGCGCGGGCGGCGGCGACGAATCACGCGCCTCGAACAGGTCCGCACCGGTGCCATGTCTCGGCAGCACCAGCGTGAACGTCGTGCCCACGCCCAGCTCGCTCGCCAGCTCGATGCGCCCACCCTGTGCCTCCACCAGACCCTTCGCCACCGGCAAGCCCAAGCCGGTGCCTTCCGACTTGGTGGTGTAGAACGCCTCCCAGATCCGGTCGCGCTGCTCCGGAGGAATGCCCGAGCCGGTGTCAGAGATCTGCATGCGGATCTCGTCCGGGTTCTCCGCCAAAAGGCGCAGGCACAGCTTGCCACCCGCATCCATGGCCTCGATGCCGTTCAGTCCGATGTTCAAGAGCACCTGCAACAGCTGATCGCGATCGCAGTGCGCGCACACCGTCTTCTCCGTGTCGCACTCCAGGCTCACCTCGACCCCCGAGCGGGTGGCTTGATAGCCGAGAGTGCGAGCGGCGTCCGCCAGCAGCTCCTTCAGGTTTGTCTGCCGGCGCTCCGGGTCGCGCTGCCGAGCGTGGCTGAGCAGGTCACGCACGATCTTCACGCACACATCGGCATTGCGGCGAACCGTGCCCAGCTGGGTGTGCAGTGCGCTGCCCTCGGTCAGCTGTTTCTGCGCGTGCTGCGTGAAGAGCAGGATCGCGCTCAGGGGGTTGTTGATCTCGTGCGCCAGACTCGCGGCCAGGCGCCCAACCACCGCCAGCCGCTCGTGACGCATGCGCACCTGCTGCTGCCGCAAGCGCTCGGTGACGTCGCGCGCGATCATCACCACGCCCGCCAGACGTCCCTCGGCGCCGTGCACCGGTGCGTACGTCGCCTCGTACGAGCGCCCGTGCGCCACCAGCAACGGATGTTCCTCCAGGCGTTCCGGCGCCGCGATCTTCGCGAGCAGATGCTGCCAGGCTGCGGCCGTGTGGCAGACGTGCAGGCTGTGCGCCGCGGGCATCCCGGTGGGCCAGAGCGCGAGCGCGGCCTGGTTGTGCAGCTTCACGGAGCCTTCCTTGTCGGCGAACAACACCACGTCGCCCATGCAGTCGATGATCGACCGCAGCTTCTCGCGTTCCTCGACTACCGCCGTGTGCGCGGTGGCGAGCAGCCTGCGCTCGTGACGCAGCGAGTTGACCAGCGAGAGCACGAAGAGCGGACAGCCATACACCAGCATCGCCACGCCCACGCCCGTGGCCGCCAGATGCAGCGGATGGCTCTGCGCGCAGCTGCCGCTGAGATCGTGCAGGCACAGCGGGGGCAAAAGGCCCGTGGCTTCCGCGGCGGCGAGCACGAGCAAAAGCACCGTGAGCGCACCGACCACGCGCTGCGCGAGCGGCGGCTCGAGCACGATCGCCGCGATCACGGCGTTGAACACGAAGAAGCCCGCGAACGGGTTGGCGAGACCGCCGGCGTGATGGATCAGCCACGCGGTCACCGCGACATCCATGCTGATCTGCAAGACGAGCATGCGTTGAGACGCAAGCGTCGCCCCGCGCAACAGGCTGAGCGCAGCGTTGAACACCATCAGCACGACCAGACCTGCCCACAGCGGCGCGACCGCAGCGCGCGCCACGTAGAGGCTGCCAGTGGTCGTGGCGACGACCACGCCGGCCACCGCGACCACCGCCACCCAGCGCAACCACAGAAGCCACAACGCCAGGCGCGCTTCGGAGGCACCTGGCACTTCCGGCGTGTCCAACGCCGGAAGGCTCTTGGCGCCCAACGTGACGCGCAGCGAGGGCACGTGCCGAAACAACACGTAGAGCGCAGTCGCCACGCTCGCCGTCAGCGAGATCGCAATGCCGCGCAGCAGGCCTGCAGCCGCGCGACTCTCGGCCGGCAGACGTTCCAAGAACAGACGGTCGATCACCTCGTACATCAGCACCAGTAGCGCGGTCAGCGCCGCCCACAGCAGCAACACTTCCAGCACGGCACGCAGCGCACGCTGCGCACCGTGTCGTGAAGCACCCACTGCCATGTCGTCTTGCTGATCCATCGAGCTCCTGTGGTCGCTCTCACTCGACCTCAGCCCACGAAGCGTGGGCGCAGCGCGAAGTTCTCGAGGTGCACGTGCCGCAGCACGTCAGCTTCCACGGCCTTCAGCTCCGAGAAGAGCGCGCGGTAGCTGTTGCAGGCCCACTCGGGCGTGACGAAACCCGAGGTGAGCTCGCGGATCTTCTCGAGCATCCGCCCGACGCTCTCGTGTTCCTGCGACATGGCCATGAGCTCGCGGTCGCGACGCTCAGGATCGCGTGCCGGTTCGAGCAGGAGCGGGAAGAGCACGGTCTCTTCGTGCGCCAGATGCGGCTCGAGCGTGTCTTGCAGCTGGCTGACCACGCGATCGAGATCGCGTAGGTGCGGTTCATCCGAGCCGTGCACGCGCGCCACCTTGTGCGCCAGCCCGACCACCATCGGCAGCGCCTCGCGCAGGTACTGGTGGTGGCCCGAGACGATCTGATCGATCAGCTGGCTGGTCGACAGCGTGCGCAGGTCGCGCTCGCCCGCGCTCTGGCGCGCGGCGATCGCCTGATCGAGCTCCGCGAGTAGCTGCTGAACATCCACGCCGCGGTCGGCACAGGCCTGCGACAGGCTCAGGGCGCCCTTGCAGCAGAAGTCGATGCGATGCCGTTGGAACACGGGCACGCACTCGGAGTGATCCAGAACGATGTCAGCCACAGTCTGTCGCGCGTCGAGCATCCAAGCCTCCAGTTCGAGAAAGCAGGGCGGCCGCCGTCCTGGGCCGCGTGGCCTGCGAGTCACAGCTACAGCAGGGACCGTGCCGGGCCTGCCTTGCACGCCCTGGCGGTGGCGACGCCCTCGATGCTCAGGCTCAACCATTTGTATTTACTGCGATTTTATCCAGATTCTCGGAGCCAACTGGGCCCGAGCGAGCCGCTGGTCAGACGCACGTGTGCGTTCCATAATGGAGCGAATGGAACACAAAGAGGAACACGCGAACTGCCCGGTGTGTGGCCTCGTGCCCGTGGTGGCGCTGGCGCGGCGTTCCTCGCGCGTCGTCACGCAGAGCGCGAGCATGCGCGAGCTCCTGCAGCGCGCAGCGCGCTTCGCCGACAGCGACGCGCCGGTGGTCATGCTGGGTGAGAGCGGTACCGGCAAGGAGCTGGTCGCGCGCGTGCTGCATGGCAGTAGCCGCCGTGCACCGAAAGCCTTCGTCGCAGTCAACGTGGCGGCCTTGCCTGCCGAGCTGCTCGAGTCCGAGCTCTTCGGCCACGCGCGCGGCGCGTTCACCGGCGCGCACCGCGCGCATGCCGGCCTGTTCGAAGAAGCCGCCGGCGGCACGCTCTTCCTCGACGAGATCGCCGAGCTACCGCTGCTCTTGCAGAGCAAGCTCTTGCGCGCGTTGCAGGACGGCGAGATCCGGCGCGTCGGCGACAATCGCGCCTTCGGCGTGGACGTGCGGATCATCTGTGCCACGCACCGGGATCTGGCCGAGCGCGTGCGCAGCGGCGCGTTTCGCGAAGACCTCTATTATCGGCTCAAGGTGCTGACGCTGCGCGTGCCGGCGCTGCGCGAGCGCCCCGAAGACATCCTGCCGCTGGCCGACCAGTTCTTGCTGCACGAGCGGCGCATCGCGCACGCCTTCTCGCGCGCCGCGCAGCTGCGCCTGCTTGCCTACGGCTGGCCCGGCAACGTGCGCGAGCTGCAGAACGCGGTGCAACACGGCGCGGCGCTCGCGACCGGTCACATCATCGAGGCGGAGCACCTGCCGGAGGACGTGCTCGCACCGCCCAACCATTCGAGCGCCCCGCCGAGCGAGGGCCTGTGCAGCCTAGCCGAGGCCGAGCGCCGTCACATCGAGCGCGTGCTGGCCAGCTGTGGTGGCTCGCAAGGCGAGGCGGCGCGGGTGCTCGGCATCGGCCGCAACACGCTCTGGCGCAAGCTGCGCAGGTACGCCGCCTAAATGACCGTTCCCGAAGCGCACTCGGTCATTTAGAACCCACACGCAGCCACCACCGAGTTGATCTGGCACAACGCGCCTGGGCTGGTCATAGGGCAACCTGCGAGCTTCTTGTTACGCAAGGGAACCATGCCCAGCGAGCCCAAGCCGTCGGCGCGCTCAGCGCTGCTTGAGAGCACCACACCTGCTCGCCCCCCGCATCCGACCCTGCTCTGCGCCCTCGATGCCGGAGCCCGCGAGGATGTGCCCTGGCTGACGCTTCACAACACCGAAGCCAAGGCCGAGCCCAAGACCTTGAGCCTGCGCCAGCTGCGCGAGTCCGCACACCGCTACGCCCACCTGCTCCACAACAGCGGGGTGCAGCGCGGCGACCGGGTGCTCCTGCTCTTGCCCACCGGCAGCGCCTTCATTGAGGCCATGCTCGGCACGATGCTGGCCGGCGCCGTGCCCGTGCCGCTGGCAGGCAACCTCACCTTCGGCGCCGTCGAGCGCTACCTACACAACCTCAAGGGCATCGCCGACAGCGCCGAAGCCCGCCTGCTGATCACCAGCGGCCGCATGCGCGAGACCATCGCCGGCTCGGCCGAGCTGTGCGAGCGCTTCCGGCACGTGCTCACGCCCGAGTCGCTCGAGGGTCTCGGTGTGCATCAGGGCTTGTGGCCCTCGATCTCCGAGACCGACACGGCGTTCATCCAGTACACCTCCGGCACCACGGGCAAGCCCAAGGGCGCCGTCATCTCGCATCGCGCGCTGGTCTCGAACGCCTACGGCATCGCGCACGGTCTGCAGATCGGCCCAGAGAGCGTAGGCATCAGCTGGCTGCCGCTGTTCCATGACATGGGCCTGATCGGCGTGGTGCTCACCTCGATCGCGCATCCGTATCCGATCCACCTGATGCCACCCGAGCGCTTCGTGATGCAGCCGCGCGGCTGGCTCGAGCTGATCGCCAAGGCCCGCGGCACGCTCACCGCGGGGCCGAACTTCGCCTACGAGATGGCCGTGGCGCGCAGCGGTGGCCCGCTCGAAAGCCTCGATCTCTCGTGCATGCGCACCATGCTCAACGGCGCCGAGCCCGTGCACGAAGCCACGCTCGAGCGCTTCATCAACCACTACGCCCCCGCCAGACTGCGCAACGACGTGATGCTCCCGGTCTACGGCCTGGCAGAATCCACGCTCGCGGTCGCATTCCCCTCGCTCGACAAGCGCTTGCACAGCATGCGCGTCGATCGCGAAGCACTCGAGTCACAGGGTCGCGCGATCCCCTCGGACAGCCCGCAGGCGCGCAGCCTGGTGTCGGTCGGCGTGCCACTCGCGGGCACGAGCTTCGGGATCTTCGACGACACCGGCCAGCTCTTGCCCGAAGGTGAAGTCGGCGAGATTCGCGTGCGCAGCGCCTCGTTGATGGACGGCTACTTCCACAACGAAGAAGCTTCGCGCGAGGCCCTGAGCGACGGCGAGCTGCGCACCGGCGACCTCGGCGTGATTCGCAACGGTCTGCTCTATGTCACGGGTCGCAAGAAAGACCTGATCATCAAGGGCGGGCGCAACATCCATCCTTATGATGTGGAGCGCATCGCAGAGCGCGTGAACGGCATGCGTATGGGCGGCATCGCGGCCTTCGCGCGCCCCAACCCCAAGACCGGCACCGACGATCTCGTGCTCGCCGCCGAGACGATGGACGCGGACGACGCCACGCGCGAGCGCATCCAGCGCGAGATCCGCGGCGAGGTGCTCGCCGTGCTCGGGGTGAAGGTGGACGACGTGCACTTCTGCCGCGTGGGCACGCTGCCGCGCACCACCAGCGGCAAGCTCAAGCGCAAGGCCTGCGCCACGCTCTTCACCAGGAGCGAGGCTTGATGCGCGCGCTCGTGATCGGCGCCAGCGGCTTCATCGGCCTGCATGTGGTCGACCGCCTGATGGCGCACGGCATCGCGGTGCGTGCCACCTACCGCAAGTCCACGCCCACCATGTTCCTACGCAAGCGCCACGTGGAGCTGGTTCCGGGCTCGCTGCAGGAGCCGGAACAGCTGCGCGAAGCGATGCGCGATTGCGACGCAGTCTTCCTCACCGGCGCACACTACCCTCGCTACTCGCTCGACGAAGCCGCAAGCGTGGCCGAGGGCGTGAGCGGCGTGCGCAACGTCTGCAACGCAGCGTTGGAGGCCGGCGTGCCGCGCTTCGTCTACACCTCGACCATCGCGACCCTGCAAAACGTGCACGGCCGGCCGGCGACCGAGACCGACCTTCCAGCCCAGGCGCCCGTGAGCAGCATGTACCGCGCGGTGAAGTGGGCTATGGAGCGGGAGGTCGATGCAGCCGCCGCCCGCGGTCTACACACCATCACGCTCTTGCCCGGCGGCTGCATCGGTGCCGGCGACATGCGCCTGGGTACCGCCGGCCTGCTCGTGCTGGTCGTGCGCGGCGAGCTGCCGTTCTGGGTCGACGGCATCGTCAACCTGGTGGACGTCGAAGACGTGGCCGAGGCTCACGTCGCGGCGCTGCGTGCTGCACCGGGCAGTCGCTACGCGCTAGCCGGTGAAGACGTGCGCTTCGGCGACCTGCTCGAGCGCATCGTGTCTCGCTACGGCGGCAAGGTGCCCGAGCGCATCAGCGCGGAGCTGGCCCGACTCACCGCCACCGCAGACGAGCGCGCGGCCGCACCGCGCAAGGCGCGCGTCGCGTTTCCGCGCGAGCTCGTCGACATCATCACCGGCGGTCAGCCGGTCGATTGCACCCGAGCCACCCGCGAGCTCGGTGTGCCCTTCTCCCCGCTGGAACCCGCGTTCGATCGGGCGCACGCGTTCTTCCAACGTTACGGCTACATCCCGCGGAAAACTCACAGCGAAAGGCAGAGCGCATGACCACACAAGACCAGCATCGCACACGCGTCATCCACGTCATGGCGGAGATCCTCGAGGTCGATCCGACGGTGATCCGCGGCGAGCAGAGGCTTCGCGAAGATCTCGGTATGGATTCCCTTGGCAGCCTGGAGCTGCTCTCGGTGATCAGCCAAGAGCTCGACCTCGAGCTCGAGATGGAGAACGCGCTGGCGATCACCACCGTGGACGACGCCTGCGCGTTCGTGGCGCGGCACTATGCCGAGCAGCATGGGGCTGCGCATGCGCGAGCCTAGTGCGGAGCCCTGGAGCGCCGCGCTGCGCGAACCTGCGGTCACGGGCCAGAGGCTCGTGCGCGCGGCCAGCACTCCCGAGGAAGAAGGCACGCTCGAGCTCTTGCGCGGCTCCATCGAGAAGCTCGCCCCGCGCATCGACTCCGGCAGCATCGATCGGCAAGGCAAGATCCCGGAGGCCGTCGTCGAAGCCGCGCGGCAAGCGGGCCTGTTCGCGCTGACCATCGACGAGGCGCACGGCGGTCTTGGCCTCTCGCTCAAAGCCACCACCGACGTGATCGAGCGCATGGCGCGCGTCGATCGCTCGGTCGCGGTGATGCTCGGCCTGCATTCGGGGCTCGGCACGCGCGGCTTGATTCGCTACGGCAGTGCCGAGCAGAAGGCACGCTGGCTCCCGCGCCTCGCCGCCGGCGAAGACATCGCTTCGTTTGCGGCGACCGAGGCCGGCGCCGGCTCCGATCTGATGGCGGTCGAGACCTGCGGCGTCAAGGTTCCGGGCGGCCTGCGCGTGAACGGTCGCAAGTGCTACGTGACCAACGGCGGCTTCGCCGGGCTGTACACGATCCTCGCTCGCACGCCCGACTCGGGTGGGCCGCGCGCGCAGTCGCTGCTCTGCATTCCCCGCAGCTCGCCCGGCGTGCAGATCGGGCCGGAAGAAGACAAGCTCGGCATCCGCGGCTCGTCCACGATCACGCTCGACCTCGAGGACGTGTTCGTGCCGGACGACGCCGTGCTGGGTGAGCCGGGCCACGGCAGCGATCACTGCAACCACGTGCTGGCGTGGGGCCGCAGCCTGATGTCGGCCGGGTGCCTCGGCATCGCGCGCGCCGCGCTCACGCTCAGCCTCGGCCACGTCACCACGCGTCGGCAATTTGGTCGCACGCTCAGCGCATTCCCGCTCGTGCAGGCGCAGTGCGCCGACATGGCCGCGCAGATCTACGCGATGGAATCACTGGTGCGGCTGGCGACCGACGCCGAGTCCGATCCGCAGCGCCTGGAGCTCTTGTCGATTCTGGCCAAGGTGTTGTGCTCCGAAGGCGCGTTCCTGGTGGCCGATCGCTCGATCCAGCTGCACGGCGCGCTCGGCTTTCTCGAGTCGACCGGCGCGCCGCGGCTCTTGCGCGACTGTCGCATCACCCGCATCTTCGAGGGCGCCAACGACGTGCTGCTGGTGCGCACGGGCGCGGCGCTCCTAGCCAGCGGCAAGACCGACCTACCCGCCGCGCTCGCACCTCGCATCGCTCCTTCGCTGCGCGACGCAGCCGCCGCCTGCGACACTTTGTTGCAGCAGCGCCAGGCCACGATCGACGCGATCCGCAAGAGTCACGGTCTGTCCGTGATGCGCAAGCAAGCCGTGCTGTGGGCCCTCGGACAGGCAGAGGTGTGCACGGGCGCCGCCGTGGCGTCGCTGCTACGCGGCGGTGCCGACACCGACGCAACCAACCTCGCGCTCGCGGAGCACGCGGCCTGCATGTTCACGCAGCAAGCCGGAGAGCAGCTCGCGGCTGCGCGTGAGCCGCGCAACGAGACACGCATGCAGCGCGCGCAGGCGCTCAGCGACCTGCTCTACGCCCCCTACGCACCGCGCACCCCGAGTCAGAACCCGCGCTCACGCACTCGTTCGCAGGAGAGCCCCGCATGAAGGTCCGTTTCGTCTACGCCAAGTTCACCCGCCACGCCGAGGACCATCCGGAGCTGCGCGAGCACGTGCCGTGCAACGAGTACTTCGGGCCGCCCTCGCTCGGTATCGCCATGCTGGCCGGTGCCACGCCGTCCAACTGGGAGATCGACTTCCGCGACGACCGCCTGGAAGACGTGGGCCTCGACGACCCCGACATCGATCTGGTGGCGATCTCTTGCTTCACGCCGTCGTCGATGCGCGCGATGGAGCTCGCCGACGCGTTCCGCGCGCGCGGCAAGCAGGTGGTGATGGGCGGCATCTTCCCCACGCTCATGCCCGATCTCGCGGGCCAGCACGCCGACGCGCTCGTGCTCGGCGAGGGCGAGGCCGTGTGGCCGCAGGTGCTGGCCGATGCCGCGCAGCACAAGCTCGCGTCGCGCTACCGCGCCGAAAAGCCCATCGACCCCAAGCTCTTGCCGCTGCCGCGTATCGATCTCTACATGGAGAAGGAAGGCCGCAACTTCTCGCCCGACGACTACCCGGTGCAGATCTCGCGCGGCTGCCCACTCGCCTGCACCGCTTGCGCGATCCCCAAGAGCATGGGCCCGCGCATGCGCTACTTCCCGCTCGATCACACGCTCGGCCAGATCGATCAGCTGGTGAAGCGCGGCAAGCTCGGCTCCTTCACCGAGGACACCAGCTTCTTCGCCACGCCACGCAAGCACTTCGCTGAGCTGCTCGACGCGCTCGCGGCGCGCGATGCCCCAGCGCCCATCAGCTACATCGGCATCTCCATGCCGATGATCCTCGCGACGCCGAACGACTTCTTCGCGAAGATGCGCAAGGCCGGCGTGAAGATGTTCTACCTGGTCGGCGGCTTCGACCCAATCACCCAAGGGGCCTTCACCGGCAAGAACCCCAAGGCGCTCGCCGACGCCTACGCGGCGATCGCGAAGTGCTGGGAGTACGACATCGAGCCCTACACTTCGTTCCTGGTCGGCAACGACGACGACGACCTGGGCTGCTTCGACCGCATCCTCGAGTTCGGTGATCGCGCCAAGATCCGCAAGACCGAGTTCGCCATCCGCACGCCCTACCCCGGCACGCCGAGCTACATCCGCCTCTTGGAGCAAGGCCGGCTCTTGCACCAGAACTTCTCGCGCTACAACGACGCCAACGTGGTCTTCAAGCCGGCCCAGATGACGCCCGATCAGCTGCTGCAAGGCTACCTGCGGCTGTGGCGTGAGTTCTACGTGCCGCGCCAGAAGCTGCTCGAGCTCGACAAGCACACGCGCACGATCCAGTTCTGAGCGCACGCTGCGCTACGGTCGGACCGCGTCGCCCGCGAGCACCACGGGCGCGCGGTACCGCGTGAGGTGCGCGAGCGAGCGCAAGAGCTGCGCCGCGAGCAGCACGAGCAAGAGGCCCGTGAGGCGTGCGAGCGCGCCCGAGCGCAGCGCGATCGCGCAGGCGCCCGAGAGCACCAGCGCTGCGTGCAGCGCGAACGCGATGCGCGGCCAACGCTCGGGCAAGAGCTTGGCCACCGACGGCACGGGCACGTAGCCCACCAGGTGCGAGAGCCGGTGGAACCAGACCAGAAACGGCACGATGCGGTAGAGCATGCCGTGCACGATGAACAGCGCCCAGCCGAAGAGCGCGAGCCAGCCGAAGCCGAGCTCCAGGCGTGGATCGGAGAACACGAGGTTCGCCCCACCGAGCAAAAGCAGCAGCGGCGCGCAGCCCAGACCCGCGATCCAGAAGCGGAGCGACGCGTCGCTGCGCTTGCGCTTGCGGGCCGCGATGGCGCGCAAAGTGAGCAAGGGTGCAAACCCCCACACAGCAAGCGCCGCGGGCACGAACGCGTAGCTCGCCCAGAGCGCCAGGTGCTGCGCAAGCTCCGGGCGCAGGAGCGCGCTGGCGCAGAGCACCGCGCTCGCAAGCACGGCGCTGCCCACCACGGCATGTAGGAGCCAGCGCTTGTGCACCGCCGCCAACGGCGGCGTGAGGTAGAACATGGGCAGGACCTGAAACGACACGGCCGTGATCAGGGCGCCGATCCAGCCCAAGAGGCCCAGCGCCAGGTGCACGCCCATCCAAAGTGGCCGCGGACCAGGAAAGCGCAGGCCCGCGTGGCCGTGGGCCATCCACAGGCCGAGCACTCCGAGCCAGAGCAGACAGCCGAGCGCGATCCGCATGCCGCGCACGGTCGCGTCTGCCGCCGCCGCGGACCGCCAGAGCGCGAGACCCACGGGCAGAACGAAGCCCAGCCACGCCACGCCCAGCGCGCCGAAGGCGACGAAGAGCACGGGACGCGTCTGCGTCACGACGCCGCCGGCCAGGGTCGCTGCCCCAAGCAACAGCGCAGCGTGCACCACCCGCGCCAGCCACAGCGCCGGCACGGGTGAGGCCGCCACCACCGGCGTCATCTGGTAGAGCGCGCCGAACATCACCATGGCCAGCACGCCCAGCGTGCCCAGGTGAGTGAAGGCGATGGTCCCGAGCAGGTAGCGGGAGAGCACCATGCTCGGTCCGGCCCACAAGAGCAGCAGACCAGCCGCCACCATGAAACAGGGGGCCGTCAGGAAGAACGACAATGGAAGCGACAACGGCGGCGCCTGATCGAGCCGCAGTCCGGCATCCGCTGTCTCGCTCAGCATCGTTTGGTCCCGTGCGCCACGCCCCAACGGCCGAGCGCGCTCACCATGATCTCACGCAAACGTGCAAGCACGACCACTGCCCTTGCTGTAGGTTCCGCATGGACCGGTCCGTTGCATATCATATGCTGATACGTTGGAGGTCTTGATGACAGCACCGGATCTGAGTCTCAGCGCGTATTTCACCCAGCATCACCGGGAGGCGGACAGCTTCTGGGCGGAGGTGGAGAACGCGGTCGTCGACAAGGACCCGGCGCGTGTGAGCGGCGCCTTCTCGCGCTTCGATCGCAGCATCCGCAAGCACTTCCTGCTCGAAGAAGAAGTCCTCTTCCCCGAGTTCGAGAAGGTCACCGGTAGCAGCCAGGGTCCGACCATGGTGATGATGGCCGAGCACCTCCGCGTCCGCGCCTTGCTCGATCAGATGCAAACCGCGCTCGACGCTGTCGACCACGACAGCCTGATGGACGTGGGTGACACGCTGATGACCTTCGTGCAGCAGCACAACATGAAGGAAGAAGCGATGCTCTACCGAATGTGCGAACAGATGCTCGGCGGGCAGTGGGAAGCTCTGTACGAGCGGCTGCGCAGCTACCTCTGATGACCCGACCGCGCGACGACTTCGATTCCATCTCCGACGCGGAGCGTGCCCGCCTCGAGGATGCGACAATTCACGCCGCGCAGGTTGCGCGCGCGGCCCTGCTCGTCGTTCACCCAATCGAGCGCGTCCTGGCCAAAACGCGCAACAAATTTCTTGCAGCCAAGGTGCGGCTTCTTGCTGACTTCGAGCAGCACTGCACCCGCGCGCAGGCGCGAGCCGATCGGTAGCGCCTCTGCGCCGAGGTCGAGGTTCACGAGCAAGTTGTCACCGGGCAGATGCAGAGGCTGACCGTCACAGACGAGCTCGGCCACGGCGGTCATCATCAGCGTGACTTGGCGGTCGACATCGCGACGAAGAGTCCAGCCCTTGGCCCAGCGGTCACCGACCAGGCCGTACTGCGGCGTGAGCTCGGCCGCCGTGGGCGTGAGGTGCTTGCCCGGTGCGCTGCGCAACACCAGCAGATCCACCCGACCCTCGCCGCGCGGCGGCACAGGCCGCTCGGCGTAGAGTTGCTGCAGCTCGGCCAGCGTACGCACGAGCTTCGCTTAGCACACAGTGCGCTACTCGGCACCGAAGCCCGGCACGGTCTCGCGCGGCAGTCGCTGCTTCAGGCGTTTTTCGATCACGCGAAAGTGCTGTTCCTCGGCGTCGCAAATCAACGAGATCGCGACCCCACTCTTGCCTGCGCGCCCGGTCCGACCGATGCGATGGATGTAGTCGTTGGGCGAGCGCGGCAGCTCGAAGTTCACCACCGCGGGTAGCTCCTCGACGTCGAGGCCGCGAGCCGCGAGGTCGGTCGCGATCAGCACGTGCAACTTGCCAGCGCGGAAGTCCGCAAGCCCGCTGCTGCGCTGGTGCTGACTCTTGTCGCCGTGGAAGACCGCCGCACGAATCTTGGCCTCGTTCAGCTTCACCCCGAGTCGGTCGCCCGTCTTCTTGGCGCTCACGAAGACCAACACCTGGCGCAGCTCGTTTTGCTTGATCAAGTGGATCAGGGCTGCGGCCTTGTGCTCGGTCGGCACCGTGTACACGTGCTGCTGGATGCGTGGCTCGGCTTCGCCCACCACGTCGATCTCGACTGGGTCGTGCAAGAGGGCTTGCATGAGGCGCGTCAGCTCTTCCGGAAACGTCGCCGAGAAGAGCAGGTTCTGTCGCTTCTGCGGAAGCAGCGCGAGGACTTCGTTGAGCTCGTCGCGGAAGCCCAGGCTCAGCATGCGGTCGGCCTCGTCGAGCACCAGCGCGTTCACCTGATCGAGGCGCACGGCGTTCTGGCGCTGCAGATCGAGCAGCCGCCCCGGGGTCGCGACCAGCACATCGACACCACCGCGCAACGCCATCATCTGCGGATTGATCGAGACGCCGCCGTACACCGCCATGCCCTTGATGCGCACGGGCAGCTGCCGACAGAAGCCGGCCAGCACCTCGCTGATCTGGGCCACCAGCTCGCGGGTCGGCGCGAGCACGAGCGTGCTCACCGAGTTGCCGCGGCGAGCGCCCGCGCCCCGCGCAGCGCGCGCCTCACACAGCCGCTGCAAGAGCGGCAGACCGAACGCCGCCGTCTTGCCGGACCCGGTCTGGGCGCGAGCGCGCACGTCGCGACCGGCCAACACCGCAGGAATCGCGGCGACTTGCACCGCCGTGGCCTGCTGATAGCCCGCGGCCCGCACCGCGCCGAGCGCGTGCGCGTCCAGGCCCAAGGACTCGAACGATGGCAGAGAAGAAGATGGCGCGGTGGTCATGTCGGAACAACCGCGCGCACCATAGATCAAGTACAGTCCCGTCGGCGAATGCCTTCCACTAAGGGCCCGACGCGAAACAAGTCGATCGGTTCGGCGTTGAGGCGCCCCGGAAGCAAGGCGCGAATTCGATGGAATACTCCCTGTATTTCGAGGATTCGCAACGCTGCTGTCGGGGATGGATCGGCCTCGAGGCGGCCGAGTTGTTTCGCGTCGGGCCCTAACGATGTTTCGTCGCTGCCCCTCTTGCCCGCTCTCTTGCAGAGCGTGGCTGGCCTGGGATACGCGCAGATGACGGCGATCCAGGCGCAGGCGCTGCCCGCCATGCCGGAGGGTCGCGATCTGATTGCACAGGCGAAGCCTGGCGACGGCAGAGCAGACTGTCATTCTCGACGCCGCCGAACACTTGCAGCTGCAGATCGTCGCGGCGCGACAAGAACTGAGCCGATTCGTAGCCGTCCCACATGACGCCGACGAAGAGTGCCGATGCGGATCATCGATCGTGTTGGAGCTGCCCGCGTTCCTGGAGCCGCAGTGCGCGGAGTTGTAAGCGCGCCGCGGCCGCGCACCGCGTGCAGAGCGCACGGTCGACTGTGCATAGAGCCGACTGCGAACTTGTTGGGAAGCCAGCTCGGCTGCCACGCAGAGGTCGCATGACCGAGACAGCAGCACGAGCGTTTGCCGCCCTTATCGGGCCGCACCGCATCACCGTGCGCGATGCCCGTCGGCGCCCGCTCTGCCCCAGGCGGCGGGCCTCCCGCGCGCTTTATGTGGCCATTTCGGCGGCCACGCCGCTACCGCGCTGCGCGACGCCCCGAGTGCCCGCGCAACAACCAATCGGAATCACACAACAAGGACCGGGTGCCGATGGGAGGACTCGAACCTCCGACCTAGCGCGTATGAAACGCCCGCTCTAACCGGCTGAGCTACATCGGCGCACTTCGCCGCGTGAGCGGCCCTGAAAAGCGGGCGCAGTATTGGGTGCGTGCCCAACGCTGTCAATTGCTACCTGCGGGAGCCCGCCACCGCCATCGCTGCGGACGCGGGGAGTGCCGGAGGCGCCCGGCCGGCGCGCGAACCGGGGGCTGTGGGGGGAGTCCGAGCCGCGTAAGCCGTGGCGAAGCGCGCGGGACCGGCTACGATGCCCCCGTGAGCCGGTTGGGGGCGTACCTGGCACCTAGCGAACAAGGGGTCCGCTCGTCGCGTGGCTCTTCGCTTGGCCAGAGCTGGAAAAGCCGCATGTCGCAACCGACTTGGACTTGGATGGGTAGCGCAGCGCTAGGGAGACCTGGTCGGCGAGCCGTGAAGCTCGTGGTGGCGTGCGTGCTGGCTGTGGAGCTTGCGGGATGCGTCGGGCCAGGCCTCGAGCCGCCGGGCAAGGGCTCGGCCTCGGGCGGCGGGGCGGGCACAGGGATCCCCACCACCTTCGTCGATGGAGGCGCAAACCTTGGCGCCGCGGGCAGCGGCGCGTACGGCGCGGCTGGCAGTGGCGCAGGCACGAGCGGGACGACGGCAGACGCAGGCGCCGCCGCACTGGACGCCGGCTTGCTGCCCGAAAGCGACGGCGGCAGCGACGACGGCGGGGCCACGCGATGAACCGACTCGGCCGAGCCGGCTGCGGGCTGCTGATCGTCGCGGGCTTGAGCGGCTGCGTTGGCCCGGGTCTAGAGCCGCCCGGCCGCCACGGTCAGGTCAGCAACACCGGCTACCCGCCCAACGCGGCCGGCGGCGGGGCCGGAGCGGCCGGCTCCGGGGCAGGCGTCACCACGGGTAGCGCTGGAGCCGGCGCAAACGAGCCCCCCTCGCACCCAGCCCAGGGCTCCGCAGACGCAGGCACCGGCACCGGCGCGACCAAGCTCGACCAGGACGGCGGCATCCCCGCCGATGACGCCGGCGCCACCCATCCGTGAGACAGCGCGTGCTCGTTCGACGTGCTTTCGACTAGAGTTGAAGCCGCACAAGCCTGGAGCGTCGTGGGTGTGGTCCACGAGACCACCCACGAACGCGCTACCCGGCTGTGGTGCAGGAGGCTTCGATGAACACGCTCATTCGCTCTCGCTTCTGGTTGCTCGCGACGCTGTGCGCAGCGCTGCCGCTGTCGCTGTTCGCGCAGGACTCGGGACTGCCGACCTTCAGCGGCAAAGGCTCGGTGACGCAGGCCATCGACACGGTGACTGGTGCCGTCTTCGACCTCGGCGCCGGCATCACGATGACCTTCCCGAAAGGTTTACCCGTCGGGCACTCGCGCTTGATCACGCTGAAAAAGGCCGGCAAGAAACCTTCGGGCGCGCAGATTCAAAAAGGTTTCTCCGCGGTCGGCACCGCGCTCGAGATCAGCGTGCCGCTCAACGCGCCCGACGCACCCATCGTGCTCGCGCAGTCGTGGAAGAGCGATCCGCGCAAGCTGCATCAGCGGCTGGTGCTCGCGATGGAAGTCGGCACGCTCTGCACGCAGGAAAACAAGGCGTTTAAACTCAACGGCGGACTGTGCTCCGGCTGGGAGCTGATCGACGCGCGCTACGACGACAGCGACAAGCGCCTGATCGCAGAGCTGCACAGCACCGGCGGTCTGCGCATGGTGTTCGGTACCGTGAGCGACGAGTGAAAGTGAGGCCACCGGTACGCCAGCGCACTCGCGCCCACATGCGCGCACCTAGCCTCGGATCGCAATCAACGTGCCTCTGATCGCGTTGGCAAGGCGCGACGGATCTTCCGTGCGCGCGTTGACCACGCAACGGCCGACGGATCTTCCGCGCGTTGCTGTGCGGCCGTAGTGGGCGCCATGCAACGTTTTTTTGGAGCGAGCGCGCTACCTGGTGACGCGCTGCATCGCAGCAACTCACGAACCCAAAGCCTGCGGCCGGATCGAGAAACGCGCGCAACCTGCCCGTGTCCTCTTGCGATCCAGCCGCGTGTCTTTAGGATGGCCGATACGTGTCATGTCACGAATGGTCTCGTCATATGTTGCCCCGGTCCTGACCCGCCAGAGTTCGCAGCTCGGCCACGTGAGTCAAGCCCCAATCTGCCGCTGATCAAGCTTCGATCGACGTGCTTGCTTTTTAGTTGACGCAAGCCGCCGACGGGCCTTATCACCCTGCCTGCCACAAGTTGTGGTGGTTGAGGCAGACACCCTTTACTACATGTTGTGTGGTTGTGGGGGATTGCGTGTGGATGACCGGGGGACGACCGGTGGACCGACGGTGGACGGCCGTTGGGGTTGCACAATGGCGGGAGGTGCCAAGTGAGCGTAGATACGAGGCTAGCGGGCGGCGCGGGGACAGCGGTACGTAACACTTCTTCGATGAAAGCGAGAAACGCGGATAAACCGCGGGGGCTGGAATTTAAGACTTTCTACACCCAAGCGGGCGTGAACCCGCTCGAGGTCGCCGAGTACGAACAGCGCGACAGCGTCATCACCAACCCGGATGGGTCGGTGGTGTTCGAGCTGCGCGGTGCGGAAATCCCCAAGGAGTGGTCGCAGCTGGCGAGCGACATCGCCATCTCCAAGTACTTCCGCAAGGCGGGCCTCAACGGCGACCCCAAGCGTGGCGAGCGCAGCGCGCGCGAGCTCGTCTATCGCGTGGCGCACACGATTCGCGAAGCCGGCGAGCGCCTGGGCGGCTACTTCACCAGCGCGACCGACGCCGAAACCTTCGAGGCCGAGCTCAGCTACCTCCTCATCCACCAGCACGCCGCGTTCAACTCCCCCGTCTGGTTCAACTGCGGCCTCTATCAGCGCTACGGCATCACCGGCAGCGGTGGCAACTTCGCGTGGTCGCCCGAGACCAACGCCATCTACGAGACCGAGAACGCGTACCAAGCCCCGCAGTGCTCGGCGTGCTTCATCCAGAAGGTCGACGATGATCTGATGAAGATCTACGACCTCGTGAAGAACGAAGCGCGGCTGTTCAAGTACGGCTCGGGCACGGGTTCCAACTTCTCGGCGATCCGTGGTCACCAGGAGAAACTCTCCGGCGGCGGCACCTCGTCAGGCCTCATGAGCTTCCTCGAAGTGCTCGATCGCGCAGCGGGCGCGACCAAGTCGGGCGGCACCACGCGCCGTGCGGCCAAGATGGTCTGCCTCGACATGGATCACCCGGAGATCGTCGACTTCATCCAGTGGAAGATGAAGGAAGAGCGCAAGGCGCGCGCGCTGATCGAGTCGGGCTACAGCTCCGACTTCAACGGCGACGCCTATCACACGGTGTCGGGTCAGAACTCCAACAACTCGATCCGCGTCACCGATGCGTTCATGCGCGCGGTCGAAGAAGACGGCGAGTGGCGCACGTACTTCCGCACCACGGGGCAAGTCGCGAACACCTATAAGGCGCGCGACCTGTGGAAGATGATCGCGGAGAGCGCGTGGGGCTGTGCCGATCCGGGCCTGCAATACGACACCACGATCAACGACTGGCACACCTGCTCGAGCACCGATCGCATCAACGCGAGCAACCCCTGCTCCGAGTACATGTTCCTCGATGATTCGGCGTGCAACCTCTCGTCGATCAACCTCACCAAGTACCTCGATGACAAGGGCCACTTCGACGTCGAAGCCTACCGTCACACGGTGCGCATCCTGATCCAGGCTCAAGAGATCCTGGTCGACTACTCGGCGTACCCCACGCAGACCATCGCGCAGAACAGCCACGACTACCGTCCGCTCGGGCTCGGCTACGCGAACCTCGGCACGCTCTTGATGCGCCTGGGATTTGCGTACGACAGCGCGGCAGGCCGTGCGATGTGCGGCGCGCTCACGGCGATCATGACCGGCGAGGCATATCGCGCATCGGCGGAGATTGCTGCAGCCAAGGGGCCGTTCCCGGGCTACGAGAAGAACCGTCAGCCGATGCTGCGCGTGATGAACAAGCATCGCGCTGCGGTCGGCGAGATCGGTCGCCGCGCGGGCTACGCCAGCGAGAACGAGCTCGAGATCCCGGACGAGCTGGTCGCCGCAGCCAAGCAGTGCTGGGACGAGGCCATCTCGCTCGGCGAGCGCAACGGCTACCGCAACGCGCAGGCCACCGTGCTCGCGCCGACCGGCACCATCGGTCTGCTCATGGACTGCGACACCACCGGCATCGAGCCCGACTTCGCGCTCGTGAAGTTCAAGAAGCTCGCGGGTGGCGGCTACTTCAAGATCGTGAACCAGAGCGTGCCGGGTGCGCTGCGCAACCTCGGCTACAGCGAGCTCGAGCTCAGCGAGATCGTCGCATACGTGAGCGGCACCAACACTTTCACCGGTGCACCGCACGCCTCGCGGCAGTGGCTGCTCGGCAAGGGCTTGAACGAGAAGGAAATCGCCAAGGCCGAGGCCGCGCTTCCAGGCGTGTTCCACGTGTCGCAAGCGCTGGCCGTCTGGGTCATCGGCGAACCGGTGATGAAGCGCCTGGGCATCGCGCCCGAGGAATACAAGGCGACGGGCTTCTCGCTCCTGTCGAAGCTGGGCCTCACCAGCCAACAGATCGACGAGCTCAACGACTGCGTGATCGGTCGCATGACCATCGAAGGTGCGCCCCACCTACGTGCCGAGCACCTGCCGGTGTTCGACTGCGCCAACCGCTGCGGCAACATCGGCCAGCGCTTCTTGCTGCCGATGTCGCACGTGCGCATGATGGGCGCGGCTCAGCCGTTCCTGTCGGGCGCCATCTCCAAGACCGTCAACCTGCCGAACGAGGCGACCATCGAAGAGATCGAAGAGATCTACCTCGAAGGCTGGAAGCTCGGTCTCAAGGCCGTCGCGCTCTACCGCGACGGATGCAAGTCGAGCCAGCCGCTGTCGGCTTCCGACAAGAAGCGAGAAGACAAGACCGAGGCCAAGAGCGACTCGCTGCCACCGCCGCCAGTGCCGGCGAACGACACGCAGAGCGCGCTCAAGACCAGCTTGTCGATGCCGGCGCCGTACGTCGACGAAGGCGCGCGCCCGCCCGCGACCGTGCGGCACCGCTTGCCCAAGAAGCGCCGCGGCTTCACGCAGGAGGCGCGCGTCGGCGGACACAAGGTGTTCTTGCGCACCGGCGAGTACAACGATGGCTCGATTGGCGAGATCTTCATCGACATGCACAAGGAAGGCGCTGCTTTCCGGTCGCTGATGAACTGCTTCGCTATCAGCGTATCGATGGGCTTGCAGCACGGTGTGCCGCTCGAGTCGTACGTCGAGCAGTTCACCTTCACGCGCTTCGAGCCCGCCGGCCCGGTCGAGGGTCACCCGAACATCAAGTTCGCAACCTCGATGATCGACTACGTGTTCCGTGTGCTCGGTGTGGAGTACCAGAAGCGTTACGATCTAGCGCACGTGCCTCCGCAAGAGGTGCGCGAAGAGCTCAACAACCCCACCGACGTGGGCGCAGGACAGCAAGCGGAGCGCGCAGCACGCGCCCTGCCACCACCTCCGATGAACCTGGACGACAAGAAGCAGGTTGGCCTGTTCGAGCAAGTCGGCTCGGTGCCGCTGTCGCTCGACGAGCAGCTCAGCGAGATGATGGGCGACGCCCCGATGTGCGACAACTGCGGGCACATCACCGTGCGTAACGGCGCTTGCTACAAGTGCCTCAACTGCGGAACCAGCATGGGTTGCAGCTGACCCGAACACAGCGCGGAGCCCTGCGGCTCCGCGTACCGACCCACGAAAGACGGGTGCTGCTCATGGCGGCACCCGCTTTTCTTTGTATGAGTCACGCGTGTTGCGTCGCGACGAGATCGCGAGGTCCAGACAAACGGTGATGGGGCCGGGGCTGTACATGTTCCAAACGCGGGTGGTGGCCGCGAGCTGCGGCGACACCGAGCGCACGGGCTACGTGAACTCGTTCTACGCCATGATCGACGGCATACCCGGGGCTCGCAGCATGGACATGCAACTTTTGGGTTTGGCCTTCTGGCCCGCGTGGACACGGGTGGTGAGTGCGGGCGGCGCCATCGTGGGCGACGCCGAGGTAGAGCGGGCTAAGGCGACCGACCGTGCATCGCACTTCGAGCTGGCGCGGGACGGCAAACGTTTCAAGGGCCGCGGCGTCCGTAGCTACACGGCGACGCTCGCCGGCAACGCCCAGCGCTGCAGCCTCAGCTACGACGCCTGGCTCGTGCGTGTCGACTCCTGAGCGTGACACGCTGGGACCTGCGGCGCAGGGCGCCGCGGCGTTGGCAGCCGTGGCCGCGAACCGCCGGGGACCTCCGCCACGGCCCGGTCCGGGACCGCGAGTAGGAGGACCGCGCGGCCGCGTTCAAGCGCGAGCGCGCCCGCGGGGGCGAAGGGAGCCGTGTTCGGCTGCGGTGACCGACGCACCGAGGACGTACGCCGCGCCTGGACGCGGAGCCGCGGTTCGGTGTCGGTTCTGCTATGCTGCCCCGCACATGCCTTGCCTAAAATGGATGGTGCCCAACGGCAAACCGCGGATCTTCCCGATCTACAAGAAGATCGTGTCGATCGGCCGAGCCGGCGGCAACGACGTGTGCGTGGATGACGCGAGCCTGTCCGACTACCACGCGCAGATCATCTTCGACGGTCGCGAGTTCAATTTCTCCGAGGTGGACGCCCGCGGCGAGATGCTGCTCAACAGCAAGAAGAAGCGTCGCGGCAAGCTGGCCCACGGCGATCGGCTCACGCTGGGCACCGTCGACCTCGCGTTTTCGCTCTACGACGAGCAGCTGGCGCAGGCCCAGAACGACGCATCGACCGAGCTGTCGGGGCTGCGCAAGCTCTACGACTTCAGCCAGCGGCTGATGGACCTGCGTTCGGTGCCCGAGCTGATCTCGGCCCTGATGGACGCGGTGATCGAGGTCACGAACGCCGACAAGGGTTTCTTGATCTTGGTCGAGGGCGGCAGCCCGCGCGTGGCCGTGGCGCGCAACCTCAACCACGAGAACCTGAGCGATGGGGTGCGCCAGCTCTCCGACAGCATCATCCGACGCGTGATCGAGAGCAAAAAGCCCATCATCGTGAGCGACGCCCTGCACGACGAGCAGTTCTGCAGCTCCGAGAGCGTGATGAACCTCAAGCTCTGCTCGGTGATGTGCGCACCGCTCATGGCGCAGGGCGAGCTGCTCGGCATCCTCTACGTCGGCAACGACAACGTCGTGAACCTCTTCGAGGAACGCTCACTCGACGTGCTCACGATCTTCGCGGGTCAAGCCTCGCTGATCCTGCAGAACGCGCTCTTGCTCGACAGCATCAAGAACGACTTCGACAACCTGAAGCAGAAGTTCGAGATGAGCCGCTTCGGCGACATCATTGGCTCATCGCCGACGATGCTCGAAGTCTTCCGCACGGTGGAGAAGGTCGCGACCACAGACATCAGCGTGCTCATCACCGGCGAAACCGGCACGGGCAAGGAGCTGATCGCTCGCGCGCTGCACGACCGCAGCGAGCGCGCGAAGAAGCCGTTCATCGTGGTCAACTGCGGCGCGATCCCCGAGAACCTGATCGAGAGCGAGCTCTTCGGTCACGTGCGCGGCGCCTTCACCGGCGCCGTGGCCACACGGCAGGGCAAGTTCCAGCTCGCGGACACGGGCACGCTCTTTCTCGACGAGGTCGGCGAGCTGCCGCTTTCGCTGCAGGTGAAGCTCTTGCGCGCGCTACAGGAGAAGACTGTGCTGAAGGTGGGCGACACCAAGCCCGAGCGCGTGGACATCCGCGTGGTGGCGGCAACCAACCGGGATCTCGAAGCAGAGATGAAGAGCGGCAACTTCCGCGAAGATCTCTTCTATCGGCTGAACGTGATCAACATCCACCTGCCTGCGCTGCGCGCACGCGGCGACGACATCCTGGTGCTCGCGAAGTACCTCTTGCAGAAGTACGGCGCCGAGCTCGGCGGCAAGGTGAAAGGCTTCACCCCGAACGCTTTGATTGCGATCCGCAAGTACGACTGGCCGGGCAACGTGCGTCAGCTCGAGAACCGCATCAAGAAGGCGATCGTGATGTGCGACAAGACGCTGATCGGCGTCGAGGATCTCGACATGCTGCCGGAAGCCATGTCGCCGGTGACCACGCTGACGCAAGCGCGCGAAGACTTTCAGCGCCGCTACATCCTCGAGGTCCTCGAACGCAACAACGGCAACCGCACCAAGACCGCGCGTGACCTCGGCGTCGACCCACGCACCATCTTTCGCTACCTCGAGCGTGAGCCCGACGCCAAAGAGCCCACGCCGAACTCCTGAACCCGCACCAAGCCGAGCCTGGAAGCTGACAGCAATGTCGCGGCAAGATCACTCACCGCTGCCCGAGCCCCGGAAAATCCCGTGTGATCCCGCGCGCGCTGCGTGCACTGCCGCGTCTGGCCCGCGGCTTGCTTCCTGGGGTTGCCTGGGAGCGTACGCCAGCCTCGTGTGCGCCCTTCTATCCGTGTCCGGGTGCCTCGTGACCGACCCGGTCACCTTCAAGGATGAAGTGAACGTCCCGCCCGTGATCATCGGCGACCGCAAGATTCCAGTGGGCAGCATCATCAAAGTCGACGTCACCGCTGCCGGCCCGAACGAGCTCCGCATCCCCGTGACGATCCGCGACGAGAACGTCGGTCAGGAACTGTTCGAACGCACGCTCGTCACCAAGAGCAATGGGTACGTGTTCTATACCTGCCCCGAGCCATCGATCCCGCCTTCGGGCAGTGTGAACCGGTCCGACTTCCAGATCGTGATCAACAAGACCGATCTCAACCCGGGGGAGTGTCACCGCGTCGACTTCGTGGTCAGCAGTCGCTTCACGCACTGCGAGAACGCCGTCTCCGATGGCGGACCGCTCGACAACGAGCAGGTCGCGACGGTCGTGGGCCTCTTCGACCAGGCCAGCGATTTCACCGACATCGCACGCGCCAGGTACTGGATCTGGGAAGTTAGCGGCGGAGCGTTGTCGAACCCCCAGGCGGCGCAGGCACTCGCAGAGAGCTGCAAGGTGATCGACGCCACCCACCCCTCCTCCACGGTGCCCTAGATGCGAGAGCGGGTGCAGCAGCGCAAGCCAGTGGCCGGCGCGGGCGCGCTGCGGGCAGCCTGCGCCCTCGTGTTGCTCTCGGGCTGCAGCTTCAACAGCGCCAAGCCGAGCGTTCGCCTCAACGCCTGCAGCAGCGATGCCGATTGCAGCCCCGGCTCGCACTGTCAGGGTGGGCTGTGCGCCATGGACAGCACAGCCGCGTTCGCGATCAGCCTCGAGGTCGTGCCTGCTCGTGCCGCGAGCAACGCGCAAGCGCTGGCCATCCCGCTCGGGCCTTTCAATCTCACCGACGCCACCCGCCGCAGCTTCGAGCTGCCTCGGCCCGTGACGATGTTCGGCTACCTGCACGACGGCAAGACCCCCGTCGGTGCGAACGTGTCGCTGACGGCGATCGACGCCGCCACCGGCACCCCGACCGCTGCGCCGATCCAGGCCAGCACCGTCGATCCCGCAGCGCCCGACGAGGGCGCGTTCGGCGTGCAGCTGCTCGACGGAGTCGAGTATCGCGTGGTCGTACAGCCGATGGATGTCAGCCGGCCGCCGCACACGTTCCAGCTAACAGCCAAGGATCAGGGCAAGATCGACCTCGACTACGCCAAGCTGAAATGGACGCCCGCCAAATTCGTGATCCACGGCGCACCCAGCGGACTCAGCCTCATGGTACGCCAGCTCGACAAGCTCAGCGGCGAAGCCCTGTCCAACAGCGCCCCGCTCAGCGCTGGCGCGGTCACACTGCTCTCCGATCCAGGCATCAAAGACTGGAAGCTCGAAATCACTGCCGAGCCAAGCCAGACGAGCAGTGACGCGACCAAGTCCAACTGCGACACGACAACGCCCGTGTTCCCGGTGCTCACGGCGAACGACGCCGACCTCGGACACGATGCGCAGGGCAACGCGACGCTCAGCCTGCCCGCGATCCCGGAGCCGATCCGCTATTCGGGCACGGTGGAGCTGTGCACCAGCCAGAGCGCTCAGGGCCTCGGCCGCATGTCGATGACGCTCGATGCAACCGCCGTGCGCTTCGCCGACACCACAGTGCCCGTCACGGCTTCGTACAAAGCCAGCACGACCGCCAACGTGGACGTCAGCTCGGGGGCGCTGCGTTTTTGCACGCGCGTGTTGCCGGGTGACTATGTCGTCGTGGTCACACCACCGGCCAACTTGCACTGCGACATCTTCGCTCAGCGACGCACGATCGCGACGCAGAACGGCGCCGACCTCACCGACGAGGTGCTGTCGTTCCAGAAGTCTGCCGTGCTCAGTGGCACCATCGAGACGACCGACCAGACACCCGTGAGCAACGCCTCGATCGACGCGGTCGCGCTCGGCCGCGATCTGGTGCTCGCCGCCGACGACCCGAGCGTCGCCAGCTACAACCGCTCGCGGCAGACCACCAGCAACGCCGAGGGTGCGTTCGAGCTACCGGTGGATGTGGGTAGCTACGACGTCGTGATCAAGCCGCCAGCCGAGAGCAATTTCGCGTGGCAGGTACTGAACGATGTGAACGTCGCGGCGCGTCGCTCCGTGTTCGCGACCCGCGTGCAAGTGGCTGCACCCGTGCTCATGCAGGGCACGCTGAAGTACGTCGGTGGTGACAGCGCCGCGCAGCACTCGCTCGCGGGCGCCGACGTGCACGCCTACACGCGGGTTGGCGAAGGAGCGCAAGCGCGCAACCTCGAGATCGGCCGCTGCGTGGCCGACGCCGCCGCAGGCTTCACGCTGCTCTTGCCACCGTCGCTGCACAAGGGCTGGTAGCCCAGCCCGCAGCACCAGCCCGCGTCAGGAAGCGCGACGCGCCATCAGCGCCTTCTTCACCTTGTCGATCAAGTCGGCGGCTTTGAAGGGCTTGGTGACGTAGTGACGCGCACCGGCGTTGATGCCGGTGATCATGTCCATCGGACCGCTCTTGGCGGTGAGCATCACCAGCGGGATGTTGCCGATGTTGGGCTCATTCTTCAGCGTCTTGGCCAGCGTGAGCCCATCCATGCGCGGCATCATCAGGTCCGTGACGATCACGTCGGGACGAAAGCCGTTCTTGAGCAGATCGAGCGCTTCCTGCCCGTCGCGGGCGAGCGTGGTCTCACCCACCGTCTGCAACATGGTCTTGATCATGTGCAAAAGATCGGCGTCGTCCTCCACGACGAGGATCTTCGGCAGCACGCGTCCTGTGACGGGATCGATGGCCATGAGTGCTCCTAGGCAGACACCGGGGCGGAAGGCAGAGGCCACGGCCGAGCTTCGTCGATCAGCATGTTCGGCAAGCCGTCGTCGAGCGCGTAAAACAAGCCGCACGCCTCGCAGGCGAAACCCTCGGGCAGAGAGATCGCGCGCATCCTCCCGTGACACTTCGGACAAGCCAATAGTTCCAATAGCTCAGCAGCGTGCGTCACAGATTTCCTCTTTGCTCAGCATAGCAGACTCCCCCGACTTCCAACCACCAACGCCCCAACCCACCATGTAGTCCCGAGTGCGTCCCGCCCCCGTTTCCAGCCATCACCACCGTCGTGCGGGCGCCACGCCGAGCGCGCCCGAAGGGCCGCGCGCCTACCCAACGCTCCGCCCGATGGCGCCGCGATCTTGCCTTGAGCCGCGAGCGCGCGAGCGCGAGGTGTGCCGATGGCGCCGCGATTTGGGTTCGAGCCGCGAGCGCGCCCGCAGGGACCGACCGAGCAATACTCACGTATTGCGCAGGGAGATCCCGAGGACGTAAGCCGCGGATCGAGCCCAAAGCGCGGCGCCATCAGCGGGCCTCGATGAAGACTTCGCGGCGGCCGCCGGCCTTACCGCTGGGCGGACCCACCACGCCCTCCTTCTCCATGCGCTCCACCAGCTTCGCGGCCTTGTTGTAGCCCACGCTGAGATTGCGCTGGATGTGAGAGATCGAGCAGTAACCGGCCTGCGCGACGATGGCGACAGCACGATCGTACATCGGGTCGTCTGATGGCTCGCCACCACCGATCTCACCGCCATCTTCGTCGTCGCGCGGCTTGAGGATGTTGTCGTCGTAGATGGGCATGCCCTGGGCGCGCAGGAAGTCGCAGACGGCCTTGACCTCGTCCTCGCTGATGAACGCGCTGTGGACGCGCTTGAGATCGTTGGTGCCCGGCATGAGCGTGAGCATGTCGCCCATGCCCAGGAGGTGCTCGGCACCGGTGCGCCCCAGGATCGTCTTGCTGTCCTCGCGCTGCGAGACCTTGTAGCCGATGCGCGAAGGGAAGTTCGCCTTGATCATGCCCGTGATCACGTCGACGCTCGGGCGCTGCGTGGCGAGGATCACGTGGATGCCCGCGGCGCGCGCCTTCTGCGCGAGGCGCGCGATCGCGGACTCGACATCCTTGGCGGCGACCATCATCAGGTCGGCGAACTCATCGACGACGAGTACGATGCTCGGCAGCTTCTCGGGCTTCCAGTCCTCGGCGTCAGCTCGCTCGCCGTCGACCGGGTCGAGCAGCATCTCCTCACCATCGGCGGCGACCGCACGCACCTTGCCTGCGCGGCGTGGCGCAAACGCTGCGATCGACAGCTCGCCGGCTTGCACCTTGTCCACGCGGGCGTTGTAGGTGACGAGGTTGCGCGCGCCCGCATCGGCGAAGAGCTGATAGCGGCGCTCCATCTCGTCCACGGCCCAGCGCAAGGCGAGCGACGCCTTCTTCATGTCGGTCACGACCGGCAAAAGCATGTGCGGAATGCCGTCGAACACCGCGAGCTCGACGACCTTCGGATCGATCATGAGCAGGCGCACTTCCTCGGGCGTCTTCTTCATCAGCAACGAGGCGAGCATCACGTTGAGACCAACGCTCTTGCCCGAGCCCGTGGCGCCGGCGACCAGCACGTGCGGCATCTTCGCGAGGTCGCCGTACACCGGCTGGCCCACGATGTCCTTGCCGAAGGCCACCGGCAGCGCGACGTCCAGCTTGCGCCAGCGCTCGTCCTCGAGCAGCTCGCGCAGGTAGACCGTCTGGCGCACGTCGTTGGGCAGCTCGAAGCCGACTCGCGCCTTGCCAGGGATCGGCGCGACGATACGCACCTTCTGTGCAGCGAGCGCCATCGCGAGGTCGTCGGCGAGGCCGGCAATCTTGGAGATCTTCGTACCGCTCTGCGGCTCGAACTCGTACATCGTGATCACGGGGCCGGGATGGATCTCGTCGACCCTACCCTTCACGCCGTACGCAGCGAGCTTCTCCACCAGCAGTGCCGCGTTTTCCTTGAGCGTGGTCTCATCGATCTCGATCGTGCGGTCGGGCGCCTCGGTCAGTAACTTGGTGGGCGGCAAGACGAAGGGTCCAGCGTGGCGAGCGTTGCTCGCGTCCTGCGACTCGGCGCTGCGCTTCTGGACCTCTGGCTTGGGGGCGACGATCACCGGGCCCTTGTCGCGGCGCTTCTTGGGCAGCTCGACGGGCTTGACCGTCTCGGGCTC
>DASVHQ010000073.1:0-5209 GCA_036382515.1 Polyangiales bacterium | reverse complement strand
ACGCCGCCGCCCTCCGCTGCAGGTGCTGCCAGCTCATCGTCGCCGAGCAACGCACCTGACAGCTCGAGCGCGTCGTGCGCGCGCTTGGCCTCCTCCGCACCCATCGCCAGCCGTGCCGGCACATCGAGCTTCGCGGCCTGTGTCGCAAGCTCGGCGGGGGCCTCCGGCGCTGCAGCTGGTGGCGGCGGAGCATACGCTTCGGGCTCCGCAACCTGGGCCGCGGCCGGCGCTGCCGGAACGTCGGCTGGGGCAGCTGCGCCCCGCACAGCGTTGGCAGCGGGGCGTGGGCTCGCGGCTTGGTCCATCTCACCCTTCGCCCGGATGCGTCCGGTGCGCATATCGATCGCCAGATCGAGCGGCTTGGCCGACCGAAGCGCCGCCGAAGGCGCGGCCTCGCCTGCACCTTCCGGGTTAACGACCGTCACGCCGGAGACCTGCGGCCGGTGAGAGAGCTGCGGCAGCGAGAGCAGGCCGACCGCCAAGATCAGCACCATCATCGTGGCCATCGCCACCTGCCGCGAAAATGCGAAGCGCCGCAGCATCTCGCCCCAGCCCTCGAACGGGCTGCGTCGTGCCGGCTGCACCACCGGTTGCGCGCGCGCCGCTTGCATCAAGCGCTGCGAGAGCCCCGCAGGTGGATCCTCCTGGGGCAGTTGCTGTGCGAGATGCTTGTCTGCGGACAGACGCTCGAAGACCGCCTGACACTGCGCGCAGCGCGTCAGGTGCGCGCGTGCCTCGCTCTGCACGTGCGACGCAAGCTCGCCGTACACGAGATCCAGCAGCACGGCTTCGCAGCTTTGACAGTCCATGATGACGACTCAGCCCAGCGCGCGGGCTTGCTCCTCGTATTCGCCGAGCGCGCTCTGCAAACGCTCGAGCGCGTAGCGCATGCGGCTCTTGACGGTGTTCTCGGGAACCCCGCAGATCTCCGCGATCTCCCCGAAGGGTAGGTTCTGGACGTGGCGCAGCAAGAAGACCTCGCGCTGCTCGTCCGGGCAAGGGGGGCAGGGGGCTGCCGACCCGCGCAAGCGGTGCGAACGCGCACCGCATTGGGGGCCCTGACAACCCCGCCAGGCGCGTCCGCAGCGAGTGGGGTGCTCTATGTGGATGTAGTCATGCGCAGGGTGCGGCGCACTCAGATCGTCAATCGCAGGGCATTTCACGGGGTTACACTCGGTCGGCCCCTCCGGGTTGTCGTTGACCATACAAGGTGCGCTTGTTATAAACTCGCGCATTCCTTGCGTGGGGCGCCCGCGGCCCGGCTTGCCCGTTGAATGAGGGGATACTCGCAATGCGCAGACTGATGGCCGTGGCTACGTCTGTGGCGGCGCTGATGTTCGTTGTTGGAACTTCAGCCGCCCAGCCGGTCCAAACACCCGCGAAAACCGCGGGTGCATCGCTTACCCTCGGAGGTGGCACCGGGAGCGCGCCGACCGCAAAGGTCAGTGGCTCGACAACTGCGCCAGCTGCGCCGGCAGCGCCGGCAGCCAGCGCCGCACCTGCAGCAGTGCCTGCTGCTGCACCTGTGGCGGCACCCGCAGCTGCTGCACCCGCAGCAGGCGGGCCGACCGAACAGGTCGTCGCCGGCACCACCACCAATACGGCGGTGAAAGACCAGCCGGTCGACGCCGGCACGTACGGCGTGCGCCTGCGTGATCTCGAGCAGCGCATCAACGAGCTCAAGGAACAGATCTTCCGCTCCAAGGCGCGCCTGTCGCTGCTGGCGGAAACCGTGCTGCAAGGCGTCGTCGCCGGTGGCCAGGCCCGCATCATCCACGAAAACAAGATGGGCAACTCGTACAAGCTGGTTAAGGTCGTGTACGCGCTCGACGGCGCGCCGATCTTCAACAAGGCCGACGAGGAAGGCAGCCTCGGCGACAGCGCCGAGTTCGACGTCTACAACGGCAGCATCGTCCCCGGCGAGCACACGCTCACCGTGAAGCTCGAGTACCGCGGCAACGGCTACGGCATCTTCTCGTACCTGAAGGGCTACCGCTTCAAGGTCACCAGCAGCCACACCTTCACGGCGCCCGAGGGCAAGGCCACCTCGCTGCGCGTGGTTGGCTTCGAGCAAGGCGGGCCCACGGCACCGCTCGAAGATCGCCCCGCGATCCGCTACGTCGAGCGCGTCTCGGCGACTGCCGATCAACCCGCGGCCGCAACCGATCCCAGCAAGCAAGCGGCTGGGGGAGGCGGCTGATGTCGCCGCGGCCCTCGCGGCTGCCAGCTGTGGTCGTCGTCCTGGCGCTGGTGCTGCACGCCAGCGCGCAGGCGCAGGCGCAAGATCTCAGCGGCGCCACGCGCGAGCTTTCCGACATCGAGACCGCCGCGATGCAGCTGGGCGCGCTTCCGCTGCGTGGCTCGCAGCTGCGTTCAGCGACCTACGTCGAAGAGCGGCTCACCGACGGCGAGCTCTTCTATCGTCTGCAGGACTACGTCCGGGCCAGCATCATCTTCACGGACATCGTCGACAACTACCCCAAGCACGCGGCGTACCCGGATGCGCTGTTCCTGCTCGCGGAGTCGCTCTTCCAGGCGGGTGACCTGCTCGGCTCGCGCACGCGCTATCGGATGATCCTCGATCACGCCGACGAAGCCGTCTATCGCCCCCACGTGCAGCGCGCTCTGGGCCGCCTGATCGAGATCGCCATTCACGTGCGCGACTTCGACGGCATCGACCGCTACTTCGAGCGCCTGAGCCAGCTGCCTCCGACCGAGGTCGAGTCGGCCACGGCCTATTTCCGCGCCAAGTATCTCTACAACGTGGCGGTGCCGAGCGACGCCCTGCGAGAGCCGTCCGCACCGCTGCCGCAGGTCGATCCTGCGAAGCTCGAGAACGCGCGTCTGGCGTTCGAGGCCGTGGATTCACGCAGCCCGTACTACGCGCAGGCCCGTTACTTCGTCGGCGTCATCTACGCGCTGCGCGGGCAATACAACCCTGCGCTCGAAGCCTTCTCCAAGGTCGCGCAGTTGAAGGTCACGACCGAGCAGCAGCGCGAAGTCGTGGAGCTCGCGCAGCTCGCGCTCGGCCGCCTGTATTACGAGACCAACGACCTGAGCAAAGCCATCGACGCCTATCAGACGGTCGCCCGCGCTTCTCGGCAGTTCGACACGGCGCTCTACGAGATCGCGTGGGCCTACATCCGCCTGGGGGATTCGACCAAGGCGGAGCGTGCGCTCGAGGTGCTCTCGATCGCCTCGCCCGACAGCCGCTACATCCCCGACGCCAAGCTGCTGCGCGGCAACCTCTTGCTGCGCGACGGTCGCTTCGACGCTGCCAACGATGTCTTCGGCCAGGTGACGAAAGAGTTCCAGCCGGTGCGCGAACAGCTCGACCAGATCGTCGCCGAGCACGGCGACCCGCAGACCTATTTCCGCAGCCTCGTGCACAACAATCTCGAGGAATTCGACGCGCAGGCGTTCCTGCCGCCGCTCGCCTTGCGCTGGGCGAACATCGAAGGCGACATGGAGCGCGCGCTGGCCGCCGTGGCCGACCTGAGCCAGGCCCGCCACATGGTCCACGAGACCGGCGACATCGTCGAGCGGCTGCGCGGCGCGCTCGACGCGCCCAACCGCGTCAACATCTTCCCCGACCTGCGCGATCACCGTGAACGCACCATCGCGCTGCGCAACCGCGCCGCGCGCGTGCGCCAGCAGCTGATCGCCGACGACGACGCGCAGACCAAGCAGTACAACAGCGCTGAGCTCACGGCAGTGCGCGCCCGCCGCCGCGAGATCGAGCGCACGCTCTCCGGTCTGCCCACCAAAGACAGCGACTTCCAAGCGCGCAACGGGCAGGTCGACTCTGGCTTCGACGCGCTGACCAAGCAGCTGAGCAAGCTCGATGTCGAGCTGCTCGGCCTGGACGCACGCATGACCGCCACCACGCGCTTCATGGCCGACACGATGCAAAAGCCCGAGCAAAAGGCCGGCGTCGACGCCTACAACGCCGAGCTGGCCACGCAGCGCCAGGCGCTCGGCGGCTACCACGAGCAGCTGGACAAGCTGAAGCTCGAGGTCGAGTCCGGGCGCATCCAGGTCGGCGTCGGCGACGGCAACTACCTGCGCGATGATCAGCTGCGCGACGAGCACAAGCAGGTGGTGGCGAAGGAACGTCAGCTCATCGCCGGGCTCGGCGCACAAACCAACGCCAATCTCGACGCGATGTTCCAGCGGCTGGACGCGGTCGAGCTCACGCTCGACGCACACGACAAGCTCGTCGACCAGGTCGTCGCGGAACGCGCGCAGGACATGCAGAAAGTCCTCGACGAAGAGGGCGGCAAGCTGGGCGGCTATCAGCAGCAGCTGGCTCAGCTCGACACTCAAACCGAGGACGTCGTGGGCGGCATCGCGTACGGAAACTATCAACAGGTGCAGAAGCGCTTCTACGATCTGGTGCTCAAGGCCGACGTCGGACTCATCGACGTCGGCTGGGCCCAGAAGGAAGAGCACAGTACGCGTGTCGACCTGCTCACCCGCGAGCGCACGCGAGCGCTGCAGGCGCTCGACGACGAGCTGAACGAAATCACGGATGGGCGAGGGAAACCATGAGCTCGTGCCACTGTGCGCGCCCGCTCTCTGGCGCGCTGCTCGTGCTCCTGGTCTGGGTGGGTGCCGGCTCTGTGTCCGTCGCGCAGCCCGCACCCGCGGCCGCACCCAGCACGCTCAAACCGCAGCCTGCACCCGCCGCAGCGAGCCCGCTCAAACCGCAGCCTGCGCCCGCCGCAGCGAGCCCGCTGAAGCCTCAGCCTGCGCCCGCCGCAGCGAGCCCGTTCAAGCCGCAGGCCGCCCCCGGTGCGCAGCCAGCAGCTGCAGCCGCGCCCGGCGCCACACCGTGGGCCGGAGCAGCGGTACCCGTCGCCCCGCCAGGCTTTCTCGACACCGCCGACAAGCGCATCAAAGACGAGCGGCCGGCGCCGACGCCACAGCAGGTGGCTGCGCTCAAGGAGCTCGAGAACGAGGCCAACAACTTCACCAAGATCGGTGGCTCGTATCGCGACACCTTGGTCGCTCTCTTGCAGCGCGAATACCTGCGCAAACGTTACTCGCAAGACCAGGGCTACATGCACCAGGTCGATGCGGAAGAAGCTCTCGAAGACAAGGCCCGCCTGTCGGCGATTGAGCTGTTCGAGCGCTTCCTCGCCAAGTACCCCAACGACCCGCGCTACGCGCCCGATGCGATGTTCCGCCTGGGCGAGCTGTACTTCGA
>DASVHQ010000072.1:0-15485 GCA_036382515.1 Polyangiales bacterium | reverse complement strand
CGATCTGGGTGCCGCGCTGAGCAAGATCAGTGGCGCCGCGCTCGCGTGCGAGTTCGCCGTGCCCGACACCGGCGTGCCGGTCAGAGAGGCCGAGGTGAACGTGCAGTACAGCCAAGGAGGCAAGGGCGAACCCGTGTGCCTTGGCAAGGACGAGGCCAAGCCCTGTGACGGTGGCGCCAACGGTTGGCAGTTCAAGAAGCACCCGGACGGCACCAACGACCTCACGCGCGTGGTGCTGTGCGGGCAAGCCTGCACGATGGTGCGCGCAGACTCCGCAGCCAAGGTCGACGTCATCCGCGGATGTAACTCCATCGTGCAGTGAGGAGCAAGCCATGAACCAGAACCAAGAACAGCTTCGGTCGAAGGCGAGCCCTCTGGCACGCGTGTTGTGTGTGGTCTCACTCGCGCTGGGCGCGTGCTCGGCGGCCGCCCCTGCGCGCAGCGGCGCTGGCACCTCGACGACGACCGGCAGTGCGGGCACCTCCGCCCCCGGGCAGGGAGCGCAGGGCAGCTGCGCGACGGACAACCTCACGGCCAACTGCACCTGCCCGGCTGTCAACAACGCGCCGGGTCGTCAGACCTGTAGTGGTGGGCAGTGGAGCGCGTGCGCATGCCTTCAGCGCGTGAATAGCGCCGCCGGCACCGGTGGCATCGCCGTGGATGGGGGTACCCCCAAGCCGGCCGCGACCGGCGCAAACCCCGTCGAGAACAGCAGCGCAAACCGCTTCGACTGGCAGCGCGTGCCGCTGGAGCTCGGCTCGTGCAAGGCGGGCCACTACGTCGGTTACTTCGACGGTTTCTACGGCTCACCTGCCGTGTTCACCTTTCCGGTGCCCGTGCTCGCTGTCGACGCGCCCGCCGTCGACGGCGGCGCGATCCAGCCGGGTCTCGAGTTCTGGCTGACCAAGGTGCCCGGCAGTGGTGAGCTCTTCGCGATCAACGGCGGCAAGATGCGCGGCAGCGCGAACGGCACGTTTCCGTTCGACGCCGATCTCAAGGGTACGCTCGACTGCGGGACCAAGAAGTACAACGGCACGATCGAGAACGGCGTGTACGACGACGGGACCGGCATGAAGTACCAGTTCATCGGGGTCATGACATCGGACTACGACAAGATCCAGAACAAGTTCATCAACGGCCAGTGGAAGTGCACCGAGCCGACGAGTATCTTCCCCACCGCTGGCGGCTCGGGCATGTGGAACGCCACCTGGAAGGGGCCGTAACCGATCGGGATCATCCCGGGGTCGTCAGTGACGCCGACACGCGTACGGCTGGGATGCCCTGGCTGGACGTGCCGCGCAAGTACGGCGCGTTCATCGTGCTCGAAGCCAGTGCGGCGCAAGGCACTCAGCTGCGCATCGCGACCAAGCCCGAGCTCGACAAGGTATTCGACGCGCTGGCGAAGCCGTGATTAGCCCGCTCGCGTGAGCAGACCGTGCGCGACCGGGCTATGACGGTGACGGTTGCTAGCGGCGCGTGCGTGCGCCGTGTCTGCCGCGCAGCAGCGGTACGCCGAGGCCGAGCACGGCCAGCAGCCAAGCATTCGGCGCGCTCGTGCTGCTGGCGACGTGACATCCGCAGCCGGCCGGCGCCGCGGCGCGTTTGCGCGTGCTCGCGGACGCGCTGCCAAGGCCACCGTCACCGCCAAGACCTCCGCCGTCGGCGGCGCCAACGAGCGCGGCGTCGCCCGTCGTGGCCAAGGCCGCGCCGGCTCCCGCGTCGGTCGGCTGGCTCATCGAGACATCGCCGTCGGCCACGACGCAAGCGCCCTGTTTGCAGCTCGAGCCGATCGGGCAGCTGGCGCTCTTGCAGACATCCACGCATTGCCCTTGCTTGCAAACAGTGCCCGCGCTGCACTGTTTGCCGGCGCACTGCATATCCACGCACAGGCCGCTGCTGTCGCAGGCCAGGTTCTGCGCGCAGCCGGCGCAGTCGCAGCGCAAGATGCAGCCGCCGCCGGAGCAGACGTGCTCGCTGTCACACGTCACGCCGTGACAGGGATCGACGCATGCACCCAGGCGGCACGCCTGCGTGCCCGGGCAGACGACGCCGTCGCAGGGAGCGCGGCAGGCGCCGCCGATGCAAGCCTGGCCTGCAGCACAGGTCTTGCCCGCGCACGCCGGATCGACGCACAGCCCGTGCTCGCACTGCGTGAACGGCGTGACCGCGCAGCGAAACTCGCCGGTGCCGCAGCGCGGCACGCACTGGCCACGGCTGCACACCTTGTCGGTGCCACACAGCGCGTTGCCGTCGTCGATCAGGTCGTTGCAGTCGTTGTCCTGGCCGTCACAGCTCTCGGCCGTCTTGGCGTTGACGCCCTTGCACACGAGCGCGCCGCCCGCGCTGCACTCGAGGATGCCCGCAATACACAGGCCCTTGGCATCGGGGACCGCGCACGAGGCGCCTTCGCCGACGCAGCTGAGACCCTCGAACAAGAACACGTAGTCGTTGAAGTCGCCGTCGTTGGACCAGCCAGAGGCTGTCGTGTCGCCGTCCTCGAAGGCGACGTAGTAGGCATTGGGCGTGAGCTTGGACTTGTACGAGACCGAGAGGATCCACGGCGCGGGCGTGGGGCAGAACAACGCGTTGTTGCAGACCACGTTGTAGCGGGCCTCGCTGAAGTTGAAGGCTGGCGTGCTGTTCGGCCGGATCAACGCGAAGCCGATCGGCCCGCCCTTGTAGTTGGGGTCCTTGCGGATGTCGGCGCCCGTGATGCTGGTGCCGACCGGCGAGCCGGCGGGCACGAGCTGGAAGATTTCGCTCGCGGCGGGCGGCGCGACACGGGCGGGATCGGCGTTGTACCAGCCGACTGCCAGCTTGGAGCCGGACTGCTTGAGCACGAGCGTCGCCTTGAAACCGCAGAGCGGAGAGAACGTATCGGGGGTTGGCAGGCCGTCGGCTACGTAGTCGATCATCTCCATGCGCTGCGTGAAGAGCGCCGACACTTGGATCTCTTTGCCCCCCGACGCGAGCGGCACGGCTACGCCGTTGGGCTCCTTCACTTGAGCGTGCGCGAGGTGCACGGGAAGCAGGGCTGCGCTCGTGCACAGAAGTACGACCGGAAGGAGCCGCGCACGGCAACGCAGCCACGCAGAGCAAGGGATGGACATTCGACACCTCTTGGGGCTGCACCGGCCCCAACCCGCACGCGACGGAGCATTCTACAGCGTCGCTGCAGAAATGCCTTTTGAAAAAGTGCTCGCCCAAGCGGACTGCACCTGCACGGTGCGCGGCGCCGAGCCTGAAAAGCCTGTCAATTCATCCCGCAGCCGCCCTGCTCGCTGCAGCGGCCGCAGCCGCCCATAGGCGCGGGCTCGGCTTCGCGCTTGGTCGCGGCCGTGCGCGAGAGCACGCGCTCGACCTTGGCGCTCTTGCAGCTCGGGCAGGCGGGATCTTTGTGGTCGTACACCAGCTCTTCGAACTCGCGGGTGCATTTGCGGCAGACGTATTCGTAAAGGGGCATCTGTGGACTCCTGCTCGACGGAGTGTGCGCCACTCTGGTCGCCATGCAAGTTGCGCGCAGCCAAGAGCGGTGGTGAGCCGTCAGCGGCCACGTGCCACTACGCCGCTGCGCTGGGGCGCACGCGCTCGACCAGCTGCGACAGGGCGATGACCGCGACGCAGCCAATCACGTTGTACCAGAGGAAGCTGATGCTGGAGAAACCGAAGACCATGAGCACGATGGCCTGCCCGGCGAGCGTGGCTGCGAACGCCGCCGTGCCGCCGACACGGCGCGAGAAGAAGCCCAACAAGAACACGCCCAGGGTCGGGCCATAGAACAGCGAACCCAGGATGTTCACTGCCTGGATCAGGTTGTCGAGCAGCGCCGCAAAGCCCGCAAAGCTCACGGCGAACGCGCCCCAGAACGCCGTGAACACGCGCGCCGCCAGCAGGTAGTGAGCATCGCTGCGCCCCGGGCGCACGGAGAGCCGATAGAAGTCGATCACGGTCGTGGTGCCTAGGGCCGAGAGCGCGGCCGCCGACGAGGACATCGCGGCGCACAAGATGACCGCGACGAGCAAGCCGATCAGGCCGTGCGGGAAGTGATCGAGCACGAAGCGAACGAAGATGTAGTCGGCGTCCTTGGTGTCCACGCCGGGCCGCACGCGCGCGATCATCCTGCGTGTGCGAGCGCGTAGCTCGGTCAGCTTGTGCTCGTCTGCGCGCACCTCGGCACGCGCGCCGACGAGCGCGGCCTGATCGTGGAGGCTCTCGGCCGCCATCAGCTGCGTGATGGCGAGGCGCTTTTCGGCGAAGATCTGCGCCTGCTCGCTCTCCAGCTGCGCCACTTGCTGCGGTGCCACCGCGCGCACGCGGTCGAGCTCGGCGCGGTTGAAGAACACGGGCGGCGGGTTCAGCTGGTAGAAGACGAAGACCATCACGCCGACGAAGAGCACGAAGAGCTGCATCGGGATCTTCACGAAGCCGTGCATCAGCAAACCCAGACGGCTTTCGGTGAGCGGACCACCCGCGAGGTAGCGCTGCACCTGCGACTGATCGGTGCCGAAGTACGCCAGCGCCACGAAGAAGCCACCGAGCAAGCCCGACCACAGCGTGTAGCGCGTGTCCAAGCGTGGGGAAGGGTCGACGATCTCGAGCTTGCCGAGCGTGCCCGCGAGGGAAACGGCGTGGCCGAAGCTCACGTCGGTGGGAAGGAGGAAGATGGCGTAGCCGAGCGCGGCGGCCATGCCGCACAGGATCACGGTCATCTGCAGGGTCTGCGTGCGTGCGACGGCGCGACTGCCGCCGACCACGGTGTACACGATGGTCACCGCCCCGAGTGCGAGGTTGGTCGTGACCACACGCCAGCCCAGCACCGAGCTGAGCACGATGGCGGGCGCGTAGATCGATAGGCCGATCGACAGGCCGCGCTGGAGCAGGAAGAGCGCCGCCACCAGCTGCCGCGTCTTGCGGTCGAAGCGAGTCTCCAGATATTCGTAGGCGGTGTAGAGCTTGAGGCGCTGGTAGATCGGCACGATGAACGCGGCGAGGATCACCATGGCGATCGGCAGGCCGAAGTAGAACTGCACGAAGCCCATGCCGTCCTGGTAGGCCTGACCGGGCACCGACAGGAAGGTGATGGCGCTGGCTTGCGTGGCCATGATCGACAGGCCGATGGTCCAGTAGCGCAGGTCGGCGCCGGCGCGCAGGTAGCCGTCCATCGTGCTCACGCGGTCACGCAGCGTGCCGTAGGCGACGATGGCCGCGAGCGTGGCGAGCAGCACCAGCCAGTCGAGCGGGCTCACGTGTAGACCCGCGTGATCACCCAAAGCACCGCGATCTCGAGCGCGAGCGCGGCGAGCACCAACGTATAGAGCTTGCGGAAGCTGCGCGAGTCGTCAGCGGGCTGGGCCATACTCGATCAGATTTGCGAACAGACGATAGGCGCCGGGCACGCCCGCGGGCAACTGCCGGAACAGCGCAAGGCCCGTGTAGATGAAGGCGCCCTTGCCGTGCTTGGCGACCAGGAGCGCGCCGCGCAGCGGCTTCTCCCCCGGGTCGGAGACGCCAAGGGGCGCTCGATAGCGTGCGTCCCAGGTCTCGGCGAAGTACAGGCCTCGCTCCTGGACCCAGCCCTCGAAGTCGGCGCTCGTGATCAGGTTCGGGCGCGTGAGGATGGGATCTTTGTCCAGCGTGAGAGGCGCGGTTTCGTCGGTGACGCGGCCCTGGCCGATCGCGAAGGGGAAGGGCCCAAGCTCGGGCGGCGCCGGCCCGATGCGGTTGTTGGTGTTGTACTGGACGAGCAGCGTGCCGCCGCGCGCCACCCAATCCATCAGCACGCCGTGTTTGCCCGCGAGCTTCGGCTCGACGTTCCAGGCGCGCACGCCGCTGACCACGACGTCGAGGCCTTTGAGGTTGCTCGGAGCGAGCGCAGCCACGTCCAGGTCGACGACCTGGTAGCCCAACTGTCGCAGCGCGGCGGGGATCTCGTCGCCGGCGCCGGGGAGGTAGCCGACCTTGCGATGGGAGTGGCTGAGCTTGGTGCGAACCACGCGCGCTTCGGCGATCGGCAGCACGGTCTGCACGGGAATATGCGTGTGCTCGATGCGACGTAGGCTTCGGTCGTAGCGACGTGCATCGCCATCGACGGTGGCGACGGCACGCAGCACGGCGTCGCGCGCCTGCACCGGTGGTGAGACCTGGAATGCCAGCTCGACTTCGCCTGCGCTGGGGAGCTCGAAGCGCGCCTCGGCCGGTGTCACATGGAACCCTTCCGGCGCTTCGAGGCGCACGCCGCCCTTCGCACCCGCAAGCGAGCGCACGCGCACCCGCAGCTCGCGCGCCTTGCTCTGGGTGAACAAGAGCACGCGCGTGTCGAGCTCGATCGTGACCGCAGGCAGCACTTCCACGCTGCGGTAGCGTTCGCCCGCGACGGGGTCGGTCCACTTGTAGGCGACTGCGCGTGGCACGTGCAGGTCGTGACCCGCGATGCTGAACGTCAGCTCGGCCTCGAGCGGCGCAGGCCCTTCGGGCAGGCCGATCATCGCCTCGTCACGTACCGGGTAGCGGCCGGCCTCGGCTGGCAGCTCGAGCCAGTAGGGGTTCGCGAGCGCGGCGTCGGTCGCGACGGGCAAGGTCTCGCTCACGTCGCACGGCACGTGTTCGGCGAGCACACGATCGAGCGCGAGCAGCTTGCCGGGCAAGCTGACCGAGCGCAGCGTGATCGCGACCGGGCGTCGCGCGAGCGCGCTGATTGTGATCGGCAGCGTGCTGCCTTGTGTGACCGAGGGCACGGCCGCCACGACCTCCGTGAACAGTCCCGCGCAGGCGAGCACGGCCGCGTCGATCTCGGCGCGCTTCACGCTCTTCCACGGGTTGTCGTTCAGCGCATCGAGCGCATCGCGGGCCTCGAGCAGCGCGGGGATCGCCTGCTCTGGCGCAGACGAACGAAACGCAGCGCGTGCACGGCGCAGTGCATCGACAAGCTTGCCGGAGCCCGCGACTCGCGACCAGTCACTGACGACGCCATCGAGCGGTGAGCTGGTGATCGGCTCGCCAGCCAGCACCTTGAAGTAGTCGAGCTGTGGCCCGCGCTGGCGGGCCGCGCCGAAGCCCTGGCTCTTGTGCATGCTGCGGCTGTCGGCGGCGAGCTCGCCCCAGGACAAGCCGCGTGCCGGGCTGTAGCCACCCACGTCGAGCTTCACGAAGCTACTGAAGTCGCGCGCTGGCGAGCCCGGAAAGAGCGAGTCGTTCCAGACCACGCGACGCGCCCGCCAGCTGCCGTGGCGCTGGACTTGCTCTGGGTGGTAACTCGGGTCTGCGGCCTTCTCGAACGCCTCGACCGCAAGCTGCGCGGAGGCCGTGTGATGACCGTGCGTCTGCTGGCTGTTCGGTGAGAAGCGCGTGATGATCACGTCCGGCTGGAAGCGCCGGATCGCCAGCACCACGTCGGCGAGCGTGTCGTCGTGGCCCCAGATCGCGAGCGCTTCTTCGGCGTGCTTCGAGTAACCGAAGTCGCGCGCTCGCGTGAAGAGTTGTTCAGCGCCGTCGAGCCGGCGCGCTGCGAGCAGCTCTTGCGTGCGGATCAGGCCGAGCAGCGGGCCTTGCTCGGAGCCGATGAGGTTCTGTCCACCGTCGCCGCGCGTGATCGACAGGTAGCCTGCGCGCCACAGCTTGTCGTTGGCCAGGTAGGCGAGCAGACGCGTGTTCTCGTCGTCCGGGTGGGCCGCGATGTACAGCACGCTGCCGACCACCTGCAGCTTGTCGAGTGCGCGCCCGAGCCGCGCGGCGTCGGGCTGCGTGGGTGGAGCTGCGGGCGAGGCCTGGGTCTTGTGCGGCATGAGGGTGGCGGTCAGCGCCAAACCGATGGCAAGGCTGACGACGAGTTTGACCAGCGGATGGGTGAATGTGCGCTGCATGGTCGTGCCGGTGCACTCTACAGCGGAGCGTTGGCCGCGGCACCTGCTACCATGCACGCGTGCCTTCGTCTGTCTTCGCCGCCGTGCTCGCAGGCCAGCCCGCGGCGCTTCGCCTCCTGCCCTTCGACTTCACCGACCAGGCCGCATGGCGGGCCGCCGCCGAGCGCGCTGCGACTCGCAACATCGCGCCTGGCTTGCTCGACGAGCTCGTGCGTCAAGCCCGGGCTCTGCCGCCCTCAGCTGCACGCGATCGGCACCTCGAGCGGCTCGCCCGGCCCGGCACCAGCGTGGTCGTCACAGGCCAGCAAGTGGGGCTGTTCGGCGGTCCGCTCTACACCTTGCACAAGGCGGCCACCGCGATCGCACGCGCGCGCCTGGTCGAACAGCTGACCGGCCGGCCCTGCGTGCCCCTGTTCTGGTTGCAGACCGAGGACCACGACTACGCGGAGATCGCGCAGGTCGCCTTCGCAGGTGCCTCGGAGCGTGTTGTGCTCGCGCTGCCACCCGAGCCAACGCCCGCCCGCGTGCCACTCGCCCACCGCGTCCTGCCGGTGGGAACGCAGGCCTTGCTCGATCAGCTCCAAGGCGAGCTCGCCTCGCTGCCGCAGGCTGCGCAGCTGCTTACTCTGCTGCGTGCCCACTACGTCGTCGGCCGGCCGATCGCCGCCGCGTTCGGCGGTTTGCTCGCGGAGCTGTTCGAAGCCGAGGGCCTGCTGGTGCTCGATCCGCGTGTGCCGGCGGTCGCACGGCTGTCCGCGCCGCTTTTGCAGCGCGTGCTCGACGACCACACCGGAATCGCGAGCGCGTTGCACGCGCGCGCCGCTTCGATTGCCGCCGCTGGCTGCGAGGAGCAGGTGCGCACGCGTGACACCGCTTCGCTCGTCTTCTTTCATCCGAGCGGCCTGCAGGGCCCGCGCTATCGGCTGACCCGAACCGCCGATGGCTTCGCAACTCCCGAAGGACCGGTCTCGGCGCGCGTGCTCGCGGAGCTACTCGTCAGCGAGCCTCTGCGTTTCAGCACCTCGGCTCTGCTTCGGCCGCTCGTGCAGGACACACTACTGCCGAGCTGTGCATACGTGGGCGGGCCGGCCGAGCTCTCGTACTTCGCCCAGCTGCCGCCGATCTACGAACGACTCGGGATCCCCATGCCCATGATCGCTCCGCGCGCACGGCTGCGTGTGATCGACCCTGCGACGCGTTCACTCCTCGGTCGCGTCGGTCTGTCGCCGAGCGACCTCGACGAACCACTGCCGACGCTGCTCGCTCGCGTTGTAGCCCACAAGCACGGTGCGCTGGCCGCGGCGGAGCTTCGTGCACGCCTGTTTTCGCCGCTGCAGCGCGAGCTCGACGCGCTCCTGGCTCTGGGCCTGGAAGGCCTCGCCGATCCGATCCGCAAGACGCGCCAGACCTGCGAGCAGTCGATCACGAAGCTCGCCGAGCGGGCCGAGCGCGCCGCGCTGGAACGCGACCAGATCACGAGCACGCGCCTGGCTCGCTTGATCCTCGCGCTGCGGCCGGACGGTGTGGCTCAAGAGCGTGCCTACGGCTTTCTCGCGCTCGCCGCTCGCACTGGCCACGCTGCGCTGACGCGCGCCATCCTCGCGGCCGCCAGCTCCCTCGATCCCGCCGTTTGCGACGTCTACCCATGAAGCCCATGCGTATCGCCATCGCTTGCTTTCCCACGCTCGGCGGCAGCGGCATCGTCGCGACCGAGGTCGGCACGCGGCTGGCCGCGCGCGGCCACGAAGTGTGCTTCTTCGCCGAGGAGTGCCCGCCGCGCCTGCACCTCGGTGCGCCGCGCGTCTCGTTGCAGCGCGTCAGCGCGACGCCGCGCGTGCCCGGCGGTCACAGCGTCTACCCCCTTGCGCTCGCGAGCGCCCTGGCCAACACGCGCGGCTTCGACGTCATTCACGCCCACTACGCCGTGCCTCACGCCGCGAGCGCCGCGTTCGCGCGCTCCATCCTCAACCACAGCGGGCAGGCTGCGCCGCGCGTCGTCACCACCCTGCACGGCACGGACGTCACCGTGCTCGGCGCCGATCCTGCGTTGCGCGCGATGGTGCGCTATGCGGTCGCGCAGAGCGATGCGCTCAGCGTGCCTTCGCGTTGGCTGCGCGAGCGTGCGCTGCAGGTCCTCGATCTGGGCGAGCGCACGATCGAGGTCATCCCCAATTTCGTCGATCCCGCGAGCTTCCATCCGCGCAGCGGCGACCTGCGCGGGCTCTTCCCGCATCTTCCTGGCTGGGACGATCCCGTGCGCCGGCCCGCGGTGCTCTGGCACAGCTCGAGCTTTCGCGCGCTCAAGCGCGTGGGGGACGCAGTCCACGCCTTGTCGCTGATCTGCAAGACACGCGACGCCGCGCTCGTGCTGGTGGGTGATGGCCCGGAGCGCCCGCAGGTTCAGGCGCTTGCCGCCACGCTGGGTCTCGCCGATCGCGTGCTGTGCCTGGGGCCACTGCCACATTTCACGGAGCTTCTGGCATGCGCCGACGTGTTCCTGTTGCCGAGCGAAACCGAAAGCTTTGGCCTGGCCGCGCTCGAGGCGCTCGCATGCGGCGTGCCCGTGGTGGCAAGCGCGGTCGGTGGCTTGCCGGACGTCGTGCACCACGGCGAAACGGGCCTGCTCGTGCCGGCCGCCGATCCGGCGGCGCTCGCTGCGGCCGTGCTCTGCCTGCTGGAGGACGAGCTACGCAGGCGGGCGATGGGCCGCGCCGCGCGCGCCGACGCGGTGGCGCGTTTCGCCCCAGAGCCCGCCGTCGAGCGCTACGAACGCTTGCTGGCAGGCGAAAGTTCACACTGCTAGCATCGGCCGCTTCGCGCGAGGCTCGCTGTCGCTTCGCTGCGCGTCGATCCCACCATCCGAGGAGCCATCATGTACCAACGCCTGCTTTCGTCGATTGCCCTGTCACTCGTGCTCGCCGCACCGGCTTACGCGCAGCAGCTGGAACTGCCGAAGCTCAGCCCCAATGCCAAGGTCACCCAGAGCGTGGGGCTCACCGACATCAGCGTCGAGTACTCGTCTCCCGCAGTGAAGGGCCGCAAGATCTGGGGCGGCGTGGTTGCGTACGACAAGTTGTGGCGTGCGGGTGCCAACTCGGTCACGAAGCTCAGCTTCAGCCGCGACGTGAAGATCGACGGCAAGCCTGTCGCTGCGGGCAGCTACGCGTTCTTCGTGATCCCGGGCGCCGCCAGCTGGACCCTGATCTTGAACAAGGACCTGAACCAGCCCGGCATCGGCTCGGGCTACAAGCAGGAGCTCGACGTGCTGCGCGTGAGCGTGAAGCCCCAGGCCGTGGCCATGCGCGAGCGCCTCGCCTACCAGGTCATCGACTTCGACGACTTCCACGCCACGCTCGCGCTGGCCTGGGAGAAGATCCGCGTGGGCTTGCCAATCGCGGTCGACACGGATGCGCAGGTGCAGGCGGCTCTCAAGTCACTCGAGAACGACGGCTGGCGCGCGTGGAACAGCGCTGCACGCTACGAGCTCGAGAGCAAGAAAGACTTCGACGCGGGCCTGACGCTGGTCGAGAAGTCGCTGCAGATGAAGGAAGAGTGGTTGAACGTGTGGACCAAGGCGCAGCTGCTCGCGGCCAAGGGTAAGCACAAGGAAGCCTATCCTCTGGCCGTACGCGCGAACGAGCTCGGTCAGAAGTCCGAGATGTTCTTCTTCGCTGCGGACGTGAAGAAGGCGCTGGAAGAGTGGAAGAATAAGTAGCTGCGCGCAGCTTCTCCCACCGCGTAACACCTGAAGTTGGCATGCCTGCAAGGGGCCGCCGATCTTGGTGGCCCTACAACTGCGCTGGCGCGCAGACACCTGACCTGACGCGCGAGCGCTCGCGCTGCGCCAGACTCAGCCGAGGTGAGTGACGAGCTGCGTGGCGAGGGTCTCGACGCCCGGGGGGACGAGCATGCTCGCGTGCCCTCCGTAGATCTCGTGGAAGCTGAACTGGCCGCGCACCACGTCTCGCCAGCCGGATGTGGTTGCCCGCACGTGCTTGTGCCCGCGGTTCTCGTCGAACGCACTGAACATGACGAGGTCGCCGTCGTAGGGCGCGAGCTCAGCGCCGTAGCGGGCGATCTCGAGATCTCCGAGCACGTCGCGCAGCTGTGCGATCTGCGGATCGGTCCACGCGTGCTGCCCGTCGGCTCCCAGGCGCGCCAGCAGCAGGCGGGCGACCAGAGACCGAGCCTCGTCGTCCCGTACCAGCCGCCGTGCCAGGCGCAAGGCGCGATGCAAGCGGCCCGCCTGATCGGCCGCCGGCAACGCGGTATCGATCAGCGCCAACAAGCGAACCTCCTCGCCCGAGCGGCGCAGCTGCTGCGCCACCTCGTAGGCCACCATGCCGCCGAACGAGAAGCCGGCGATGCGGTAGGGCCCGTGAGTCTGCACGCTGCGGATCGCGTCGACGTAGTCGGCGGCGATCTCCTGGACGCGAGGATACGCGACCTGTCCCTTGCGCAAGTGCTGCGGATCGAGCGGACGAAGCTCCGACGGCGCAAAGATGCCGTACACGGACGTGTCCTCGGGCAGCGCGCGCGCCAGGTGCTGATACAGCACGATGCCACACAGACAAAACAGGGCTCGATCGCCCGTGCCGCGCCGCAGCTGCACCACGCGAGGTTCGAAGTCACCGAAGTGCTTCTTGTTGCGCAAGGTCTCGGCGAGCGCACGTACGCTGGGCGCGGCGAAGAGGTCGGCAATCGAGACGTGAGCGCGCGTGGCGAGGGCGATGCGGCGTAGCAGGCGCAGGGCCGAGAGCGAGTCGCCGCCGGCGTCGAAGAACCTGGCGTCGAGGTCGAGCTCGGCCACGCCGAGCACCTCGGAGAAGGCCTGTTGGAGCATGAGCTCGACGTCGTTGCGTGGTAGCGCCGAAGCGCCGCGCGCTGCAGCACGCGCATCCGGCGCGGGCAGCGCGCGCCGATCGATCTTGCCGGACGCGTTGAGCGGCAGCGCGTCGAGCACCACGAACAGCGCGGGCACCATGTATGTGGGCAGCCGCTGCTCGAGACGGCGGCGAAGCTCGTTACCGACACCGTCGTGTGTGCGCTCCGAGATCACCACGTAGGCGACCAGCCGCTTGTCCCCGGGCGTGTCCTCGCGCGCGACCACGACCGCCTGGCGCACGCCGGGCTGCTGGAGAAGGCTGCTCTCGATGTCGCCGAGCTCGATGCGAAAACCGCGGATCTTCACCTGGAAGTCCACGCGGCCCAGGCAGCTGAGCGTGCCGTCCGCAAGGAAGCGCCCGAGATCACCGGTGCGGTACATCCTCGCTGCGGGTTGACCTGCAAACGGGTCGGGCACGAACTTTTCACGCGTGAGCTCGGGGCGTCCGCGATAGCCGCGTGCCACGCCGTCGCCACCGATGAAGAGCTCGCCCACGGCACCGGGCGGCACCGGTTCGCCGAGCGGGCTGAGCACGCGGATCGAAGTGTTGTCGATCGTTCGACCGATCGAGATCGGAGCCTTTGCACTCGTGAGCTGCTGCACGGTCGACCACACCGTCGTTTCCGTTGGACCGTAGAGGTTCCAGAGCTCACGCACGCGCGGCAGCAGCGCGCGCACCAGGTCGGGTGGACAGGCCTCGCCGCCGCACAGTGCTCGCAGCTCGGGCTTGCCGGCGTAGTCCACCTCGATCAGCATGCGGAACGTCGCGGGCGTGGCCTGGAGCATGGTGATCGCCGGGTCGTCGAGCCGCTGCTTCAGCGCCTCGGCGTCCACGCAGGTCGATCGGTCGGCGATCTCGACCGACGCGCCGACCGTGAGTGGCAAGAGCAGTTCGAGCGCGGCGATGTCGAACGACAGCGTGGTGACGGCGAGGATGCGGTCGACCGGCTGCATGCCCGGCGTGTGAGCCATGGACGAGAGGAAGTTGTTGAGTGAGCGGTGCGTGACCTCCACACCCTTGGGGCGGCCGGTGGAACCGGAGGTAAAGATCACGTACACGAGCCGATCCGGCGCGATCTCGCCGCCCGGGGCGGCGTCGGGTTCATCCGCGAGCGATGGGTCGTCGACCGTCATCAGCACGCTGCCGGACCGCGTGGGGCAGCGCTCGCGCAGCGCGCCTTGCGTGAGCACGATGCAGGGCGCGGCGTCGTCCATGATCGCTTCGAGGCGCGCAGCCGGATGCGCTGGATCGAGTGGCACGTAGGCGCCGCCGGACTTCATCACGGCCAGCACGCAGACCAGCATGTCGATCGAGCGCTCGCAGAAGATGCCGACGAGCGCCTCGGCAGCAACGCCCTGGCGGTGCAAGCGCGCCGCCAAGCGATTGGCGCGCGCGTCCAGCTCGCGGTAGCTGAGCGTGTGCGCGTGCATCGTGACGGCCACGGCGTCGGGGCTGCGCGCGGCCTGTTCCTCGAAGCGCACATGGGCGTGCTTGCGCGGGTCGTAGCTCGCCACGCTGGCCGCCGACAGCACCCGTTGTCGATCGCAGTCCGTCATGACCGGCAGCCGGCCGAGCGCTTGGTCCAGCGCGTGCGGCAGCGCCTGCAACGCAACGAGGTAGCCCTGCAGCATGCGGGCGACTGTGGCTTCCGAAAGCAGGTCGGTCGCACGCTCCAGACCGACGAGCAGGCCGTCGCCGGCGGGGCGCACGCGCAGGGTGAGGTCGGATCGCGCGCCGCTGCTCGGCAAGACGCAACGCGTGAAGCTCACGCCATCCACCTGGCAGGGAGGTGGCACCGCGGCTTGCGCAGCGTAGCCGACCTGGAAGAGCGGCGTGTGCGAGGCGTCCGCCTGCGCCGCGACCGCACGCTCGAGATCATCGAACGCAACGCAGCTCTCTTCGCGTGCCGCCTCTAGCGCACGGGCCACCTGCTGCAGCGCTTCTCGCAGCGTGCTCTGGCCACGCAGCATCGGCCGCAAGACGCAGCGCGTCGTCCACGGCGCGACGCCCTCGTGCGCCGGGCCGGCGTCCAAGTCGATGCCGACCGTGAAGTCGTCCTTCTGACCGTAGCGCTGCAAGAGTGCGAAGTACGCCGTGAGCAGCACGGCATCGCGGTCGAGACCGTAGCTCGCGGCGAGCGAATCGACGGCCTGTCGCAACTCGATCGCGACGGGTTGCCAGATGATTTCGCCGCGCCCGGAGAACGTCGTCGGTCGCGCAAAGTCCAGCGGAAGATCCGGTGCAGGGATCTCGTCGGCGAGACGCGCCGCGGCACGCGTCAGCAGCGCGGCCGTGGCATCGCTGGTGCGCACGCGCTCGGCTTGCGCGAGATATGCGACGAGCCCGTCAACCGCGCGTTGCCGCGGCGCGGCCTCCGGCGTGACCGCGCAGCGGTAGGCCTCGATCAGGTCTCGGTGCAGGATCTCGAGCGACCCGGTGTCGGAGCCCAGCCGATGCACCACGAGCACCAGTCCATGGCTGCCGTCGTGCAGGCGCGCGATCCGTACGCGGGACCATCCGGCTCGCAGATCGAAGCGCTCGCCGATCACGGCCATGGCCCACGCGTCGAGGCCGGCGCCGGCAGGCCTCTCGAGCACGAGCGGTGGCGACGCGTCCGCCGGCCCGATCTCGATGCACATCGATTCGCCCGCGTTCACGATGCGCGCGCGCAACGCTTCGTGCTGCGCGTACACCGACGCGACGGCGCGTTGCAGACGCGCCAGCTCGACCGGGCCATCGA
>DASVHQ010000071.1:0-4889 GCA_036382515.1 Polyangiales bacterium | reverse complement strand
CGGTTTCAAGTTCCTCGGTGTGATCCTCGTCACGGCGATCCCCTTCGGCATCTACGATCTCGTCGAGGCCATGGACAACGTGGAATCTGCCGCAGTGGCAGGCGACAGCTTCCCCACCACCCGCGTGCTCACCGCCGACGGCGTCGTCAGCTTGATCGGTTGCATGATGGGCAACCCGTTCATCAACGCCGTGTACATCGGACACCCGGGCTGGAAGGCCATGGGCGGTCGCATCGGCTACTCGGCGGCGACAGGCGCGATGGTGCTCGTGCTCTCGTGGTTCGGCGTGATCTCCCTGATCGTCGCGCTCGTCCCTGTCGTCGCGATTTCACCCATCTTGCTCTACATCGGCATGCTGATGGGCGCGCAAGCGTTCCAAGAGACACCGAAGAGCCACGCGCCCGCGATCGTGCTGGCGATCGCGCCCCACCTCGCCGCGTGGGGCAAGCTCCAGATCGACAACGCACTCGGTGCCGCCGGCACGAGCGCGCTGCAGGTCGGCTTCGACAAGCTGGGGCAAGTCGGCGTGCTCTACCAGGGGCTGTCGGTGATGGGTGGCGGAGCGATCCTCGGCGGCCTCGTGCTCGGCGCGATCGCGGTCTTCATCATCGAGCGACAGTTTGCCAAGGCCGCGGGGTTTGCGCTCACGGGCGCCGTGCTGACGTTCTTCGGCTTCATTCACGGCGAAGCCATCGGGATCGCGCAGACGCCCGTCGTGGCCGTGAGTTACGTCGGCGTCGCCGCGATCCTGTTCGCCTGCAGCAAGTACGCGGTGATCGCCTCGGCCGCGACGAGCACGCACGATGCCCACGACGCCCTGCCCGTTCCCGCGGAGTAAGCTCAGTCCAGGAACAGCACGGGGCCCTGCCACACGGCGAGCACCACGCAGCCATCGTCACTGGTGACGCTGTGTGCGGTGTGCTCTCCGTGGATCAGGCAGCTACCCGCGGGATAGGTCCCATTCTCATCGCGCTGCGAGCCGCGCAGCACGAATATGTGCTCATAGCCTGTGTGCCGGTGGCGTGGCAGACGCGCGCCCTTGGCGTAGCGCAGGAGCGCAGCCGACGGTCCCCAGCTCCCGTCCCCATAGAGGCGCGCGATCTCGATGCCCGGTCGCATCGGCTGCCACTGCATGTCATCGAAGCTCTGGCCATCGCCGAACAGGTGCGCTAGCACCAAACGCTGCTCATTCATCGCATGCACCTGCTCTTGGGCCGCTTGTCCGACGCGCTCACGAGATCGCTCGGATCAGCCCGATGGCAGTGGCCACAGCTCCGAACACGCCGTGCTGCATCTTCACCATGTGCAGCGCTGCGCGGTGGTTCCCCGCGTCGGTGGCAGCGCAGCAGTCGGACAGCAGCACGCACTCGAAGCCGCGGTCGTTCGCTTCGCGCATGGTGGTGTGGACGCACACGTCGGTGGTGATCCCGGTGAGCACGAGGTTCCGAATCCCCCGCAGCCGCAGCAGCATCTCGAAGTCGGTCGCATAGAATGAACCCTTGCCAGGCTTGTCGATGATCGGCTCGCCAGGCCACGGCGCGAGCTCGGGGATGATCTCCCAGCCAGGCTCGCCACGCACGAGCACACGGCCGCAAGGTCCCGGATCGCCGATGCCGGCGCCGATCTGACGCGAGCGCCAGCGCTTGTTGGCAGGTAGGTCCGAGAGGTCGGGTCGGTGGCCTTCGCGCGTGTGGATCACGGTGTAGCCGGCCGCACGCATCGCAGCGAGCACAGCGCGGATCGGTTCGATGCACGCGCGTGTCTGACTCACGTCATAGCCCATCTGGTCGACGTAGCCACCCTTGCCACAGAAATCGAGCTGCATGTCGATCACCACGAGCGCGGTGTTGTCGGGTCGCAGCTCGCCGTCGAACGGCCAGACGTACGGTTCGGAGTCGAGGATCGTTCTGTGCATGCAGAGAAGCTCCTGAGTTGTGGCGGATCGAGCACTGCTACCGCGTGCAAGTTGCCGAGACGTGTCATTTCGATTTCCGCTGCAATACAAAGCGCGGTCGGCAAGCGTGCCGACCGTGCCGCGCCAGCGATGTGTGCAGTGGACACAATGTTAATCCGCGCGAAACCGCTTGTTCATACACGCCGACTAACTCAGTCGGGTTAGTGCAGGGCTGCGGCGGTTACTCGTGGTGAGTCCGGCGGTTCGTGCATCCGAGAGAACTCATGAACAACACTGCGAACACGACAACGAAACGTAATGCGTGGGCCGCGGCGTACACGCTCGCGGCTCTGAGCTGTGTCCTTCGTCTTTCCGTGGCGAGCGCTCAGGCGGCGCCCGAGGGGCAGCCAGCGGCCCCAGCTGCCGCGCCCACCACGCCGCCGCCGACAGCGGCGACCACAGCCGAGCCAGCCGCTCCGGTCGCCCCGTCCGCGCCGGAGCCGGCGGCGATGCCAGTAGCGCCGGCTCCGGCACCCGCAGCTGAACCCGCGCCGGCCCCCTTACCGCCGATCGACGTCCACGCGTGGGCTCACATCGGCTCGCAGCTCAGCACGAACAACGTCGCCAAAGCCAAGAAGGACCGCCTGACGGAGGATGGCGACATGGAGCTGCACCTCGACGGTGCAGTCACCAAGAACATCGGCCTGACCGCCAACATCAAGGGCTCGTTCGGTAGCGGTACCAACAACGGCTCGGTCACGATTCTGGACCTGATCGCCCGCTTCGACATCGACGATGCTTTCCACGTTTGGGCAGGCCGCATGCTCGTGCCGTCCGACCGGGCGAACTTCAGCGGCTACTGGTTCGCGGCGCCCTGGTACTACGCCGGCACCTTCGGCAGCGGGTTCGCCGGTCCGGCGGAGGGGCCGAGCGGTCGTAACGATGGCGTGACGATCTGGGGCCAGGCTGAAGGCGGTTTGTTCAAGTACTACGTGAGCGCGTTCGACCTTTACGACACCAAAGGCTCGCCGCTGTTCTCCGGCCGCTTGAACCTCGCGTTGATCAACCCGGAGCCGGGCTACTACCACAGCTCCACGTACTACGGCGGCAAGGACATCCTTGCGATCGGCATCGGCGGTCAGATGAAGCACAATGGTTCCGCAAGCGAGGCCGGCGTGGCCGGTGGCGTGCTGGACGACTACGCCGAGCTCAACGCCGACGTGCTCTTCGAGAAGAACCTCAAAGAGTCCGGCGTGATCGACGTGGAAGCCGCGTTCTACAAGTACCAGGGCAAATACCAGCTCGACTACTCGTGGCTGGGTCTTGTCAGCTGGCTCACGCCGGACAAGGTCGGACCGGGCAAGATCCAACCTCTCGTGCGCGTGCAACAAGCCGCGCCGCAAGTGGGTGATACGCAGAGCTCGGTGGAGGTCCAAGCGGGCTACGTGATCGCCGACTACGCCGCTCGGCTGGCGCTCGGCTATCAGCACACCTGGCTCGCGAGCAAGGGCGGCGGCCCGCTGGGTGCCGACGCGATCGAAGGTAATAACGTCTACCTCGGCGTGCAACTGTTGAAGTAGCTTCTGGTCGTGTGCGTCGTCAGGGCGCGGCGCCGCCCGCGTCCGTGCACGGGCCCTGCGTGCCGGCACCGGCGAACGCCGGCGGTTCGCGCGTGACGGGCGAGGTGGCGAAGCTCAGCCCGCCCGTCACGCGCGTCGCCGGAAGATGGCAGCTGCCACGGCGAGCAGCGCAGCGCCGCACGCGAGCCCGAGCCACAGCGCGGCCGGTGCGCGCCGCAACGCGTCGAAGAGCTGCTGCCCGAAGTAGCTCACGAGCAAGATCGGCGGCAGGTAGCCTGCCAGCGATGCCCAGAAGTGCGTGCCGAAGCGCACGGCCGACACGCCAAAGAACGCATGCAGCCAGGGTGGCATCCAGAATATCAGGCGCATCCAGAACACGGTGCCGAAGGCGTGGCGCGCTAGCGCCTGATCGTACCTACGGAAGCGTGCGGGGATGCGCGCTTGCATGAGGTCGCGCGCCACGAAGCGAGCGAACGAGAAGCCCACCACGCTGGCGGCCATCGTGCCCACCATCGAGAGCGCGAACGCCACGGGCCACGGCCAGATCAACGGCGCGGCCATGATGAACACCGTCCCAGGCAGCCCGAACGGCTGGAGCACGGTGTAGGCGCTGATGAAGCTCGCGTAACCCCACGGTCCGGCCGCGAGCAGCGTCTGCTTCATGTGCGCCGGGTCGGCGAACAAGCGCCACAGGCCGAGCTGCTGCGCCAGGAGCAAAAGGCCCGCCACGCCCAGCGCCGCTGCGATCTTGGTTGCACGCATGGGATCGGGCGCCGCGCGCGCGGACGCCGACCGAGCGTAGCACGCGGCCGCTGCGAGCGACTTGCGCGCGCGGCAGAGCGGCAGCAACGCCTGGCTCACGTCGTGCTGCTGACGGCGGCCGGCGTGGCTGGCGTCGGGACCGGAGCTCAGCCCGCGGCGACCTTGCTCACCCTGAACTTGCGCTTCTTGATGCGGCCCTCTTGCAGCTTCCTAGATCCCGGTGGTTTGCCGCGCCTGCGGCTGCAGGCACGCCGGCCGAGGAACTGCAGCCGCTCCAGCCCGAGCCAACGCCACCGCCGTCGCCAGCAGCCGCGAATGAAGCGCAAACGCCCGTGCAGACCGCGCCACCGCCACTGGTCGAAGCACCGGCACCCGCCGCGGCGCCTGCCGACACATGGCTCCCTCACACACGCCTGCCGTCCGCGGCTACGGCGCCCCAAGCGCAACCCACAGCGGTCATGGACAACTCGCGGGAGCAGGTCGGTAGTCCGCACAGTGCGACCAGGAAATGCCGTGGTGTACAAGAACTCGATCGTCGATAGACGGCCATGATGTTCCGCTGTTGCAGGCGTGATCGCCTGGGGATCTGGGCCCTGTCCAGCGCCACGGCAGGCATGTCACGCTCGTTGGATAGCGCACTTCGTGGGCCCGGC
>DASVHQ010000070.1:0-4126 GCA_036382515.1 Polyangiales bacterium | reverse complement strand
CCAGGTCGATGCGGAAGAAGCTCTCGAAGACAAGGCCCGCCTGTCGGCGATTGAGCTGTTCGAGCGCTTCCTCGCCAAGTACCCCAACGACCCGCGCTACGCGCCCGATGCGATGTTCCGCCTGGGCGAGCTGTACTTCGAGCGCGATTCGATCCACCAACAGCAGGCCATGGAAGCCTTCATGGCGGCGCGCGACAAGCAGACCGCCAACGGCAGCACCGAGCCCCTCACCGAGCCCGAAAAAGACTTCGGCTCGACGATCGGTCTGTACCGGCGCCTGGTCCACGACTTCCCCGGCTACGACAAGCTCGATGGCGTCTACTACCTGATCGCCTACTGCTTGAACGAGATGGGCCAGACCAACGAGGCTCGCCTCGCCTGGCTCAACCTGGTGTGCGCGAACCACTATCACTACACCGGTGAAGCGCCCCCGACCGAAGACCAGGCCGACCCGAAGGCCGACCCGAAAGCCGAAGCGCTCAAGGCGCACCCCGCGCTCGGGCTCGGCCCCAAGACGCCCGACCCGAAAACTTCCTTCGACGACCCGTACGCCGACTGCACGCCGGCCGTGGCCAACTCCAAGTTCTTCGCCGAGACCTGGCTGCGGGTCGGCGAGTACCACTTCGACTACGACTTCAGCGAGCACGGCCTGTCGCGGTCGATCAGCGCCTACAACAAAGTGTTGGAACGCCCCGAAGACCGCAACTACAACCTCGCGTTGTACAAGGTCGCATGGGCGTACTACCGCGCCAGCCGCTACCCGGAGGCCATGCAGCACTTCTGGATGCTGGTGCAGTGGTCCGACGACGAGCGCAAGCGCACGGGCAAGGGCTCGGAGCTGCGCGACGAAGCCGTGCAGTACCTCGGCATCGGCTTCGCCTACGACGACTGGAACGAGAACCAGGTCCCCGATCCGCAAGAGGGTCAGCCGAGCGGCATCCAGCGCGTGCAGGACCCCAAGCTGATGCCGCAGGACAAGCCGTGGACCGCCGAGGTCTACCAGCGCCTGGGCTACATCTACTTCGACGAAGCGAAGTATCCCGAGGCAGTGGCCATCTGGGAGCTCGCGCTCAAGCGCTGGCCGACCGACCCGCAGTCGCCCGAGATCCAGAACCAGATCGCTCGCGCCTACACGCGCCACAACGAGGCCGAGCTCGCCATCGCAGCCCGCGCCAAGCTGGGCAACTACGGCGAGGGCTCGGCTTGGTGGGAAGCCAACAAGGACCACCCGGTCGAGCAGCGCCACGCCGAGAGCCTGGCGGAAGACGCGCTCATCGGCACCGCGATCAACCATCACCAGCGTGCGCAGCAGCTGCGTCGCAACTGCGTCGCCAACCAGGATCTCGAGCTGTGCACGCAGGCCCAGGCCGAGTACAGCCTGGCCGCGCTCGCCTATCGCGCCTACATCCAGCGCTACCCGAACAACCCGCAAGCGTACGAGCTGCAGTACAACCTGGCCGACGCGCTCTACTGGGCCCAGAACTACGAAGAAGCGGCCAAAGAGTACGCCGCCGTGCGCGACTCGAATCTCGACGACACCTATCTGTCGGTCGCGGCGCGTCTGGCGGTGGAGTCGGTCAAGCAGATCGTCGACCGGCAGGTCAAGGCCGGTCAACTGCAGCTGCGCACCGAGCCGCCGCCCACCGCAGGCTCTCCCGCGCATGTGTCGCCGCTCGCCATGCCCGAGCTGCTGCAGCGGCTGGCCGGCGCACGCGAGATGTACCTGGCGCGCGTGGACGAGGCGCACGACAGCGAGCACGTGCGCGAGTCGTACTTCTACAACAACGCGTTGCTGCTCTACCTCTACGGCTACTGGGACATGGCCCGCGACCGCTTCCTCATCACCTACGACGCGCACTGCAAGGGCGCCAAGGGTGACGAGACCGGCCAGGTGGCCTGGTTCAATCTGCGCAACATGGCCGTGACGCTCGGTCGCACCGAAGACGTGCGGCAGCTGGGCAAGGACCTCGAGGTCAGGCAGTGCACCTTCTCCGCCGACAGCACGGCCGTGGCAGCGCTCGACTGCAGCAAGCCCGAGAACAAGGACAAGCCGCGCTGCCTTGCAGGCGCCGACTTGACGAACCTGCGCTATCGCGACGCGGTCGACATCTTCACGCGCGCCGAACAGGCCAAGGGCCCCGAGCAACGCGCGCTCTACGAACAAGCTGCCACTGAGCTCGTCAAGGCCGTGAACGAAGAGCCGAACCATCCGCAGGCGCCCCTGGCCCTGGAGAAAGCGGCCATCGCGCTGGAACGCACCAGCCGCTTCGAGTCCGCGGCGCAGCTCTATCAGCGCATCGTCGACGAGATCGGCCCACGCAAACCGGCCAACGCCGACGAGCAGCAGCAGCTCGACGCCATCCTTGGCAACGCCTACTTCCGCCTGGCGTACAACGCCAACCGCTTCTTCGACTTCGACCGCGCGGTCGAGAACTACCGCATGCTGGCCGACGCCGATCGCTTCACCCGGTCGAGCGCGCCCCAGCTTCCCGAGTGGCGCGAAGGCGCGCTGATCAACGCCGCGAAGATCCTCGAGTATCAGCAGCAATACGACAAGGCTGCCAAGTACTACCAGCGCGCTGCCGAGACGCTGCGTGATCCCGCGGAGAAGCGCGCTGCGTACTTCCGCGTCGCCGACATGGCCTTCAAGCTCAAGCAGTGGGCGCGCGCGCAGAAGGAAATGCGCGACTTCATCACGCGCTACCAGTCGGACAAAGACGCCGGCGAGCTGGTGATCGAGGCCTACTGGCGCATCGCCGAAGCTCGCAGGGAGCTGAAGCAAAGCAACGACTACGATCCCGCGTTGCGTGACGTGGTGAGCGCGTATGCACGCTCCGGGCAACCGGCGGGTTCGTTCGCCGCCGAACACGCGGCGCAAGCTCAGTTCGTGTTGGTCGACAAGACCACGCTCGACTTCGACAAGTTCACGATCCAGCCCGGCAAGCCCGCCACACTCAAGGCTTACGTGGACGGCGTGAAGGGCCAGATCGACTCCGGCGCCCGCGAAGCCAAGACCAAAGCCGAGTCTTACAACATGCTGCCGGCCTACCGCCGCCCAACCTGGACCATCGCTGCCTTCGTGAGGCAAGGGCGCATCTACGAGATCCTGGCGCGCGCGGTGCTGAACACGCCGTTCGTCGTGCCGGCTGAGCTGCAGAAGAAGATGAAGGGCCTGCCGGACTACGCCAAGGACGACATCAAGGTCCAGGTGGAAGACGCCATTCACCAGCTGCTCGACCAGCAGGTGCGGCCGATCGAGTGCCTCGCAGTCGCACGCTACGCGCTCGCCTCGCGCGCCGGTCGCGCGGGCAACATCGACGACGCGTACACGCGCGACGCCAACGATCGTATCAACGCCTACGGCGACGAACGCATCGCGGAGTGCGTGGCGCAAGCCGCCGCGAAGGATCCGAGCTTCACGGCCTACCAGGCCGGTGAATTCACGCGCGCCCCGCGCGGCCTCGACCTGGATATCCCCGCGGGCATCGCGCCGTCCTCGCCAGCAGGAGGGAGCCGCTGATGCGACCCACCGAGCACCAACTCCTGCCGTACCTCGTGGCGTGCTGCATCTGCGCGCTCGCTGCTGCAGCCGGCTGCAGCAGCGACAAAGCCGGCGCCTCGCTCAGCGTGGCCGCACCCGCCGGCAGCTCCGGAGGCGAAGCCGCAGACGCCATGACCGGCATGGCGAGGCCGGTCCCCAAGACCGACGCTCCGTCGCCGACCGCGGCACCGACCGACAAAGCCGCGGCACCGACACAGGGCAAGACCGTCGCACAGCCGGTCGTGCCGAAGCTCATCTCGGTGAGTGCCGACAACAAGCAGCCGCTCGGCCCGAGTCAGTGGGGCGCAGCCGCCGCAGACACGGGTACACCGCTGCCCAAGCGGACCGCGCCCAACCAGGCGGCGGCCGACGCGCAGAAGCAGGGCGTGGCTGCGCTGCTTGCCGGACAGCTGCCCGTCGCAAGGCAGGCCTTCCAGCGCGCCGTCTCCGCCGACGCCAAGGCCTACGAGGCCAACTACGACCTCGGAGTCGTCTCCGACCGTGAGGGCAAGCCGGACGAGGCGTTGCAACACTATGCGGCAGCGCTGCGCATCCAGCCCGACTACGAGCTGGCGGTGCAGGGTT
>DASVHQ010000069.1:0-2126 GCA_036382515.1 Polyangiales bacterium | reverse complement strand
GCAATGCGCGGCGCAGACTCACCAGCGGATCCCGGCGCTGACCGCCTCGGCGTCGGCCGCGCTGCGCCGTCACGCCTGGCCCGGCAACGTGCGCGAGCTGCGCAACGCGATCGAGCGCGCGATGGTGCTGCACGCCGCCGGCGTGATCGGGGTCGAGGATCTGCCCGACTCGATCCGCGAGGGCCGCACGGTCGTCCGGCTCACGACCGCCTCGCCGTCGCTCACGCTCGATGGCATGCGCGACCAGATCGCCGACATGGAGCGCGCGACGATCGCCGCCGTGCTCGAGTCCTGCAACGGCAGCCAGACCGAGGCCGCCAAGCAGCTCGGGATCTCGCGGCGCACGCTGATCTACCGGATGGAGAAGCACGGCCTCAAGCCGCCGCCCCGCGCGCGCCGTGATCGCTAGCCCGGATCATTCGTGAGCGCCGGTCCTGGCCGACGGTTCGCGAGCGCCGGTGCCGCGACTCGAGCCGAGCGTCGTCGTCCCCCCAAAAAAGCTCCGGGGTGCCCGCTCTTGCCATGCCGCGGGCACCGGTGATCCGGGGGGAAGGAGGCTTCAGTTGTCAAAGAACCTGGTGCTACGTGGCGCCGAGGTGGCGTGCGACAGCGAAGAAAATGTGGGCGAGTGGGAACGCTGCGGGAAGTCGTATCAGCACGCGACGAACCGACGACGAGACATGCGCGGCGACCTTCAGCAGGCGCAGGCGGATCGTGTCCATCTGCGCCGTCGCGAGGCGGACCCGATCCGTCGAGACATAGAGCGTCTCTGGAGCGACGTGGGCGATGGTCGATCGAAGCGCGTGCATCAGGCGGTACGCGATGGCGTGCAGCAGGAGTCGAAATGCGTTCGCGACGAAGCGATGGCACGACAGGCGGTCGGCCTGCAGTGCGTTCTTGAGGTCTTTGATGAAATTCTCCGACTGCCCGCGTGCGCAGTACGCGACGTCGTAGATCAAGGAGGCTGAAAACTCGTCGAGCGTCGTCACCACGAAGCGTGGATTCTCGCCGCGGCTGCTGTGCTCGACTTTGCAAATCACGTGGCGCTCCGACGGCCACGACTTCGAAGCGTAAGACAGCCAGGTAAATCGGCGGACGAACTGCTTCCGGTCGTTGAACTCCTCCTCGACCGAGGAACGCAGCGGCTTCGCGAGCTCCAACAGTCGCGAGTTCTTCGCGACGCCGATCACGTATTCGACATCGCCAAGCTCGTGGTCAAGCTGCTCGAGTCGGTCGAGTAGTTTCGGCATCGCAAACGCCGAGTCGCCACGGACCAGGATGCTCGCTTGTGGGCACTTTCGTCGGATAGCTCGAATCAGACGCGTGAGGATGGTGATCGAACCCTTCGCGGCATGCGCGCGACCTGGCCGAAGCAAAGCTGTGATCAGCTGCCCGCTCAGCCCATCGAACACGAGCAGCGGATGCAACATATGGTGGTCGTAGAAGCCGTGAAAGAACGCGAGCTGCTGGTTGCCGTGCGTCTCGTCGTCGGTCGAATCGATGTCGAGCACGATCAAGTCGGTCGTGGGAGCGAGCTCGTCCATGTAGCCCTGCTCATAGTCGCGAAAGAGCAGGTTCAACTCGCGCCCACCGATCGCATTCTCGAAGCGAGACAACGTCGGCTGCGACGACAGCAGGTGGCCTTCCGCGTCGCACGCGAATCGAATCGCGGGGTCGTGGCGGAGCCAGTCCGCGTCGTTGCAGTCCTCGTACCCCAAGCTGATCTGGTAGACGCGCTGTCGGAGTTGCTCGAGCCGCGAGTGGCGGACTTTCGACGGCTCACGCTGGTCGCCGAGCAGCCCGGCCAGGCGTGCAGTCAGCCCGAGTCGCTCGTCCAGTTGGCGCAGCAGCACCACACCGCCATCGGATGAGATCTGCTGCGCGTCGGCGCTGACAACCGCACGTCGACGCTGGAACTGAAGCTCGATCGGTGAAATACACGGTGTCGTCGGTGCGTGGGGAATTTCGCTTGGCATTGCAACCGGCGAAACCCGCGCACCGACACCGAAATTCCCGTAACTCGCGCATCCTCACGCGCGCTCTCGCGCATGATCCGGGCTAGTGCTTCTTCGTTGGGGCTGACTTGCTCTTCGTTCCCTTGTCCTTGTTCTGGCGGATACCGGCAA
>DASVHQ010000068.1:0-8150 GCA_036382515.1 Polyangiales bacterium | reverse complement strand
GGTCGACGAGACTTCTACAGACACGTGTGTCAGGCGCTGGACCTCGCGCCCAAAGCCAGCGCGGCCGCGGTCTTCTACGCGATCAGTGACCACGTCAAAGCGCTCGGCAGCGAGCACGTGCACCCGGTCTTTCTGCTCGACGAAGCGCACCTGCTGCACCAAGACGTACTGGAACATCTGCACATCCTGTCGAACTACGAGTGGGACGCGCGGCCGCTCTTGTCGCTGGTGCTCGTCGGCTTGCCCGAGACCCAGCAGCGCCTGCTGCTCGCCAAGAACCGCTCGCTGTGGTCACGCATCCACACGCGGCTTTCGATCGGCGAAGCGCAAGCCAACGACACCGGGGAGTACCTCCTGCATCGGCTCAAGCACGCCGGCACCGAGCGCGACCTCTTCTCCTCGGACGCCATCGCGCTGCTGCACGAAGCCAGCGACGGCCAGCTGCGCGAGCTCGACCGGCTGGCCACCGCATGCCTCAAGCTCGGCGCCAAACGCAAGCTGCGAGTGCTGGACCGAGACCTCGTCGCGCGCGCCAAGCGCGAGCATGACGACGACGAGACCGAGCGCTGACGCTGAGCACCGCGTGCAAGAACAGTGATGGCCATCGGTGCTGCTGCGCGGCTACGCGCACGCGCCGATGGCCATCGCGCTTGGTGCGCGTGTCACGCCGAGACGGCCATCGAAGAGCCTGCGCGCAACGCCATCAGGTACCTTGCGCGGTAACACATACGGCGGCCGCATGAACTCCCAGCCGTTCACTGCGCCGCGCCACACCACCGAACGCGCGTGCGCGAAGGTCCCAAAGCCGTCGCAAGCATGGTGATCAGAAGCCCCTGCCGCGGCCGAGCACACCGAGCCGTGGACTCGGCGTGCCTTCCTCGGTGTCAAACTGGTGCTCTGGGTCAACACCAGTTGCCGCGCAGCCGTCGCAGCTGGTCGCGCAGGCTGACGATCTCGCCGATCGGAATCGGGGCCTGCTTCAGCAACGTGATCGGGACCTCGTGCGCGCGCTTCCTCAGCGCAGCGCCGGCCTTGGTCAGTCGCACGAACACCTCGCGCTCGTCGTCGCGCGCGCGCGTGCGGGTGAGCAAGCCGCGAGCCTGCAGGCGCTTGAGCAAGGGCGTCAAGGTGCCGGAGTCCAGCACCAGGCGCTCACCGAGCGCGCGCACCGTAGGTCGATCCTTGCGGTCGCGCGCCCACGCCCACAGTACGAGCATCACCAAGTACTGCGGGTGCGTCAGGCCAAGCTCCAGGAGCACGGGCCGATACGCCTTCACGACCTGGCGCGCTGCCACGTGCAGCGCAAAACAAAGCTGATTGTCCAGCTCGAGCAGCGCATCGGTCTCTTGCGGCTCGAGCGTCGCACCTGCGTTCCGTGCCATCGTGTTCCCCTGGTGCAGCGGTGTAGCTCAGACCTTTCGGTCGCGGCGTCGGCGCAGCAGCGCGAGCGCGCCAAGCACGAGCAAAGCCGAACCGGCGTCGCGCGAACGCGCGCCGGGGTGTGCGACCGTGCAGCCGCTCTTGCTGGAGCCGACGTGCGCTGTGTCGTTGCCCAGGCTCGTGCCCGTGCCGGCCGCCCCAGTGACACCCGCAGCACCGCCCGTGCCCGCTGCGCCGCCGATGCCGGCACCACCGCCGTTGGCACCAGACACACCCACTGCGCCCGACGTGCCCGCTGCCGCTGCGCCGGCGCTGCCCGTGCCCGTGCCGCTGCTGCCTGCCATACCACCGTCAACTGCAACGGGGCCGCCGGTCGTGCCGGCAGAGCTGCCTGCGCCGCCACCGCTGGTGCCTGCACCACCCGCCGCAGGCAGGATCCTGATGTCGGCGCAGTGGAAGTAGTAGCACTTGGAGAGCGACTGAAGGTCCTGCTCCATGATCTGCATCACCTGCAACGTGCACTTGTCGCAAGGCGTATTCGGCAAGGTGACCTTCTGCGAAAACATCTTGCCCGCGGCGTCACTGAAGCCCACGCGCGAACGAAACGCGACGCCGTCCGCGAGCACGTTGCCCTGTGCCGTCTTTGGAACCATGGTCTCGTCGAAGTTGCAGCTGGTGTCTTGCACGATGGTCGGGTTCGTCAGCTGCGTGCGGTCGGCCGCGAGCGCGATCCGGAAGTAGCCGGGGTGCGCGATGGTGTCGACCCACTGCACGTCGATCGTATCGCCGGCGTGAAACTCGGTCACCTTCATGCTGGCTGGCGTGGGGGTCACGTTGTCGTAGCCGCCGGGCCCACAGGGTCCACCCTTCTGCGGAGCGCCGTCGCTGGCTTCGTTGAGCCAAGAGTCCGGCGCGAGCAGCTTGATGTGCGCATGCGCGTGACGGACGTCGGCGAGCCCGCTGGCGCACGCCAACGACCAAGCCGCCACACCCAGAACCTGTCTCTTGTGGATCATCCGCTGCTCCTGCGCTTGCCAGTCCCGCGCCCGAGGGCTTCCGCATGGGTTCCCCTGTCAGGCCGCGCGACATTAGATTGTGCACAATCGAAATGTCAACGCCTCGGCGCCGGCTGCGAAGCACGCTGCATACCGGTCACCGCCGCCGGGGTAGCTGCTCAGGCGGGTGACGCGGCGCGGGGCGGCTGGCAGACTGGGTGGCGTTTATGCTGGCTATCGCCCTGCTACGTGCCCGACGCCACGCCGAGTGAGTTCGGCATGGAACAGAAGGGCACCTGCAATGTCCCCAAGGTGCCGACTTGTTCCAAGCGCGACGAGCGCTGCGTGAGCAATGCAGATTGCTGCGCACCGACCGACTCGAGCATGCCGCAGAACACTTGCATCGCGGGGTATTGTGCGTTCGTCGTGCCGCAGTGACAGGCTGCGCAGCCGAGCGCAGTTGGCACAGAGAGATAACGTTTCTGGCGCGTCTGGCGACAGGGTGTCGCCTGTGTGCTTCTATGCTGAGTTGTACGACCCGGGTGGGTTCAGAAAGTCGGAGCGAAATCAATGCGCAGCAGCAAACAACTTGTATGGGTGATCGTCGCGCTGTCGGCAGGGCTATGGGGCTGCGGCTCCGACAGCAAGTCGAGCAGCGGCCCCAATGGCGGCAACGCAGCCACTGACGGCGGCGGCGTGGCCGACGGCGGCGACGCTGGCGGCCTGGCCACCGGGGTGGCCTCGACGCTCAAGTGCGACGTGGTCGTGTCCGACAAGGACTGCGACAAGACCAAGCGGCCCATCGTGTTCGTCCACGGCACCTACGCGGAGGGCGATACCTTCGCGCGCGTCGCGTCGCTGCTCGGCAGCAATGGCTACTGCCAGGACCGCATCATCGGCGTGGAATACAACTCCATCTTCGTCGACAACCCGGGCAACTCCTGCAGCGACGCGAGCCCCAAGGTGGGCTGCGGCAAGATCGACGCGGCCATCAAGCAGATCCTCGCGGCCAATCCTGGCTTCACGCAGGTGGACCTGGCCGGTCACTCGCAGGGCACCTCGCATTGTGGCACCTACCTGAGTGTGCCGTCCCAGGCCGCCAAGGTGGCCCACTACATCAACCTCTCGGGCGCGCACGACGTGAAAGACGTGGAGACGCTCAGCCTGTCGTCGATGCACGATCTGGGCAACACCCCGCATCACGCGACCAGCTCGACCGACCCGACCAAAGTGAAGACGGTGACGTTCACCGACGAAGATCACTTCGCGGTGGCCGACTCCAAGCGATCGTTCATCGAGATCTACAAGTTCCTCAATGGCGGCAAGGCGCCCAAATACGACGAAGTGCAGTGCGGCGACGAGATGATCACAGTCGAAGGCATCTCGGAGACCTTCGCCGACAACCAGCCGATCACCGGCAAGCTGGAGATCCACGAGGTCGGTACCGAGGCACGCAAGCTCGGCACGGCGGTGACGGTCGGTAAGTCCGACGCGCCCGGCCACTTCGGCCCGCTGCAGCTCAAGCGCGGTGTCCCCTACGTGTTCAGCGGCTACGACAACAACAACAAGCTCGTCGGCTATGCGTATTACACGCCGTTCGTACGCTCGAACTACCTGATGCGTTTGCTCGCGCCCGCGAGTAAGTCGGACGGCACGGCGGTCGGCGGCCTGGTCGCTATGCAGACCACCGACAAGGCCACGCGCGATGCGAAGTCGGTGACGGCGGTCGTGCGCTGGACCGGCGGCGGCTTCCGGCAAGACCTGGGCGCCAGCCTGAAGGTCGACGGCAAGGAAGTCTTGACCAGCGCCAACGCAGGCGTCGAGGGCTACAAGACCATGAACCTCTCCGGTGGCGTGGCCGCCATGTTCCTCGAGGACAAGAACAAGAACGGCAAGTCGGACCTCGGCCTCGTCGACAACGCGACCTTCATCGCGTTCTCCGACGTCGCCATGGACGCCACCAAACCCGCGCTGATTGACTTCGACTTCATCGCAGGCTCGGAAGACAGCGCGGCCGCCCCGGGCAAGATCACCATCTCCAACTGGCCTTCGTCGGACGTGCTCGTGAACGTCTACTTCCAGTAGAACACAGCGCCAGCCGCTGGCTACACGACAGAGCCTCCCGTCACGACAGCGTGGCGGGGGGCTTTTTCGTCAGGCCCACACGGCAGCGGGCGGCGTGGGCTTGAAGCAGGCGCAATCACAGCGAAAAGCCACGTACTTCTTACTTTGCGTTCACCTGTTTGACACATGGCCCCGCCATGCTGACTACAGAACAAAGCGTAAGAAAGAGGCAAAGCCCACATGTCCAGCATCGATACTCTGTGCAGCGTCTGCGTCACCCGCCAACACGAATACGTCATCTACGGCTCGGCCTGCATCGCCGTGCGGGAGCGCGCAAGCGGTGAGTGGCTCGACGACCACCACGCCATCGACGAGCGCATCGCCCTGGTCCCCACCGCGTACCGCGCCGATCGCCTCGGCCCGTGGGACCTGGAGATTCACTCCTTCGGCCTTCAGATCCACGTCGGGCCCGTGGTCGCCGTGGTCAAGCCCGACGAGCAGACGCGAGCGCGCCTGGAGCAGCTCGTGCACTTCGGTCCGAGTCAGCTGCGCATCCAGTCCCTGGGCATCGGCGCCGCCGACCCGGGCTGAGACCTGCGGTCGTCGCCTGGAACGGCCCTGCGAGGCGGCCACCCGCCGCTAGCTTTACTAAGTTTGGAGCCGATGCTAATCGCATGAGCAGCGGGGCGTACTTTCGCCCTGCATGCTGCCATGCCGCTTACACTTCGCCTCCGCACAGCTCCGCCGCCAGGGGTGCTGCTCAGGCGGGTGACGCGGGGCTGGGCGGCTGGCAGACTGGGTGGTGTTAATCCCGGCTACCGCCACTGCCCAAGACCGAGCCGCTCGACGCGTATCTGCTGGCGCATCCGCATCCGAGTTACGTCGGCTTTGCATCCCGCTTGCGCGAGCTTGCAGCGGGACCACACGGAGAGCGCGCGGGCGATGTGTTGCTCTTGGCGCACAACGGCGATCGAGCACGACCCGAAGACCGCTACTACTTCGCCGCCCCCTACCATTCTTGGCATGGCAGTCCATCGGAGGAAGACTCGCGCATCCCGTTGATCGTGGCTCACGCCGGTCAGACTACGAAGCAGCTGAAAGCGCTCGTCACCATGCAGCTGGCAGCGCGACCGCATGCGCAAGCTGTCGGTCAGCTGCTTCTGCGCCTGCGCCGCGGCAGCGTCGCGAAGTGAGCCTTTGGCGATGTTCTGCGGAAGCGGTTCGTCGATTCGATGGTGCGGATGGTCGAGCGTGCGGCTCGCTTCGGCCGGCGAGACCGCTCGATGGCCGAACCGCGCGAGCCACCGAGCGGAAACGGGAACTCGCTCAGGCCTTTTTGGTCTTCGGCGTCGGCACGGAAGCTTCACCCGTGCTGACGATGTCGTGCGCGCCTTGGTGCTCGAGAATCGCCTCGGCTTGTTTTCGGGCGTCAGAGCTATCCGTGTGAACGGCGATCAGAATGTTGCCGCCCGCGATCTTACCCTCGTAGACCTTGGCTTCGATTTCCGGAATGCCCATTCCCACCAATGCACCGGTGATGCCACCGACCGTCGCACCCGCTGCAGCGCCGCTGAGCGCTGCCATCAGCGGACCGGCGGCGATGAAAGGTCCAAGGCCGGGTATTGCGAGCGCGCCGATGCCCATCAGTAGGCCCAACGTACCGCCCGCGGCGCCGCCCGCACTGGCGCCAGCGATTGCGCCCTCCGGCGCCTTCGTATTGTGCTCATGCGCGAAGTCTTTGGTGCTGCTCTTGTCTGGCAGCAGCACCGAGATCTTCGAAGTGCCGACGCCCGCGGCCTGCAGGCTGGCTAGGATTTCTTCCGCGCGCGAGCGCGAGTCGACGATTCCCATCACTGATTTGTCCATGGTCTGTCTCCGTTCACTTGGCAATTTCGGTTTGATTATCGACGTGGCCGTGACCTGCAACCTGCATCGCTTTGGTTTCAATGTTGGCGCGCTCCTGCGCGCTGTTGACTGGACCGCGCAGCGTCACCTTTCCGTTCACCGTGATGATCTTCACGTTCTTGGCCGTGAACGAGAGTGAGCCATCGGCGATGATGGCCTCCCGAACGTGCTGCGTGATCTTGGTGTCGCTTGCAGTGCTGCCTTGATCCATGGGTGTTAGGGCTGCCGGGCTGCGGTCGCGCTTATTGATGCCGGTGTTGTCGGCATTCGAGCTTCGGTCGCTGCTCGCGGCGCTATGAGCCTTGGGAGCATCGCTGATCGGCTTTGCCCGCGGCGTGTTGGAGGCATGGTCCGAGATCGGCGCGGGTTGCACGACCCTGTCCAGTTCGTCTGGACGGGAAGTGCTCGTTGCAGTGTCGATAGGGCGGTCGCGTAGCGCTGCCTCCGTATCCGTCGCCGTCACGTCATCGTGGGCTGTGGGCGTCTGCGCTGGCGATTGATAGGCGCGAGGTTGAGCCTCCGAGGGCGTCACCCTGTCATTGGCCGAGGCTGCGGGACGTTCTGACGAGCGTGCTGTTGTGCAGCCCGCGCACACCAACAAGCAAAATACAGTGGTGATCTTTTTCATGAAGCTCTCCGTTTGCGTGGTGGGGGTCTGCTGCAACATTTGAGCCAGCGGACGAATGGCAAAGAAGCCGGATCTCGCCCGAGGTTGAGGTGCAACTGGCTCGTTCGGCGATCGCCCCGCCACCGGGTGCAAAAGTGTCTCGACACGAACGCCCCAAGTGGTTTGCGCAGCAAGCCACGCAGCACGCCAAGTTCGACGTCGAAGCTGTCGACTTGAAAGAGGTGAACCTGCCGCTGCTCGACGAGCCCAACCACCCGATGAAGTGGCAGTACCGCCGCCAGGGGTAGCCGCCAGGGGTAGCTGCTCAGGCGGGTGACGCGGCGCGGCCGGTTGCTCGGATCACGTCGCTGACAAGCCAGCGGTGGCACCTGCACCCGTCACCACGATCTAAAGCCGCACGGGTGCAGTTTTGGATCCGGTGACCAGAAGCGGTTGCGCTGCTGGTGCTCCCGTAACGCGGCAAAAGCGTCGCGCGAATCAGGTGCTGTTGGAGGCACCGACGCCGACAGCTGCGGCGTGCATGGGCGATGGAACCGCTCGATTATCGCTCTGGGTGTGCCGCCCACGTCGGATCCAGGCGAATGGACACGGATCGGCAGAGCGCAGGGCGAAAGTCCCAGGACGGAGAAGTAGCGCCCCGGATTTCTCAAAATGCAGGCCGCTCCCCTGATCCGCAATTCTTCTTGGGCCCGGCATTCTTGGCTGAAAACCACTTCGAAGCGGGAGCATCGGCCCCAACACCGCGGCAGAGATCACCCAGTGGGCGGGCAACTGAGTCCGTGATGCGGGCGCGGAGCGGACGTTCGTGCGGGCTACAATCGGTGGCAACCACGCGAGCACTGGCTGCTCCGGCTGTGTGACGAGTTGCACGCCGGCACGCACGCGTCCGTGGAGCCGTGGCAAGCGCGGCACGCAGAGCTAGGCGCTGCTCGAGCCCCTCTGCGCGGCAGAAACGCTTGGCGTGCAACCCCTCTAGCATCCACCGCGCCGGCTCCCGACCCGACTACCGCCACAACAGACGAGGTTTCATGGATTCATCGCATCCTCCAATCCTCCTCGACCAGCTTTGCCTGGTCGCACTATAGGGACTACCGGCTCGCAGGACATTTCTACTTGCGGATGACAAGATTTTGTGGCCCTGCTCACCCATCTTCTGCTGCGGCAGAGGCATGGATGAC
>DASVHQ010000067.1:0-3600 GCA_036382515.1 Polyangiales bacterium | reverse complement strand
TGAGCGACGCACAGCTCACGCGCTTGCGGCACCTGTCGCGCAGCGTCGACGAAATCGCCAACCGCGCGCCCTGGACGCAACAGCCGTACGTGGGGCAGAGCGCGTTCGCGCACAAGGGTGGCGTGCACGTGGATGCGGTGAAGAAGAACAGCCGCACCTACGAGCACATCGAGCCGGCTGCGGTCGGCAACGAGCGGCGCATTCTCGTGTCGGACCTCAGCGGAGGTGCGAATCTCGAGCTGAAGGCGCGCGAGCTCGGTCTCACGCTCGACGCGAAGTCGCCCGAGGCGCGCGCGATTCTCTCGCGCTTGAAAGAGCTGGAGAGCCGCGGCTACCAGTTCGAGACCGCGGGCGCGTCGTTCAAGCTGATGGTCGACGAAGCGTTCGGGCGCAGGCCGCGCTACTTTCGTTTGCGCGGCCTGACCGTGAACGTGCGCATCGAGGAAGATCACGCCGGGCTCGTCGATACCTACGACACCACCGCCAACCTCGAGATCGAAGTGGGTGGCGAGATCGCCAAGTCGAGCGCGCAGGGCAACGGCCCTGTGCACGCGATGGACCAAGCGCTGCGCTCGGAGATCGACCGCTACTACCCGTCGCTCGAGAACGTGCGGCTGGTCGATTACAAGGTGCGCGTGCTCAGCAGCGGTGACGGCACCGGCTCGGTCGTGCGCGTGCTCATCCAGTCGACCGACGGCGAAGAGGTCTGGGACACGGTCGGCGTGAGTCCCAACATCATCCACGCCAGCTGGGACGCGATGGTGGACGCGCTCGAATACAAGCTGGTGAAAGACAACGTGCAGCCGCAGGGCGAGCGCCCGGAGCAGCGCAACCGCACCCCCAGTGTGCGGCCGCTTGCCGTCGCATCCAAAGGCTAGAGAGGCACGAGTCCATGACTCTCGACAACTCATCACAGAGTCGCGCGGCCGCCGATTCGGCGGACCAGCCTGCGGCCGCTCGCGGCGGCTCCGCGCAGTATGTCCGCATCTTCGACACCACGTTGCGTGATGGCGAGCAGTCGCCGGGCGCCACGATGACTCTGGAAGAGAAGCTGCGCATCGCGCGCAAGCTCGAAGCGCTCGGCGTGGACGTGATCGAAGCGGGTTTCCCGGCGGCATCGCCCGGCGAGCTCTTGTCGGTGAGGGAAATCGCCGGCGTGGTCAGCGAGTGCGAGGTGGCAGGCCTGTGCCGCACGCGCGAGCCCGACATCGAGGCGTCGTGGCAAGCCGTTTCGGCGGCGAAGAAGCCGCGGCTGCACGTGTTCATCGCCACCAGCAAGCTGCACATGGAGCACAAGCTCAAGCTCTCGTCGGCGCAGGTGCTCGAAGAAGTGCGCCGCGGTGTGAAGCACTGTGCCTCGCTCACCAAGAGCGTGGAGTTCTCGGCCGAAGACGCCACGCGCACCGAGCTCAGCTTCCTCAAGGAAGTGTTCGCGTGTGCGATCGAGAGCGGTGCCACGGTGCTGAACATCCCCGACACCGTCGGCTACACGATGCCCAACGAGTACTCGCAGATCGTGAGCGAGATCATGGGTGTGGTTGGAGGTCGCGACGTGATCATCTCCACGCACTGCCACAACGATCTGGGCCTGGCCGTGGCGAACTCGCTCGCCGCGATCATGGCGGGCGCGCGGCAAGTCGAGTGCTGCGTCAACGGCATTGGCGAGCGCGCGGGCAACGCCGCGCTCGAAGAGATCGTGATGGCGCTCAAGGTTCGCAAAGATCTGATCGGCTGCGACACGCGCATCAACACGCGCGAGATCATGAACGTCAGCCGCCTGGTGAGTCAGGTCACGGGCCTGACGGTGGCTGCCAGCAAGCCGATCGTGGGTCGCAACGCGTTCGCGCACGAGTCGGGCATTCACCAGCACGGCATGCTGCGTGATCGGCGCACCTACGAGATCATGGTTCCCGAAGACATCGGGCTCACCGAGTCGCGCATGGTGCTCGGCAAGCACTCCGGCCGTGCCGCGCTCGCCAACCGCCTGAACGAGCTGGGCTACCGGTTGAGTGGCGCGCAGATCGAGCAGGTGTTCGAGCGCTTCAAGCACCTGGCCGACCGCAAGAAGAACATCTACGACGAGGATCTCACCGCGCTGGTGGCCGACGACATCTTCAACGTGCCCGTGCGCTACGAGCTGGTGTCGGTGGAGTGCAAGACCGGCACCGACATCGCGCCGTGGGCGCGCTGCACTGTGCGCTTCGACGGCAAGGATTGCACCTGCGAGGCCGTTGGCAATGGTCCGGTGAACGCCGTGGTGCAGGCGCTGCGCGCGTGCACGCAGCACGAAGACGTCACGATGACCGAGTACCACATCGATGCGCTCAGCAGCGGCTCGGACTCGCAGGGGCAGGTGACGATCGCGATCACCGCCAACGACATCGTGTCGCGCGGCCAAGCCACCGACCCGGACGTCGTGATCGCCAGCGCGCAGGCCTTCATGGCCGCGCTCAATCACCGCGCGTATCAGCTGGAGCTGCCTCGGCTGCAGGCCGCTGCCAACGCTTGAAGCGGCAGAGCAGTGCAGGGCGCTTCCGACAGCTTTGCGTGTGAGCACGGGCAGCGCTGCGGCGGCTGCGCGCTGCTCGGCGTGCCGGTGGCGCAGCAGCTCGGGCGCAAGCGCGCAGCCGTGCGCGACGCGCTCGGCTGCTACCCTGCGTTGCAGGCGGTCGCCACGGACGAGGTGGTCGCGGCGCAACCGATGACGGGGTACCGCACGCGCGCCAAGCTCGTGGTCTCGCCCAGCGGCGAGATCGGCCTGTACGCGCGCGGCACGCACGACGTGATCGACATCCCGCACTGCCAGGTGCTGTCGCCGCGCTTGCTTGCGGTCGTGGACGCGGTGCGGCAGCGGGTGCACGCATCACGGCTGCCGCTGCGTGGTCTCGATGCGCGTGAAGTGAGCGGACCAAAGACCGCTGGCGTGCTGCTCAGCGTGCTCGGCCAAACACGCGATCGCGTGGCGCTCGAAGCCTTCGCGCACGAGTGCATGCAGATCGAGGGTGTGCTCGGCACGTCGTTCGGTGCGCAGGAGCGTGGTGCAACGCAGTTGCTCGGTGAGGCGCCGGTGCACGTGGCCGGTGCCGCGATGCTCGCGGACGTGCTGACGACCGGTGGTCCGTATCACTACGTGAGTGCCGGAAGCTTCGTACAGGCGCACCGCGGCCAGGCGCAGGCGCTTGCGCAACGCGTGCTGAGTCAGCTGCAAACATGCCTTGGTACGTTGCGCGGCGCGCGTGTGCTCGAGCTGTACGCAGGCTCGGGAGCGCTCGGCCTCTTGCTGCGACAGGCCGGTGCACGGCCGCTGCTCGTGGAGCGCTACGAGCCGGCGCTCGCGCTGCTCGCGCAAGCCGCGGCCGAGCAGAAGCTCGAAGGCATCGCCACGCGGCCGGGCGACGCCGAGACCGTGCTCGGCGATCTGGTGGCCGCTCACGAGCGCTTCGACGTGGTGATCGTGAATCCACCGCGCCGCGGCTTGACCCCGCCGGTGCGTGCTCATCTGGCAGCGCTAGAGCCGCGCGCCGTGGTGTACGTGTCGTGTGATCCGCAGACCCTGGCACGCGATCTGTCGGACCTCGCGCTGCGCGGCCTGCGAGCGAC
>DASVHQ010000066.1:0-13736 GCA_036382515.1 Polyangiales bacterium | reverse complement strand
CAAATCGCCGTGGCCGCGATGGCCGCGAGCGCTGGTCTCGACGCCGACAGGTCGAGATTGTATGTTGATCTCGTCTTCGCCTCGCTCAGCCAAGCCGCACGGAAGGCACTGCAAGCCATGGACCCAGCCAAGTACGAATACCAGAGCGCCTTCGCCAAGCGCTACGTCGCCAAGGGCAGAGCCGAGGGCGAGGCCAAGGGCAAGGCCGAAGGCAAAGCCGAGATGGTACTGAAGTTGCTAACGTTGAAGTTCGGCGCGCTCACGGCCAGCACGAAGAAGCGCGTCGCGAGCGCGAGCGCCATGGAGCTGGATGGGATCGCCGAGCGCGTGCTCAGCGCAAAGACGTTGCGCGAGGTATTTGGCGCGAAAGCGAAGGCGCCGAAGAAGATCGGACCGCGGCTCGGCGCGATTGCCTCCAAGCAGGGCACAGGCCGTACAAAGGACCGTGCCGCTCCCTAGGCGGCGCGTGTCCAGCTTGCGTATGCGCGGCGGATGTACGCCAATCGCGCCGCGGGGGTTGGATAGCGGCGTGTGAACCACTCGATCAGAGCGAGCTTCTCGGCGCGTTCCTCGTCCGAGATCGGGACCGCCGCCAGAGCCTCGTACTCTTCCTTGGAGAGCAGCCGTTGCGTCAGCGCTCGGATCGCCGCCAACACTTCCGGATCGGTCTTTTGGACGGGCGAGGTCACTTGCGTAGCCTGCTGCTTCGCAGGACCTCCAGCAAACGGATATCTTCGTGATCTTTGGGCCGCGGTGCAAACCGCTTGGTCGCGATCAGGTCGTCGATGCACGGAATGGCAACCTGCACTCCACCGCCCAAGGTCGCGAGCTCTCTGCGATTCCAGGTGCTGTCGAACGTGACTGTCTCGCCGGTCACCGTTCGAACTTCGCGTGCGATCAGCACGTCGACGTGCTCCCCATTCTCGAGCACGTAGCGGCCGCGCTTCCGCGCATCCGCAGGCGTGTGGCTACTGGCGAGGCCCATCGCGATCAGACCTTGGTTGAACACCTCGACGTCGTCGGCATGCAACCAGAAATCGTAGTCGGCGGTCATCACAGGCAATCCCAAGACTACGAGTGCTCTGCGACCGATCAGCAGCGCCCTCGCGCCGCTCCGAGCGATCGCGTCGAACAGGTCCCGTTCTTCGACGACCTGCGATTCCATTTCCCCAGCTTACCCGATCGAGCGTCTGAATGAACCTGCTGGCCACCGGTCGCGACGACCTGACGAAGACCGGCGCTGGCGCCCACGCGCCGCAGGCGAACGTGAGCGCGACCCGGTGACCGCGCTGTTCGCGTGCGGTGCAGCTGTCGCGAATCCCGTTGCCTCCCCCTCACCCGTGACGCCCGCGGGGCGCGCGCGCGTCACCTGCCTTGGCCAAGTTTCTTCGACAATTCCCGCTTGACCCTGCGATCCCCCTCGACTACCAAAAGGGAGGGGCCAGACCGCGTCGGGGAAACGCAAGCCCAAGCCATGCCGCGAGTTGCCGACCCACGCGCTACCGAATAGCGCCGCTGGGCCGCGCGGGAAGTCACACGACGCCGATGCACGGGCGCTGCTCGGAGCGATTGAGCGCGTTGGCCCGCCCATGGTGGTCGACACATTCCTCACAGGGCGCACGCAGCAGGTGCCCTCGGTCGACTGGTGGACCTACGTGCTGCTCTCGACGGTCGAGTATCCGTTGCTGCTGACGGCGGCGGTGTCCGAGATGCTCGATGCATTGGAGGCTGCTGGCGAAGGGCCTGTGGCAGGCCTCAACAGCGAGCTCGACGCAGTGGTGGAGGCGCTGCGGACACTGCGCGAGCACCTGGGGCGACGAGCGGAAGCGCTGCGCGATCGATGCCGACCCCAGAATCTTGTCGTCTCGCGCGCTTGCCGCACCAAGGGTGGGAGCCGTGCACAACGTAGCGCGCTCGGGGTTAGCAGCGCGAGCGGCCCATTCCTCCGCCAGGCGCACCAAGGGTCTCGATTGCCAGTCGTTTCGCGACTCAAGCGCAACCGCAGCGCGCCTCGGCCGCCGGACCTGCACGGGTGTGACCCGGAGGCCGCAGCGATCACACGTGGAAGCGTTGCACGATCACATCCCAGCGGCGGACGCGCTCGTCGTCCTCGCCCATCATGTCCACGATCCAGCGTCGCACATACGCGTGATCGAGCTCCGAGCGCACGGCGACCAGACGCTCGAGGTCGACGAGGTCCTTGCCTCGAAAGAACAGCAGCTTGAACACGGCGATCGCTTCGGCGCTGAGGAAATAGCCGCTCCATCCACTTTCATCGGTGAGTCGCGTTCGGGTGCGTGCAGCCTCGCTCGCGAACGGAATGCTCGGCAAGAACACGTCGATACGCATCCCGTCCCAGCGGCCCACGAACATGCCGTCGTGCCGTGCGCGGTCGATCGCGGCGGGCTTCTGAATCTCCACGCCCAGTGAGCCAAGAACGTCGATAAGTCTGTCGACGCCAGCGCGGTCGACGAACACGTTGACATCGACATTGGTGGTACCGCGCGGCACACCGGCGACCGCGAGAGCGAGCGCTCCGCCGATTGCGTAGGCAATGCCCTCGGCCTCGAGCGCAGCCGCGATCTGCTGAGCGGCCTGCGCTGCGCTGCGCTCAGTGACCGTCAGGGCCCCAGCCCGCCGCGCGCCGTAGCCGAGCCAGCGCAGCGCTCGTTTCGTCGGAGATGGGATCGACCTGATCGAGAACCCGCTGTGGATTGCCGCCGAGCCGCGCTGCCCAGATTGCGTCGCGCGCGCACAGCTGCGCCAAGCGCCACAACTCGCTTGCGCTGAGACCCTTCCATTCGGCCACCTCCGCGCGCACCGACGCGTCGTCGTCGATCACCCAGCCGGGAAGCTTGGACAACATGTCCGCGGCTTAGCACCGAGCGCGGTTCGGCACTAGCAGCGCACAGGAGCTGGTCATCGCTAGCGCACGCACCGGGCCGGGTCCCACCTCCCGCCTCTGCCGATACACATCCAACAACTCCACGAGCGCGATCACCTTCAGCCCATCATCCCCAAGCGCCACCGCCAGCTCACTCGCGCGCTTCGCAATCAACCGCCGCAACCGCCCGAGGCGCAGCTCCCGCTCGAGCGGCGCGAAGACTCCGCGGTCAGGGCGGCGGCCGCCCCGCGGCGCGTGGCTGCGGCGTCGGCTGGGCTTGCTCGCGCCACTACGCCGTTGGAGGCCTCACGCCCGCCGACGATCCGATAGAGCAGTGCGAAGTCGCCCGGCCTGCCCACATACGAGCCGACGAACTGCAGCTCGCTGGATGCATCGTGATCGTTCGTCAGATGCACCAGTTCCGGCGCGAAGCTGTCGAGGTTGGTGATCACGAGGTAGCGCGCGGTCTTGGCGCGCGCGAAACGCAGCACACGCGCCAGGCTCGCATAGGGCACAGGATCGCACGGGTGCTCGGCAAAGAAGGCCAGCTGCTGCACGCTCGTGAGCAGCCTCGCGCCCGGCTCGGTGTGTGCCGCGACCCAGGCCCCCATCGCGCGCGTAGCGTCGGATCGTTCGGCCTGCCGCACACGCCAGATCACACCGCTGAGCGACGGCACGGCCAGCACGAGCACGAGCAGGCTCGCGGCCCAGGGCGCCACGGCCGGACGCGAGAGTCTGCGTGCGACCTCGGTTGCGGCCCAGGCGCCGAGGATCACGCCGCCGAGCGCGGCCTGGTACGTGTAGCGCGACTCAGTATAGAAGATCGGTAGGTAGCCGAGTGGCGCGAGCAAGACGCCGACGAACGGCAGCGCGTCCAACATGGGGCGCCCGCGCAGCGTGACGCCCAAGATCAGTCCCAGCAACGCGAACGCGATCAGGCCCACCCCCAAAGTCTCGTCGAGTGCGCCGAGTTCTTGGACGACGTTGTGCGCGTAGCGACGAACGAACTGCCCGCGAGTCTCCTGGAAAAGCGAGCGATCGATGCGTGTGTCGTCGGCGCTGAGCGTGGCGAGCTGGTCCCACGGCACGCGGGCGGACCGGCCGATCGCAAGCTCCAAGTTGTACTTGGTCTTCGAGCTGGCCGTCCACCGACCCGTGTGCTCGTGCACGAACGCGACGTACGGCGCCGCGCACAGCGCGAAGGCGAGCGCCGTCAGCGCAAGCTGTTTCCAGCTGACTCGACGATTGCGCCAGGTCAGCGTAGCGCTGAGCGCGAGCAGGACCACGACGGCGATCAGTCCCTCTGGACGGACAAGGTACGCGAGACTGAGCAGTACGCCGGTGGTCAGCACCGTGCGCGCCCGCGCGAGGCCAGACGGCCGCGACCACTCGCACAGCGCACAGAGCAGCAGCAGCACGTACAGCGACTCGCTCATCACCCAGTGCGACATCTCAATTCGCAGCGGCAACACGGCGTACATCAGCCCAGCGGCCCACTCGGTCCAGCGCCCGAACAGCCGCCCGCTCAGCGTCATGAGCGGGACGACGCACAGCACGCTGGCCAGCAGCGACACTAGCCGTCCCGACAGCACGGGGTCCAGACCGAGCTTCCACCCGATTCCCAGCACGAAAGAGTAGCCCGGCGGGAAGAGCAGCTGCACGCCCCCAGTGACGCTGCGCAGACCATGGCCGGAGAACAATGACAGGGCGCTGGCCATGTACTGCGCACCGTCCGGATCATCGATCGGATTGACGTGGTTCCAGGTGGCCATGGACAGCAGCGCGGCGAGCGCTGTGACGAGCGCTCTGCGCACGAAGACGGTGCGTTCGGAGGCTTGCACGGTGCCGGACAGTACTCACGCCCGCGTCGTACTGCAATGTGAACCCAGCGGCGGTGCGCGTGCTTCGGATAGCCAAGCCGCGTGCCACGCTCGCTGATACTTGTGCGTCGGCTTACCTTAGACGCGTTGCAGCTGCTGCTGCTGAGCGCGGCCGACACGGCCTCGACCGCGTGGACTTGGGCCGCTCGGTTTGGATCGCCAGCGCGCCGCATGCGCACGCCGTCACGCTCACGCAGCGCGCTTGCCGATCATCGCTCCGATTTGCTGCCTGCTCGCGCCCAGACTCAACAGCGCGCGCATCAAGGCCATGGTCACCCACGGGAGGACACCGATCGAATCAGGCCGTCAGGTCACCGGCGATCCGGATGACTTCGCGCAGCTGTCACGCCATTTTCCGGCGGTGACGGTGCTCTCGGCCTGACGGTCGAAGCTCGCGCCCCGAGGGAGCAGCCACGCGACAGCTCGGCAGTCCAGGAGGCCTGACGCGCTCGAGCGCCCCTGATCTTCCGGTACCCGCGCGGGCAAATTCCGGCTAGCGTTCAGCGCCGGGCAGCGCCAAGCTCTGCCCCGCTGCGCATGATGACTTCCCTCTCTCCCGCGCTGACCCGACACGGTGTTCTGCACGTCGTCCCCACGAGCGACGCAGCGCCGCTCGACCCTGCGCTCGCGCAGCGCATCACGACTGCGTTCGCGCGCGACACTGGCCACGGCCTCGTGCAGCTGGGAGCGGCGGAGCTCGACAGCGTGCTGCCGCCAGCGTTTGCGTACTTCCGCGAGCTCGCGCAGCGCTACGTGACCGCCGTGTGCCTTTTGCCCGACGAGGGCGCGGGGGCTCGCGCAGCCAGCGTCGCCGAGCCAACCGCCGACGAGCTCGCGGGCCTCGCCGCGGCCGCGCCGCCGATCCCCGGCGGCGAGTACCTGAGCGTCGAGGTGCTGCGTTCGCTGTGGCAGCTGCTGGATGCAGCGTTCGCTCTCGAGCTTGCAAGCTCGAAGCTCTCACGCGAGGCCTTTCTCAAGTCCAAGAGTCCCGCGTGGAACCTGGTCGGGCGCGTTCACTTCAACCTCGCGGAGAATCGCAAGGACGAGACGGCGCCGTTCGCGTTCCTCGCGACCTACACCACACGCTTGTCGGCGCACGCCAAAGCGCAGCACGTGCCGCTCGGCCGCGCGCTGCAAGAGTACGCCGGCGCGAAGCACAAGCAGCAGCTCTTGTCGCTGCTGCTTCCGGTTCAGCGCGCCGCGGAGAAGTGCGCGTGGCTGCGTACGATGGTGGACGAAGGCGAGATCTTCCATCCACTGCGTTTTTCACCTGCCGAGGCCTACCGGATGCTGCAAGACGTGCCCGCGCTCGAGGCCGCGGGCGTCGTGGTGCGAGTGCCCGGCGGTTGGCGCGCGGGTCGTCCCTCGCGCCCCAAGATCAGCGCGGCCATTGGGAGCAAGGCACCGTCGGTGCTCGGCATGGATGCGCTGCTCGACTTCCAGATGGAGCTCAGTCTGGACGGCGAGGCGCTGACGGCAGCGGAGATCAAGCAGCTACTTTCGGGCTCCGAGGGTCTCGCCATGATCCGCGGCCGCTGGGTCGAAGTGCAGCCCGAGAAGCTTCGCAACCTGCTCGATGAATTCCGAGCGCTCGAGCGCAGCGCCGCTGACGGCGGTATGAGCCTGGCCGAGGCGATGCGTCTGGTCGCGGGCGCAAGCGTTGCAGGCGACGCAGGAGATTCCGAAGCCGCGGCGGACTGGTCACAAGTGAGCGCCGGCCCGTGGCTGGCCGAGACCTTGCGTGGCCTGCGTTCGCCGCAGAGCCTGTCGCATGTGCACCCCGGCGCCGCGCTCAAGGCTACGCTGCGACCGTATCAAGAAGTCGGTGTGCGCTGGCTGCACCTGCTCGCGCAGCTGCGCCTGGGCGCATGTCTGGCCGACGACATGGGGCTCGGCAAGACCATCCAGGTGCTCGCGCTCTTGCTCGTGCTGCAGAAGGAAGCACGCGCAGGAGCAGCGGTTGCGAACGCGCGCCGGGCGAGCTTGCTCGTGGCACCCGCCTCATTGCTCGCCAACTGGGTGTCGGAGCTCGAGCGCTTCGCACCGAGTCTGCGCGCGCTGGTGGTGCACCCGTCGGCGATGCTGCCCGATGACCTTCGCGCGCTCGACGCGAGCAAGCTCGCCGCCACCGATCTCGTGATCACGAGCTACGGTACACTCCTGCGCATGCCGGTGCTGACCAGTGCGCGCTGGCAGCTCGCAGTGCTCGACGAAGCCCAGGCCATCAAGAACCCCGGTGCCAAGCAAACTCGCACGGTGAAGAAGCTCGACGCCCAGGCGCGCATCGCGCTGACCGGGACGCCCGTGGAGAACCGCCTCGGCGATCTCTGGTCGATCTTCGACTTCATCAACCCCGGCTTGCTCGGCACGAGCAAAGAGTTCACCGCCTTCACCAAGCGCCTCGCGGCGCACGCGCACAACCCCTACGGACCACTGCGCGAGCTCGCCCGCCCCTACATTCTGCGGCGCCTCAAGACCGACAAATCCGTGATCGCCGATCTGCCCGACAAGACCGAGCAGAAAGCGTTCTGCCAGTTGTCGCGCAAACAGGCTGCACTCTACGAACAAGCCGTGCACGAGCTCGCCCACGCTCTGCAAAACGCGGAAGGCATCAAGCGCAAGGGTCTGGTGCTCGCGATGCTCATACGCATGAAGCAGATCTGCAACCACCCCTCGCAGTGGCTCGGCGACGGCGGCTGGGAGGAAGCCGAGAGCGGCAAGCTGCAGCGCTTGCGCGAGCTGTGCGAAGTCATCGCGGACAAGCAGGAGAAGGTGCTCGTGTTCACTCAATTCCGCGAGACCACGGCGCCGCTCGCGGCGTTCCTCGGCGGCGTGTTCGGCCAACCCGGTCTTGTGCTGCACGGTGAGACGCTAGTGAAGAAGCGCAAAGAGCTCGTCGCGCGCTTTCAGGACGACGACGCCGTGCCGTTCTTCGTGCTCTCGCTCAAGGCCGGCGGCTCGGGCCTCAACCTCACCGCGGCCTCGCACGTCATCCACTTCGATCGCTGGTGGAACCCCGCGGTCGAGAATCAGGCGACCGATCGCGCGTTTCGCATCGGCCAGACCAAGAACGTGCTCGTGCACAAGTTCATCTGCCGTGGCACCGTCGAAGAGAAGATCGATCAGCTGATCGAGAGCAAGCGCCAGCTCTCGACCGAGCTACTCGAAGCCGGCGCCGAACAGATGCTCACCGAGCTCGACGACACAGCCCTGATGAAGCTCGTCGCACTCGACCTTCACGCCGCGTTGGCGGAAAGCTAGCCCATGTACCACCAGTGGAAACCCTACGTGTCCGTGGCCGCGCGCAAGCGCAAAGCCGCCCAGCAAATGGCGAAGCTCAAGAAGAAGGGCCACCCGGTCGCGCCCGTCGTCGTCGAGGGCCGCGTGATCGCCAAGACCTTCTGGGGCAAGTCATGGTGCGAAAACCTCGAAGGCTACGGCGACTATGAGAACCGCCTGCCGCGCGGACGCACCTACGTGCGCAACGGCTCGGTGGTCGACCTGCAGATCGACAACGGCGCAGTGGCAGCCTGGGTGAGTGGCTCCGAGCTGTACAAAGTCGAAGTGAAGATCGCGACGCTGCCCAAAGCGCGCTGGAGCACGCTCGTCGAGGACTGCGCGGGTGAGATCGACTCACTCGTCGAGCTGCTGCAAGGCCAGTTTTCGCAAGGCGTGATGCAGCGCATGTGCAAACAAGACGCGGGGCTGTTCCCCGCGCCCAAAGAGATCAGCTTCGACTGCAGCTGCCCAGACTGGGCCGCCATGTGCAAGCACGTGGCCGCCGTGCTCTACGGCGTGGGTGCGCGTCTCGACGAGCGACCCGAGTTGCTCTTCGCGCTGCGCGCCGTGAGCGAGCAAGACCTGATCACCAAGGCCGGCAAGGGCCTGCGCACCGCGGCGAAGAAACCCAAGAGCGCGAAGCTGCTCGATGCGAGCGATCTCTCGGACGTGTTTGGCATCGACGTGGCCGAAGCGACGCCGCGCAAGCGTGTTGCGGTGGCGCGCAAGACGACGAAGCAGAAGCGCGGCACTGGCAGGAAAGCGGCGACGACGGTGGGCGGCGCTCGCAAGAAGAAGTCTGCCAGCAAACAGTGAACGCGGTTGCGCCCGCACGATTTTGCGGATGGGATGGTTGGCCACTGCGGCGCGCAGACATCGAAGCCGGCGAACGCTCTCGGGTGCCGCCGGCTTCGTTCTCACTACGTTCTGGGCTGGATAACGGGGGATTGAAGCATCAGAAAACAGAGCACTTGTGCGTAGTTACGCAACCTTCGGGAAGCTTCGTCGAGCGCCAGACTGCACCGGAAATCGCCGAGGAAAGCAATCTGCGGGCGTGGTTGTGCGTGCAGCACCGAGCCACATCGTAGCCGTGCAACGCTGCGAAGACACAGCTTTCGCGGCTCATCCAGGCCGCCGAGAACGGCGAAGACGTCGTAATCGCGCGAAGAGATGTGCCTGTGGTTCGGCTGGTTGCGATTCGGCGAAGGCCCAAGCGCCGAAACTTCGGTGCGATGAAGGGCCGCGCACGAGCCGGCGCCGCGTTCTTCGAGCCACTTCCGGGTCCATCATCAGCATCGACACCGCACTCGATGCCTACGGCGTGACGCGCATCTGGTAGCGCGCGTAGCAGCCCGTCGTCACGGGAACGCTTGCCCACGCGCGCGCTCGGCAGACGTGTGTTTTGCGCGTGAGACTCGCCCTGCCCACGCAACCGCGCGCTGCCCGGACCGATACGGCGACTGATGCTGCACCTCACGTTCGACAGCGGCACCGTGTTGCTGCACGGCCTGCCGCCAGACTCGCCGATCACCGAGCTGCCCGGCGTGCTCTGGGATCCACGCGTCAGAAGCCATCGCGCGCCTGGCTTTCGTTACCGCGAGATCGTGATCGCGCTGCGCCGGGCCGGCACTCCTTACGCCGACGAGCTCGTCGCGCCTGGTTGCAGCCCGGTGCAGTGGCGCACGCCTGAGCTCCGTCCTTACCAGCACGCTGCGCTGGTCGCTTGGGATGGCGCGGCACGAGCAGGCCTGGTCGTCCTTCCCACCGGCAGCGGCAAGACCCGAGTCGCCTGCGCCGCGATGGCCGCGTGCGGCGTGCCGGCTGTCTGTCTGGTGCCGACGCGCGCTCTCTTGCATCAGTGGCGCACGGAAATCGAGCGCCACTATGCGGGACCTGTGGGCTGCCTCGGCGACGGCGACCACCGCATCGAGCACGTCACGGTCGCAACCTTCGAGGGCGCCTACCGCCACATGACGCGTCTCGGAAATCGCTTTGGTTTGCTGGTCGTCGACGAGGTTCACCACTTCGGCTGCGGCCTCCGCGACGAAGCGCTCGAGCTGTGCGCAGCGCCGCGACGGCTCGGTCTCACCGCAACGGCGCCCCAGGGCGAAGCGCTCCGGCACGTCATCGACCTGACGGGGCCCGTGGTCTGCGAGCTCGCGATCGGCGACCTCGCGGGGGAGTGGCTCGCGGAGTTCGAAAGCGTGGTGCTCACGCTTCGGCTGACCTCGGACGAGCAGCGGCGCTACGCTGCCTCGGTTGCGGTCTTTCGCTCCGCATTCGACTCCTTTCGAGCGGTCAGCAGAACGGCGCAGTGGAGTGACTTCGTGGCCATGGCGGCTCGCTCCGAGTCAGGCAGGGCCGCGCTCGCAGCCTTTCGCCATAGCCGCAGATTGACCAACTACCCCGAGGCCAAGCGCCTGGCGCTGGCCGAGCTACTCCGCCGCCACCGCACAAGTCGCGTGCTGATCTTCACGGCCGATAACGAGACGGCGTACGCCATCGCGCGTGAGAACCTGGTGATGCCCGTCACCTGCGACATCGACCGCACCGAGCGTGACGTTGCACTCGCCGCCTTTCGCCGAGGCGAGCTGCGCGCGCTCGTCAGCGCACGTGTGCTCAACGAAGGCATCGACGTGCCGGACGCCGACGTCGGCATCATCGTCGGCGGCGTGAGCGGCGAGCGCGAGCACGTCCAGCGCGTCGGACGCCTGCTCCGCCCCGCACCCGACAAGCGTGCCATCGTGTACGAGCTGGTGGCGGCGGCAACGCACGAAGTGAGAAAAGCCGTGGAAAGGAGGCGAGCGCTTGCACCCGCAATCCCCAGGGCGACGTGACCGCGGCCGACCGCGGCGTGAGCCTCCGATGAGCCTGTCGCGCTTGGCCGAGCTCGTCTCGATTCGCACGATCTCGCCCGCGTATCTCAGCGAGGCAGACCACCCATGGTTGCGCGCGCTGCTCGATGAGCGTGAGCGATTCGTCGGCCACAAGCGCAGGCACTGGAAGATTCGCGTCGGCGAACCCATGCCCATCGCGGCACCGCGCACCAAGCTCGGCGTGGCTCTGCGTGTGCTCGACCGCATGGCGCAAGACCAAGCCAGCGGCGCGGTGCGTGCACGCAAGGCCCGCGCGGTGGTGTTTGGTCAGGCCGCCAAAGAGCCCGAGCCTGCGATAGCCCTGGCCCAGGCCGCAAGCCTGCTCGGCATGTCGCCCAAAGACACGATGGATTGCCTGTTCGCGGATCTTCCCGACGAGCGCAAGCTGGCGCCTTTGCCCGCGCCGACTGCGCCCTGCGACCTCGCGCTTGCCTGCAACGCGGCCATCGTTGCGTCGCTTCTGTCCAGAGCCTTGCGCATCCGCATCGTGGCGCGCGGACAGGTGCGCGCCGTCGTGCGCCACATCAGGCTCATGGGCCTCTTGTGCCATGCCGTTCCCGGCGCAGCCAAGGACGAAGTCTCGCTCGAAGTTTCAGGCCCGTACGCGCTCTTTAGGCACACGCGCATCTACGGGCGCGCGCTCGGGTCGCTAGTTCCGCGCCTGGCTTGGTGCAACAGCTATCGCCTCGAGGCCGATTGCGTCCTCGACAGCGGCACGACGCTCGGTCGCCTCGTGCTCGGTACCGGCGATCCGGTCGCGCCCGCGCGTGAGCTACCTGCGTTCGATAGCAAGGTCGAGGAGCGCTTCGCACGCGCGTTCGCCAAGCTCGCGCGCGACTGGGATGTCGTGCGCGAGCCACAACCGGTCGCGGTGCAGGACGCGCTGATCTTTCCAGACTTCGAGCTCCGCCATCGGGCCTCGGGCGAACGCTGGATGCTCGAGATCGTGGGTTACTGGACAGCTGACTACGTCCGGAAAAAGCTCGCGATGCTGCGGCGCGCCAACATCGAGCGGCTGATCGTGTGCATCGACGAAGAACGCTGCTGCGCAGATGCGCCGCTGGACCTCGACGCACGCATCGTCCTCTACCGGAGAAAGGTCGACCCGCGTGCCGTGCTCGCGATCGTGGACCCCGGTGCGCTGACGGTCGCGCCTGCGTCGCCACGATCGCGAAAGGCCGCGGCACGGTAGCTTGGGAATCACATCGCGCGCGACTGCCGACGCATCGGGATGGATCACAAACCCGGCACGCACGTTGCCCGCCGAACGTTCGTCACGCTGGCGCGGTCTCGTGCGCTGGCGAGCGCTCGAGCGAGCCCACAGCGCGCCATTATGGTGAGAACTCGGGTGGAAGAACGTGGAGGGAGTGAGACAGTGGCGCCGGGGGGTCACGGGGTTGCGGTTGCCGGATGCGGCTCGCCGTAGGTTTAAATCTGGGGCACGACACCCATCTTGTTTAACGCGGTCAGGATCCCGTTCGTGCGGCGGGTGGCGTAGGCGGCAGTCAGGCCGGCCCCGAGCGCGTCCACACTCATGGACCGGCGTCCGCCAGCGCACCGCCGCCGATCCCGCCACTGACACCGCCGCAACGCTCCGAAAGCACACGCTGCGCGGTCCGGCACGAAAGCTGCGCGCACGCGCCGCGTGTCTTCCGTCGCGGTCAGCGTCTGCCAAGCCCACGCCGGGGAGACCTGGTGAGCGCTCGGTCAAACTCGGGGATGACTACCGCGCCTACTACAAGATTTCGAGTGGCAAGGTCGAGATCCGATCGATTGACACGTACGCGAAGAACTAGAGCTTTCTGCTTCCTATCTACAGCTAATTTCTAAATACCTACCGCTATACATCAAAGGAAGTTCCCTCTATGAAAACCTCAAAGTCCAAGGGCAAAGCTGTTCCCGCTTTGGCTGCCCTGGAAGCCATCGTGGGGCCACTCACCATCGGTACCCTTCTGGAAGCAATCCGCGAGACATCGCACCAGAGCTTGAGCGCCTTCGCAGCCAAGCTGGGAGTCTCAGCGCCCCACCTATGCGACGTCGAAAAAGGACGGCGCAATGTGAGTATCGAACGTGCTGCCAAGTGGGCCAGAGTTCTGGGCCGCTCTGAAACGCAGTTCATCAAGCTTGCGATCCAAGGTGAAGTGGACGCCAAGGGGCTCAAGTTCAAGGTAGATGTGCAGGCCGCGTAGGCTACCCTTGATCAGCGCGGGATACTGAAGTCGTTATGCGTGACCACGACGGCAAATTCGATGGACTGGTCAGCACGCTTCCAGTAGTGCAGGTGGTAATCATGGTCGATGTCCCAGCGCTGTGCGACGTCGGCGCCCCGTCGTTGTGGCGGACTTCCGCCGGCCCGCGACTCACGAAGCGCGTGAGTTGCAGCTAGGTTTCGCCCGGCGAGCAAGTCCACCATTGCGCTCAGCAAGCGTCGCGCTTTAGTCGGGTCATGACGAAAGCCATGGGCGGCGCGCGAGGGCATCGAAAGCACGGCGGACCTCACGCGGCCCAAGCTCGCCGTGTTCCGCGATTGGGTGGTCGCCAAGCCGAAGGCGGCCGCCAAGCGCAAGGGCAAGCGAGGGGAGATGCGCGCGAGTGAGCGCAAGCGCTCGCCAGTCTCGATCAACAGTGAGCTGCGTGCGCTGAAGACCGTTCTGAACGCGTGGCGCACTGCGGGCCTGCTGCCGCGGATCACACGCGACGACCTGACCGACACGCTCAAAGCTCTGCCAACACCGCGCGAGCAGCCGACATACCTGCACCCGGAGCAGCTGAAGAAGCTCCTGCAAGCCGCCCAGCGGCACGATGTGGCCACGTTCG
>DASVHQ010000065.1:0-23298 GCA_036382515.1 Polyangiales bacterium | reverse complement strand
CTCTCACCCGAGGAAATCAGCGCGCTGCTGCGTTCGCTCGATGAGGTGCAAGATCTTCAGGGCCACTGGCCGCCCGGAGAGCGGGCCGATAGTGCAGGGTTTGGCGAGGTCCGGAGAAATGATCACGACATCGCCATCTGCTGTGCCGCTGTGTGCCAAGACGTGGAATCGCTCGACCTGCGTGCCGCCGCCCTGCCCGTGTGGCTCGTGAAGATGGCCACGCGTTGTCGCCGGTCGCGATCGGCCCGACGGGGTACTGGGATCTGCGCGAGACCTCAAAGTCCACCGGCCATGATCGGCGGATACGATCGGCACAGAATGCGGATGCTTGACAAAAACGCTAGGCATTACGAAGATGTACGAGACGGCGAGATCGGCGAATAACCCCTCCAGAATCGGCGGTTTGAGGCATGGCGAAGACTGAGACCCCGTATCGTATCGAGCCGTGTCTGCTGGAGATCTATCCGGCGCAGCTAGCCGACGTGATCAGCGAAGTGGTCAGCGCAGCGGTCACGCTCGGTCATCGTCTGCATCCGCGCACGGCGGCGAGTCTGGGCGAGCTCGTGCGTGTGATGAATTGCTACTACAGCAATTTCATCGAAGGTCACAACACGCGGCCACGCGACATCGAGCGCGCGTTGGTCGACGACCTCGAAGCGAGTGACGCACGCCGCGATCTGCAACTCGAGGCGCGCGCGCACATCCGCGTCCAACGGGAGCTCGATGCCTTGTTTGCGGTGGGCAAGCTTGGCGAGCCTGCGTCGCAGGAGCTGATTCGCTGGATGCACCGTGCGTTCTACGAAGGCGCGCCCGAACGCATGCTGCGTGTGGAGCACGTGGCCGGTGCGTACGCGCTCGTTCCCGGGGAGTATCGCGCTGAAGCAAGACACGACGTGGCTGTGGGCCGACATCGACCACCCTCGAGCGCGCACGTGCAGGCCTTCATGGCGTATTTCGAGCAGCGCTACCGCTTCGCACCGCTTGGCACGTCGACGCGCATCGTCGCCATGGCTGCGGCGCACCATCGCCTCAACTACATTCATCCGTTCGTGGATGGCAACGGTCGTGTCAGTCGCCTGATGTCGCACGCGATGGCGCTGGCGGCCGGCATTGGCGCTCACGGCCTGTGGTCGATCTCCCGGGGCCTCGCGCGTGGTCTGCAAGACGCCGGCGAGTACAAGCGCATGATGGATATGGCAGATGCGCCGCGCCGGGGGGACCTCGACGGGCGAGGCAATCTCTCGCAGGCGGCGCTCGTCGACTTCGTGACCTGGTTCTGCCGTGTCGCGCTCGATCAACTGCGCTTCATGACGGAGCTCTTCGATCTCGACCTGCTCGGCGAACGCCTGAGCGCGTACGTGCGTGGCGAGCTACGCGGCAACGACGCCGCGGTCGCGCTCGTCACCGGAGTGTTGCGTACGGGCGAAGTGCCGCGTGGCGAGGCGGCGCGCATCACGGGTCGCTCCGAGCGTTCTGCACGCGAGGTGTTGAGCAAGCTGGTGGACGCCGGTTTGCTGGCGTCGGACACGCCCAAGGGACCGGTCAGGCTCCACTTCTCGACAAGCTCGGCAGATGCGCTCTTCCCGAGGTTGTTCCCGGCACAGGTCTGAACGCGGCGCTCGCTCGCGCCTGCCGCCGCGTCGCGTGAGCCACGCGCACATCGTCCCACGGGTGAGGTCGTGCTTGGCGAATGCGCGAGCCGCGCGATCGCAGACATCCTCCACGGCGGACACATCGACAGCATCGAGCGCTACGCGGCCGGGGAAGGGCCCGCGGGCACAGTGAAGCACGGTCGCTTCGTCGTGGCCGGGCAAGACATGGTCGCCATGGACAGCCACATCGATCATGGCGTCAGCTTCAATGAGGCGCTGTCACTGCAGGTCAGGTGCGAGGACCAAGCCGAGCTGGTTCGCTACTGGGACGCGCTGGCCGAAGGCGGCGAGCACGGACACGGCGGCGCGTGAGCGGACGCTCGACGCCGTGTGGAAGATGCAGAAGCTCGACATCGCGACGCTCGAGCGCGCGTACCTGGGCAAGTAGCGTCGTGTCCGGGCCCAGGGAGACGCCCTTCATGGATGCAATCAACGCCTATCGCAGTCTCAGCTCTTCTTGGTCTGCTCTTCGAGCAGCAAGCTCACATCCGTGGCCGAGCTCTGCGGCAAGGAGCGCAGCGCGTCGAGATGGTGGAGCAGCAACGCTCTGTTGTCGGTCACCGAGATGTTCTGCAGCTCGAGCGCGCCGATGCGGTCTTCGGGGCTGAAGGCAGGTTGCTCCACGCGCTCCATCGAGAGCTTGTCGGGGGCGTACGCCATGTACTCGGCCTTGGTATCCATCACCGAGTAGTCGTCGCCGCGGCGCAGCTCGATGCGCACTTCGCCAGTCACACTCGGCGCGAGCCAGCGCGTGAGCGCGTCCTTGAGCAGCATGCCTTCGGGGTCGAACCACTTGCCCTCGTAGAGCACGCGACCCAGGCGCCGGCCGAGCGTGAAGTACAGATCGAGCGTGTTTTCGTTGTGGATCGCGGACAGCAGGCGCTCGTACGCGATGTGCAAGAGCGCCATGCCTGGCGCTTCGTAGATGCCACGGCTCTTGGCTTCGATCACGCGGTTTTCGATCTGATCGCTCATCCCGAGGCCATGTCGTCCGCCGATGGCGTTGGCTTCGAGCAAGAGCGCGCACAGCGAAGTGAAGCGTTGGCCATTGAGCGCGACGGGCAAGCCCTGGGCGAACTCCACGCGCGCTTCTTCGGTCTTGATCGCGACCTCGGGCTTCCAGTGCGCCACGCCCATCAGCGGCTCGACGATGTGCATGCCCTTGTCGAGGTACTCGAGGTCCTTGGCTTCGTGCGTGGCCCCGAGCAGGTTCGCGTCGGTGCTGTAGGCCTTCTCCTTGCCGACCTTGTACGGCAGGCCAACGCTCGTGAGGAACTCGCTCATCTCCTTGCGGCCGCCAAGTTCGGCGACGAACTTCGCGTCGAGCCAGGGCTTGTAGATACGCAGGGTGGGGTTGGCGAGGATGCCGTAGCGGTAGAAGCGCTGGATGTCGTTGCCCTTGTGCGTGCTGCCGTCGCCGAAGGTGTTCACGCCGTCTTCGCGCATCGCGCGCACGATGGCGGTGGCCGTGACCGCGCGACCCAGCGGCGTGGTGTTGAAGTACTTCTTGCCGGCGGTGCTGAGATGAAACGCGCCGCACTGCAGCGCGATGATGCCCTCGCGCGCCATGGCTTCGCGACAGTCGATGAGGCGCGCACCCTTGGCGCCGTGGCGGAGCGCGATCGGCGGGATGTCGGCGGGGTTCTTTTCGTCGGGCTGCGCGAGGTCGGCCGTATAGGCATGGACTTCCATGCCCTGGCGGCAGAGCCAGGCCACGGCGGCGCGGGTGTCGAGGCCACCGGAGAAGGCGATGCCGAGCTTTTCGCCCTTGGGAGGTAGGCTGCGGTAGATGCGGCTCATGGGGCGCGGGATAGCAAAAGTGGCTGCGGGTGTCGATACGCGGCTGTGCGCGCTGTGGCTTGCGCTCCAGCACAGCCGCTCGCTACCCGGCCCACGGCGCATGCGGTAGGGTCGGCGCTGTCGTCGGCGGCCACCACCACCGTGGCCGGTCCGCAGCGATGCAGTGCGCGTGGGGGGCTCGGAGCGATGGTCGTACACAGGTCGAATCGGGTGTGGGCCGTCCGCGAGGTCGCCCGCTGCGCCGGCGGGTCGCTGGCCGCGCTCACGTTGGTCGCGGCGCTTGCGGCCTGCGGTACCGACTCGAACAACTCCGCGGTCTCGGTCGGCGCGGGCGACAACTGCAAGGCGCCCGCGTTGTGCGACATCACGCAGCCCGCGTGCGAGCGCGCCGTGCTGGAGCTCACGGCCTGCGTGCGCGGCGACAGCCCGGGCACGCCGCCACCGTTGCGCGTGATCACGCAGAGTCAGTTCCGCGCGCAGCTGCAGGCCGAGGCGCAGAAGCAAAACCCGCAGCCCAGCCCCTGGGACACCGCGCTGCAAGCCTTGCACCTCGAGCCCAGCGGCACGGGCTCGCTGGCAGCGTCGATCGACGAGTCGGTGAATTCGGTGGCGGCGTACTACAGCGACGTCACCAAGGACATCACGGTGATCGAGTCGAGCACCACCTCCGACCCGCTCGCGCAGATGTACGTGCTCTCGCACGAGCTCACGCACTACTTGCAGGACAAGACGCGCGGGTTGTCGGGCTGGGGCAAGCACTTCGACACCAGCACCGATGGCAGCGTCGCGTTCGTCGCGCTCGTCGAGGGCGAGGCCGTGGCGACCTCCACGCGTGCGCTGGCCGCGCTGCACGGCCGCAGCCCCGACAGCTTTCAGTGGGGCGCGTACTTCGACGATCTGCAGGCACGCGTGCTGTCGGACATCGCGACCTCGAGCACGCCGCTGTACGTGGCTCGCCAGAGTCTTCCGTACCCGGTGGGCGGGCGCTACGTCGCCGACGCCTGGAACGGCTACGATCGTCAGCATGTCGACAAGCTGCTCGATGCACCGCCCGTGCACCTCTCGGATCTGATCGCAGGCTACGGGCCAGGGAAGGTCGCCCCGTCGCTCGTCCAGCCGCTCGACTGCGGGCCGCCGACGGCCCCCGCCGGGTTCACGCTCTTCAGCCTCGACAGCTTCGGCGTGACCGGCGCGGCGGCGCTGCTGCTCGCCAACGATCCCAACGGCCCCAACGCGTCGCCGGGCGTGCTCTTCGAGGATGCCTCGCGGCTGGTCAATGATGCGATCGCGGTCTACGCCACCGTGAAAGACAAGACCAATCCGGTCACGCCGGTGCTGGTGGCCTGGCGCATGCGTTTCGAGAGCGCGAGCGCGCTGGACGCGTTCGTGAACGATCTGAGCGCTGGTCTCGACCCGCAGGTGCAGCTGACGACGTCGGGCACCGAGCTGCTGATCACCGCGAGCGACGTGCCCGGTAGCCCGCTCACCGGCAAGAAGTTGACCGAGTGCTCGGCCCTCAAGGACCTGACGCCCGCCACGCCGCCGAGCGGTTCGATGGCGGACGTTCGCCTCTAATACCGGTGCATTCATCACAACTTGCCGGGGCGTGTTGGGAGGGCGGGTCACTCCCGGGGCTCGCGAGAGCGGGTTTATGTGGCTTACGCGCACGGCTGCTGCACCGGCCAAGGTCGGCGCACGAAACAGCAGCCAGCCGAGCGCAACGACGTGGCAGGTGGCGCGCGACCCCGCTTTCCCCTATGTTTGCAGCCTCTCGGGAAGCGGAGGTGACACGTTGCTGCTCTCTGTCGTAGTCACGATCGTCGAAAGTGGCGAGGCGCTCGGTGAGTGCTTGCGTGCACTCGACTCTCAAGAAGGGGCCCCCACGCTCGAGATCCTCGTCCCGTACGACGACTCGGTGCTCGACCTCGCCGAGCTCCAACGCGCCCACCCGAGCGCGCTGTTCCTGGCGATGGGTCGCGTGGCCACCGAGCACCCGCTGCACAGCCCGGCGGGGCAGCACGAGCTGTTCGATCGGCGGCGCGCCGCGGGTCTGGCGCGAGCCAAGGGTGAGCTGATCGCAATCGTCGAAGACCGCGGCGTGCCACGGCCTGACTGGGCCGCCAAGTTTGTGAAGTTGCACGAACAGCCGTACGCCGTGGTGGGCGGCGCAGTCGAGTGCGGCATCGATCACCCGCTGAACTGGGCTGTCTACTTCTGCGACTTCAGCCGCTACCAGCTGCCCTTCAAGGGCGGCCCGGCCGACTACGTGACCGACGTCAACATTTGTTACAAGCGCTCGGCGTTGGAAGCCACCAAGGCGCTGTGGCAGCAGCGCTACCACGAGACGCAGGTCAACTGGACGCTGCGCGAGCAGGGCCAGACGCTGTTCTTGGCGCCGGAGGTCGTCGTGGACCAGGTACGCAGAAATCGCAACCTGTTGACGATGGTGTCCGAGCGCTACCACTGGGGGCGCTTGTTCGCATACACGCGCGTCACGCACGCAGGCCCCCTGGAGCGTCTGAAGTACCTGTTCGCAGCGCCGCTCTTGCCGGCCGTCTTGTTCGCGCGGCACGGCCGCACCCAGCTCACCAAGAAAGAGCATCTGGTGCGCTTCGTGATGGTCGCGCCGTTAGTCGGCGCGCTGCTGGTTCCGTGGAGCGTCGGCGAGATGGTCGGTTACGCGACTGGTAAGGCTTGAGCGTCAGCCTGCAGGCGGCGTCGACAGGTGCTGTACTGTGCCTTGCTTGCTCGACGCGTAGGTGGCTTCGGCGATCTCGACCGAGCGTACGCCGGACCAGGCGTCCGCCAGATCTACGGGCTGACCTTCGATCATGCGTAGGAAATCGGCGAGCTCGCCTTCGAAGGTGAACTGCGTGGTGGTCTGCCAGCCCTTGAGCTTCTCGCGCAGCACGATCTCGGGGTACAGCTTCACCTGGCGCTTGCGCGGGCCGCCTGGCTTGTCGTGCGTCACGAGCAGGTTGAACATCGGCGCGTAGTAGCCGCGCACCATGCCGAGGCTGCCGTAGGCTTCGACTTGCACGCGGTAGCCTTTCCATTCGTCCCAGGTAGCCTGGTAGCTCACGGGCAGGCCGCTTGCCGTCTTGAACACGGCGATGGCGTTGTCTTCGGAACCGGGCACATGCCAGATGCGCTCGCTGGTGATGGCGTAGACCTCGGAGATCTCACCGACCAGGTAGCGCGCCAAGTCGGTCATGTGGATGCCCACGTCCATCATCGCGCCTCCACCGGACAGCTCAGCCTTGAACATCCAGTCTTGGCGGAAGTTCTTGAGGCCGTCGTGGCCGCCGAAGACCCGCAGATGGTCGAGCTCACCCAACCGCCCCTCGCGGATGCAATCCTTCACGAAGCGCATGGACGGGTAGTAGCGGTGATTGAAGCCGACACCGAGCGTCTTGCGCGCGGCCTTGGCGGCGTCGTAGATGCGCCGCGCCGCGGCTGACGAGCTCGACAGCGGCTTCTCGCACAGCACGTGGCAGCCTGCGTCGAACGCGAACTTGCACATCTCTTCGTGCAACTGCACCGGTGACGAAACGATGACGGCGTCGGGCTTCTCGACGTCGATGGCCTGCCGGTAGTCGACGTACGCCGTCGTATCGAGCTTGTCGGCGACTCTGGCCGACACCGCCCGATCGACGTCCACCATGAACGCGAGATCGGTTTCGGCGTTGTTACGCACCGACTGGCCCCTGAGCTCACCGATTGCGCCTGCTCCAATGACTCCGATTTTCATCTCGCTCATCCTCTGTTAAGCCGGCTATCTTACGCTGCCACGCGCCGCCGGGAATGTGGTAAGTTGCGCGGCTGGTGTCGATCGAAGCGTCGATCGAAGCGTCGATCGAAGCGTCGATCGAAACGTCGATCGAAGCGTCGATCGCAGGTTGATGTGCCCACGTACCACGTAGCAGGATGAGATGACCCAAGCAAAGGCAGTCAAGGGCAGCAGCGGCGTGACGACGGCCAAGACCGCCGGCACCACTCGAGGGCTTTCCGTCGTCGTTCCGGCCGTGAACCAGCTCAGCGACGTGGTGGATTGCTTGGTCGCCCTGGAGCGCGAGCGGCGTGACGTCGACCTGGAAGTGATCGTGGTCGACCGGCTGGGCGAGCGCGTGCGCCGGCAAGTCCGCGGCTTGTTCCCGTGGGTCAAGCTGATCGAAGTCACCACCGACCAGACGATCCCGCAGATGCGCGCGCTGGCGTTTCGCGCGGCCACGCGCGACGCCGTGGCGGTCATCGAAGATCATGTGATCGTTCCCCAGGGCTGGGCTCGGCAGATGTTGGATGCGCTGGATGCCGGGGCCGACGTGGTCGGTGGTTCGGTGGACAACGCCGCCTGCGACACCCTGATGGATTGGGCCGCGTTTCTCTGCGAGTACAGCCATCTCATCCCGCCGATCGAAGGCGGCAGCGTCGGCGGTCTGACCGGCAACAACGTGGTGTATCGTCGCGAGCTGCTCGAGCGCTACCGCGAGGTCACCGAGGCCGGCGAGTGGGAAAACTACTTGCACGAGAAGCTCAAGCAGGACGGCGTGGAGCTAATCTGCCGCCCGGAGATCGTCGTCGGTCACAAGAAACACTACACGTTCGGCGAGTACATGTCGCAGCGCTTTCTGTACGCACGCTCGTACGCCGGCAAGCGCGCCAAGGGCTCGCCGTTGAAGAAGCTCGCGTACGGTGCGGGCTCGGCCGCGCTGCCGCCTTTGCTGTTGTACCGCATCGTGACACGGATCGCCGCCAAGCATCGGCATCAGGCGTTGCTCGCCAAGTCCACACCGTTGATTGCGATGTTCGTGACCTCGTGGGCGGCTGGCGAGGTGGTGGGCTCGCTGTTCGGCGAAGGCGACTCGTTGAGCAAGGTGTGCTGAGTGTTCGCCCTCGGCTCCAAGGTTCGTAGAGTCAAAGAGGCTCGCTTCATCGTCGGTGAGTGCGCGGCCGACCGGCGCTCGCAAGCCGCGCTGATGACCTGCTACGCCAGCATCCTACGCGACGTAACTGACCGCAAAGAGGTCGACTTCCGCATCAGCCTCTCGGGCCGGGTGTTCCCGTTCACGATGCGGCGCAGCGACATCTTCACGCTCGGCGAGATCTTGCACGAGCAGCAGTACCGCCTCGCGTCGTACGTGCCGAACAACCCCACGATCATCGACGCCGGCGCGAACATCGGCGTGACGGCGCTGTGGTTTCTCTGGCAATACCCGGGCGCGACGATTCACGCGTTCGAGCCGGAGCCCGACAACTTTCGTCTGTTGCAGGCCAACTTCGGTAGCCACCCGCAGGTCGTGCTCAATCAAGCCGGGCTCGGCGCACAGGTCGGCCGCTTGCAGCTGCATCTGGGCGAGCACGGTGCGGTGCACAGCTTCTTCGGCGAAGGCGGTCGCTCGCTGGACGTGCAGGTGCTCACGCTCGCGGACTACGTCGAGAAGCACCAGATCGCGTGCGTGGACGTGCTCAAGCTCGACGTCGAAGGCAGCGAGCTCGACGTGCTCAAAGGGTTGGGCGAAGCGCTGTCGCGCGTGCAGGTGATCGTGGGCGAGGTGCACGAGCGCGTCGTCGACCAGCGCGCGTTCTACGAGTACCTGCGCGAGCACGGCTTCGTCGTGGTGCGCCGCATCGACTTCATCGACGGCGAGCATGAAGGCGTGCACGGCTTCGAAGCTGTGAAGCAGAGCGCTCGAGCCGTGGCGCGACCCTGATCTGGCTCGCCGTGTCGATCAGCGTCCGGGCGTTGCTATTTCATCAGGCCTTTCGACCGCGCACCGCGACCTGCAGGTCCGCGAAGCTGGTGCGCAGCGCGGACCAGCGCGACAGCGCCACGACGCCGAACACGAGCAGTGTGGCCAGCGCGGACGGCCACGGGCTCATGTGCAGCGTGCGCGTTGTGCCGAGCGCGAGCGCGGTGCACAGCAGCGGTGCGCCGAGCAGCGCCAGCAACGGCAGCGCCTCCACCGTGTTGGCGAGCATCAGGTGTGCGCAGATCAGCGTGGTGACCTCGGCGCAGACGAAGACCAGCGCGGCCGACGCGGGCGTGAGCGCGTGACCGAGGATCGCCGAGCCGGCGAGCGACACCAGCGCACCGATCGCGGCGGCCCAGAATTCGTGGGTCTGGTGCTTCCAGGCGATCAACGAGAAGCGGTGATGGCCGGAGAGGAATGCGGCCGCGAGCATCCACACCATCACCGCGAACGGCCCCGACGCGGCGGCCAGGCCCGGACCGTACACCAGCGGGATCAGCGCAGGCGCGAGCACGGTGCCGAGGCTCGCCCCGAGCAGCACGACCCACGACACCAGCGTGAACGACGCCGTGATCAAGCGGCGATACGCGGCGCGCTCTTCGATCACCGCCACGCGCGAGATCGAAGGCAGGAGATTGAAGAAGTAGAGCCATACGAACGTGTGCAGCGAGACCACGAGCCGGTGACTCGCCGCGAACACGCCGGTCTGCTCGCTGGTGGTGAACACGCCGAGCGCGAGCAGCGGCGAGTACAGGCGCAGCGCCCAGACTACGGCGGAGCCTGCGATCGGCAGGCACTCGCGCAGCACCCGGCCCACGCCCGCGAGGTGCTTGCTGATCTCGATCCCGCCCTCGCGTCGACGAAAGATGATCTGCTGCAGCAGCACCGCGAGTGACAAACCCGTGGCATCCAAGATCGGCACACGTGTCACGTCCTGGGGCCCGTGCACGAGCGCGAACGTGCCGCCCGCGAGGACGATCTGGCGCAGCACCGACGAGATCGCTACCACGCGCATGTCGTCGCGCGCTTGAAACGACCAGCCGAGGTCGAACGGCGTCGGCATCAGCACCAGGCCGTACAGCAAGAGCAACGTGCGCGCCGTCGGGTCGCCTCGCGACAGCCAGGCGGTGACGCTGAGCACCACCAGCGACAAGCCCAGGATGCCCGCGCGGATCACGAACACTTGGCCGGCAAGCCCGCGCGCCAGGCTCGGATCCCGGGCGTTCTCGCGCGCCGCGTAGGAGGGCAAGCCTGCGTCTTGCACCAGGTTCAGCAGTGACAGGACGCCGATCGCAAATTCCAGGTCGCCATACCGGCCGCGCGCCAGCGTGCGACCGAGGTAGCCGAAGACCGCGAGCCCCAGAACTTTGCTGACCGCTTCGGCGCCGTAGAGCACGACGAGGTTCAGCTTGAGTCGAGAGGGTGGCAAGGACATCGGCCGCGCGAAGATAGCACCGCTTGCGCCTGCGTCAGGCACGGTGTTGCAGGTCCTGACCGAGACCGCGCTGCGGGAGTGGGTGCGGCGCGCCGAGCTCGATGCTGGCAAGGGCCCGAAGGAAGCGCTGACGACCGCCGACCGCGAGGAGCTCAGCGAGCTGCGGCGCAGGGGCGAGCGCCGGCCGCGCCCCGCGGCACAGTCTACCCAGCCGAGTCGCATACGTGGTAGCGGTTTGGCGGAGCGCCGCGGCGGCGGCTGCGCGAGTGGGCGCGGGTCGCTTCGCCAAACCGAGGTTGAACGAAGCCGCGTAGCCGCGCAGAGGTCGGCTATGTGGAAAGCGCGCGGCCGAAGTAGGCCCGAGCAGCGAGATCTGCGGCCCTCTGTGGGGCTGCACTGGCTGCCGAGCGCCCAGTCAGAGGCACAGCGCATGCGGCGAGCGCTGTCGAGAGCAGCTGCAACGAATCCCGCGTAGCGGAACGGGCGCAGCGGTGCACAGCAGCGACGCCGAGGACGTGCACGCCCCTTCGGGTGTCACCAAGCGCGTCGCAGGCAAGTTCGATCGCGGTCGTGGCGGAGTGGTTCATGAGGTATCGACAAACGCTGGCGATAGCCGCTCGGGCAGAGGCTGCGCAATCAGGCGGCCACGTTCGCAGACAGGGCAGCGCAGTGCGTCGAGGCCGGTGAGCGAGAGCAAGCACTCGGCCCATGTCTGCGGCGCGCGGTCGCCGGCCGCCGTCAGCGGCGTCGCACGTATGGGAGCTGCCGCGAGCAGCAGCGAGCGCGCACGTTGCAGCGAGCCGCCGCTCGATTCGCCGCTTCTCAGATCGCAGCCAGCGTCGTAGGTTTCGGTTCACCTGAAAGCCCTCCGTCTTCTGGTTTGCAACCGAAGAAACGCTCGGGCTTTCAGGTTTAATCCACCGCGCGACCTTCTTTTCTCGCTAGATCAGGGTCTAGACGTGAAGCACGTCCCCCAACCGGTACGTGCTCGGACCCGCTCCGGCACGACCTCACGACAGCGATCACGTGGTGGCCAGGTCCGTGAAGGCAGCGGCGCGTCCGCGCGCTCTTGGAGACCACTGGTGGAGTGCTCGTGGCTCACGCTCCATGGGCCTGGGTTTGGCGGTGGTTGCGACGGGCGCGCTGTACGGCGAGCTCAGTTGTCTGCCGCCAACAGCTGCACGAGGCGTTGCACGTTGGTGGCCTTGGCGAGCTCGTGTTGACTGTATTGCAGTGCGAGCTGGCCGCGCTTGGCACGCTCGAGGGGGTCCTTGGCTTGCTCGACGGCGGCGAGTAGGCCGGCCACGTCGCCCTCGCCCACCACCCAACCGCCGCCGGACTGCTCGATCCAGCGCGCCATGTCTTGCGAGGGTGCGCCGACGAAGATCACCGGCTTGCCGAGCGCGAACGAGGCCTGCAGCTTGCTCGGCAAGAGCGTGCCCTCCCAGCGCGCGTCGAGACTGACCAGATGCACGTCGGCGCTGCACAGGTGCTGGCGCAGCGTTTCTTCTGGGACGTACGACATCAGCTGTACCGGCAGCTCGGGGTGCGCCTCCACGAAGCGTTCGATCGTGGGTCGCGAGCGCCCGGTGCCGGCAAAGACCCAGCGCGGCCCGCGCGGACCCAGGCGCTCGGCGGCCGAGAGAAACTCCTCGAAGCGGTGGCCGAGGCCCATGTTGCCGGAGTAGAGCAACACGGTCTGATCGGCGGCCCAGCCACGCTCGGCGCGCAGTGGCACGGGCTCGCCTGCTGGCCAGGGCTTCAGCGCAGCGGGCGCCCACAGCGGTACCCACTGCAGCTGCGTGCCGGCGCGCACGTACGGGCGCAGCGTCTCGGCCATCGCCGGCCCGAGCGTCACGACCAGGCTCGCGCGCGTGAACGCGAGCCGCGCCAGCTGTTGCAGCGCGGCATACGCGGCGCCATCCAGCATGCCGTGGGCTTTCATCACGTCGGGGTACACGTCCATCACCCAGTGCGCGTGTCGGGCGCCACGCGCACGCGCAGCCAGCATCGCGAGCAGACCGACGAACGGCGGCGTGGTCAGCGCCACGATCAGATCGGGCTTGTGGCTGAACGCGAGCTTGGCGGCCAGGCGCGTGTAGTAGCCGAGGTAGTCCGCGAGCTTTCCCACGTAGCTGGAGCGCCCGAAGCCGAAGCCCGACAGGCGCACCACCTCGACGCCTTCGAGCCACTCGTGCGCGGCATACTCCCCGCCGCCAGCGTAGGCGTGCCGCGATGCCACCACCGTGACCTGATGGCCCGCCGCAACGAGCGCGCGCCCGAGGTCGTGCAGGTAGTGCCCGGTGGGCGCCACGTCGGGTGGGTAGAACTGATTGAGCAAGAGCACGCGCATGCAGGCCACCGAAGGTACCACGACTGGTGCCCGAAGTTGCGGCATCGGTTATGCTCCGGCGCGCGTGGGGCGGCGTCGCGGCAGCGGCGTGACGCACGCGCAGAACCGTGGCTGCATGGACCTGAAAAACAAGCGCATCGTCGTCACGGGAGGCTCGGGCTTCCTCGGTTCACACCTCTGCGCCCAGCTGCGTGAGAAGAGCTGCGCCACCATCATCGTGCCGCGCAGCTCCGACTGCGATCTCGTGGACCGCGATGCCGTGCGGCGGCTGTACGCCGACGCCCGACCCGACGTGGTGTTCCATCTGGCCGCGCGCGTGGGCGGCATCGGCGCCAACCAGAAGAACCCCGGCAAGTACTTCTACGAGAACCTGCAGATGGGCGTGCACATCCTGGAGGAAGCCCGCGTCGCGAAGATCGAGAAGCTCGTGCTCGTTGGCACGATCTGCTCGTACCCCAAGCACACGCCGGTGCCCTTTCGCGAAGACAACCTTTGGAACGGCTACCCCGAAGAGACCAACGCGCCCTACGGCATCGCCAAGAAGGCCTTGCTCGTGATGGCCCAGTCGTATCGCGCGCAGTACGGAACCAACGCCGTGGCGCTCTTGCCCGTGAATCTGTACGGCCCGCGCGACAACTTCGATCTCGAGAGCAGCCACGTGATCCCGGCGATGATCCGCAAGTGCGTGGATGCCATGGCCGAAGGGCGCGACGAGATCGTGCTGTGGGGCGATGGCAGCCCGACGCGCGAGTTCCTGTACGTGGACGACTGCGCGCGCGGCCTCTTGCTCGCGGCCGAACGCTACGACGGGCCGGAACCGATCAACCTCGGTGCGGGCTTCGAGATCTCCATGCGCGAGCTGGCCGCGCTCGTGCAGCGCCTCACCGGCTTTGGCGGCCGCATCGTGTGGGACAGCACGCGTCCCAACGGCCAGCCGCGCCGCAGCCTGGATGTCACGCGCGCGCAAGAGCTGCTGGGCTTTGTCGCCGCCACTTCGTTCGAGGACGGGCTGCACAACACGATCGAGTGGTACCGGAAGAGCTTGGAGGCACGTTCATGACGGGCGCTGGTGGACAGAAGGTCGCGCTGATCACCGGCATCACCGGTCAAGACGGCAGCTATCTCGCGGAGCTCTTGCTCGCCAAGGGCTACATCGTGCATGGCATGGTGCGTCGCGCCTCGAGCTTCAACACCGAGCGCATCGAGCATCTCTACCGCGACCCGCACCTGCCCGGCACGCGGCTGTTTCTGCACTACGGCGACCTGAGCGACGGCTCCGGCATGGTCACGCTGCTGCGCAAGGTGCAGCCCGACGAGATCTACAACCTCGGCGCGCAGAGCCACGTGCGCGTCAGCTTCGACATGCCCGAGTACACCGGCGACGTGAGCGGCCTGGGCTCCGTGCGCATCCTCGAAGCGCTGCGCGAGCTGGAGCTGCGCCCGCGCTTCTACCAAGCATCGTCGTCCGAGCTGTACGGCGGCATCGGCGCCTCGCCACAGAACGAGGACACGCCGTTCTATCCGCGCAGCCCGTATGCGGCGGCCAAGGCCTACGCCTTCTACATGACGCGCAACTACCGCGAAGCCTACGGCATGTTCGCGGTCAACGGCATCCTCTTCAACCACGAGAGCCCGCGGCGCGGCGAGACCTTCGTCACCCGCAAGATCACGCGCTCGCTCGGCCGCATCAAGCATGGCCTGCAAGACAAGATCTACCTGGGCAACCTCGATGCGCGCCGCGACTGGGGGTTTGCAGGTGACTACGTCGAGGCGATGTGGCTGATGCTGCAGGCGAAGGAGCCCAACGACTACGTGATCGCCACCGGCGAGACCCACACCGTGCGCGAGTTCGTGGAGCTCGCGGCCAAGCTCGCCGGCGTCGACATCGAAGGTCGCGTCGAGCTCGACCCGCGCTACTACCGGCCCACCGAGGTCGACCTCTTGCTCGGCGATGCATCGAAGGCGCAGCGCGAGCTGGGCTGGCAACCCAAGGTGCGCTTCGAGGGTCTGGTGAAGATGATGGTCGAGGCCGACCTCGAGCTCGCGGCACGCGAAAAGTACGCACGCGATCGCGTCGGTTGACGCGGCATCCGCAGCATACGCGTGAGGCTCGGCTCAGTGCGGCAGCAGATCTTCGGAGCACACGCGAAACGGCAGGCCCACGTCGATGCACGTGCAGGCGTCGCCCGGGCGGCACGGCCTGGTGCAGCTGGCGGCGGCAGCCGGCGCCGCGCCTTGCCACAGGCAGAAGGCGCCTTGCGAGCACTGACTGGAATCACGGCAGCTGGCGCCTGGCCAGCCCGCGCCGTCGAGCTCGCAGCTCCACGGCGCACCCTGGTGATCGCCCGGATGACACGACATCTCGGCGGGACAGACTGCGTCCCCGGCCGGCTGGCACGGGCAGGCGCGCGGGTCGAGGCACGGAAACCAACCGCGCCGCAAGCTCATGTTGCGCTGTGTCTCGGCGCTCTGCTCGGCCGTCATCGCGCGACGGCAGCCCATGTAGTAGCTCATGACATTCGAGGCATCGGGCCGCGCAGCGACCGACGTGCACACGGGCTCGCACGGCTCGACGCGCGGGCACAGCGAGGCGCCCGGGTCGAGCGGCGTGTCGCAGATCCCGTCGCCGCTCCGCGCGCACGCCGGCATGTTCGCGTCGCGCACCGCAAAGCGCTCGACCTGCTCGTGCGTGTGACATAAGCCGAGGTAGTGACCCATCTCGTGCGCCAGCGTCTCGGGTCTGCGTAGCTCGGTCAGCACGATGACCCCGCCGGCTGGCGAAGGTTGGTCCGACAGGCGCGCGCGACCGCAGCGCGCATTGGGCAACGTGGAAATGCCCGACTTGGGCGGATCCATCAGGAGGCGCTCGGTGAAGAGCACGGGGATGTAGAAATCGAAGCCCGCGGGCGCGATGGCGGGCGTGTGCTGATCGGCCACCGCCGTGCGAGCGAGCGTCGCATTGGACTGCGCTTGCGACAGCACGGCCGCCATCGCTTCGAGGTCCTTGGGATCGAAGCGACGGTAACTGGCGTCGACCTCCACGATCTTGCCCCAGCGAAAGCGCAGCGGGTCGAGCACGCGATTCAAGATCGCAAGCTCGTTCTGCATGCGAGCATCGAGGTCGTCGAGCGCGGCGCCTGCAGGCACGAAGGCGACCAGTGGCGCGACGTCGCACACCCCTCCTTCGTCCACGCGACCATCGAGGTTGTTGTCGTGACCATCGCAGACCTCGACACGCAGCTCGGGCCGTGGCGTGGCCGAGAGCGCGACGCAGCGTGCGCCGTCCTGGCCCACGCTGCACACGGCCTTGCGCGCCGAGCAATCGAGCTCGGTGAAACGGCCATCCACACACAGCCTCAGATGGTTGTCGTGGCAAGTTGCGGGCGCTTCTGGTGCACAGGCGTGCTTGTCATCGCGCGCCAGACACTGCGCGCCCTCGCTCGTCATCACGCAACGCGCGTGTTTGGCGCGGCAATCGAAGCTCATGACACGACCGGCGAGACAGGCCTTCGCCACGTCGCCCTCGCAGCGGCCATACTCATCGAGGCCGGCGCACGCGTCGTCGTTCGGCAACGCCGCCTCGCAGCGCCCCGCGTTGCAGCCTCGGCCCCCGCAGCTGTCGGCGAGCACTTGCAGGTCGCCGCAGCCGTCGAACCACCACACGTCGTCGTCGTAGCAGGCCAGGCTCGCGTGCGACGCGCAGCCGCCGGTGCGTGGCGCCGGCTTGCGCGGCTGGCTCGTGGGCATGGGCCCGGACTGCGGCACGTCGACCGACGTCTGCGAAGCGGGCGCAGGGCGAGCGTGTTGCCACACGGCGTGGCGCAGCTCGGGAGACCACCCGAGGATCGCGGCCGCTGCAAGCACCGCCACCACCCACAAAAGCCAGTCTCGGTCACGCGGTGTCGGGTCGGGCCGTGCCACGCAGCAGATCTAGCATGGGGGGTGCAGGCCTGCGCGCGTTGCGTTTCGCGCCAGCGTCGCAACCGGGCGCAGAACAGCAAGCCTCCTGCAGGCAGTGGACGTTTCCTCAAGTTGGCCGGACCCGCGCAAGTCGGAGAACGAGAAGCCCTGTCAGTAGAGTGGCGCGCCACCTGCGCCAACGCTGCGCAGGCCGCAGTGCGTGTGGCCTGTGCGGCGGTACGGAACGAGCAGCTCGCGTGGGCGGTCACTTCGGAAGTGGCTGCGCCTCGTCACGGATCTGCTGCACGGTAGAGGCCGAGGCGATGGCTCGCCCTTCTTCCTTCACGACGCGCTTGTAGAAGTCGCACTGGATGCAGGTGCCGAACTTCATGGCGAAGGTGCCTTGTTCGGCGCCACCACAGAGCGTGCCCGCGATGCCCCAGCAGACTCGGCCGCCGTTGCAACCGTGGTTGATGCCGTCGAGCTCTTGCGCGCAAGCCGCCGGGCATCCGCCGAGTGCGCCTTCGGCCTTGCCGCCAGGCTCCCTGCCGCAGTTCTTGAATTCCCAGCAATTCACTCGCCACAGCATGCGAATACGTTAATCCCGGAGGCGACGAGTGGCAAACCACGTCAGTGCACAGCGTCCGCGCGCGGATGGAACTCGGTCAAGCGTGGGATCGGCCGGACGCAGGCATGATAGCCGTGCCGTCCGCTGCCTTGCCCGGAGTATCCCGCGCCACGGCGGTGGGCCACAGCCGGAGATCGAGGTCAGCCGATGAGAAGATCGTCGCGTCCGTACGGGCTTGTTCGGTGGACGAAGGCTGCGCGCGAGCGCTGCCGGCAGCGCGCTGCGCTGGCCTTGGTGCTCGCGGGCCTGAGCGTGAGCGCCGCGTGTGCACCCGGCAGCTGAAAGCTCGGCCGGCCACGGCGCTCTTCGACGAAGGCGTCAAAAGAGCGAGCGCCGGGCGGCCTCACCGATGCTTGCATCTGGCGCTGGCGCGCCGGCTGCTGCATATACGTGCGGTGGAGCGAGCCCTGCCGCGGCACCCCCTGACCCCGCGCCCGACGGATGTGCACGGCCGCGGGCTCGGCAAGCTGCGCATCTCGGTCACCGACCGCTGCAACCTGCGTTGCCGCTACTGCATGCCGCGCGAGCACTACACGTGGATGCCGTCCGCAAGCCTGCTCGACTTCGAAGAGATCGCGCGCTGCACGCGCGTGCTCGCGAGCCTCGGGGTCGAGCGCCTGCGCCTGACGGGCGGCGAGCCCCTGCTGCGGCGTGAATTGCACGTGCTGGTCGAGCAGCTGGCTGCGATCGAGGGCATCCGCAGCGTGGCGCTCACCACCAACGGGATCCTGCTCGCAGAACAGGCACATGCGCTGCACGCCGCGGGCCTGCAGGGCGTCACCGTGAGCCTCGACACGTTGCAGGCCGACCGCTTCGTGCGCATCGCCAGCCGCGACGGTCTGTTGCGCGTGCTCGCGGGCTTCGATGCCGCGATCCACGCCGGTTTCACACGCATGAAGCTGAACACCGTGGTCATGCGTGGCTACAACGAGGATGAGATCAACGACTTGATCGCCTTCGCTCGCGAGCGCGCCATCGAACCGCGCTTCATCGAGTACATGGACGTCGGCGGCGCGGTGGACTGGAGCCCGGCCCTGGTCGTGCCGCGGACCGAGATATTGGCGCGCGTGCAAGCCGTGCACGGGCCACTGCGTCAGCTGCACAATCGCGACGGCTCGCCCAGTGATCGGTTCCAGCTGCCGGACGGTTTCGTGATGGGCGTGATCTCCTCCACCACGCAGCCCTTCTGTTCGCGCTGCGATCGCGCGCGCATGACCGCGGATGGCACGCTCTTCACCTGCCTGTATGCGCAGCACGGTCTCGATCTGCGGGCGCTGTTGCGCGGCAACCCGGATGACGCCGCGCTGCGCCAGAGCGTGGAGCGGCGCTGGAGCCAGCGCACCGACCGCGGCGCGGAGCAACGGCTGGCTCTCGCGGACCGCGGACCGCTGGTGAGCGCCGAAGCGCTGCTCGCCAACCCGCGGCTCGAGATGCACAAGCGCGGCGGCTGAGCGATCGAGGTGGCTCCGATCTCTCGGCCGTGGCGACAAGGCCGCGGCGCCAGGCAGGCCACACGTCGAGCCAAGGCTCGCCAGCTGGGCGATCGGCCATGCGTCCCGTATACGCGGCCGGCCGCTGTCGCTAATCGGCCGCACCGCTACGAATCAGGACCTTCCGCACTTTGGCGTCCGCAGTTGCGGCACGCAGGAAATCACTGAGGAATCCTGATGTCGGCGCTGCTCTACCTGGGCGGTGAGTGATGCGCAAGCTGCGACGAGGTCGTCGAAGCTCGGCAGCCCACCGGCCTCTTCGGCTTGCTCCACGGCTACCCGTAGCTAACGCGCAGCTCGGCCGCGATCGTTGAGAGAGGCAAATCCGCGGTCCACAGCGGCGCGCGCGCGACGAGCGCAGAGGCCAGCAGGTGCGCGTCGACCCAGCCGATTCCGCGGCCATTGAGCTTGCGAGATCGAACGAGCACCACGACATCTTGGTGAGAAAGCGTGGGCGCTCGAAGCATCTTCTGGTAGCTCGCGAGAAGAGCGGGTCGCCCGCCGCGATCGCCGATCAGCAGCTCACCTTGCACGAGATCGTGGGCCAAGACCTCGTCGCGATCCAGGAGTTGGTCGAGCCCACTCGCGAAAGGCTCGCGACCGGCAAGAAACCGGATCCACACAGACGTGTCGACCAGCACCATCAGGCAGCCTTGCGCTTGACCGCGGGCTTCTTGCGACGGCGAGAAACGTCGCGCGCGCGCGGCTCGGAGCCACGAAGTGCACGCAGGCGTTGATGCGCCGCGTGTCGGACCAGGGCTTCGAGCCCCAGACGGATGGTGTCAGTATCCGTTGTTGCATCACACGCTGCTTTTGCATCCGCGAGCAGGCTGTCGTCGATGAACAGAGTCTTCTTCATATGGAAGACACTGCCATTTCGAGATGGCAAAAACAACCATCCCTTCAGGTCGTCCCGCCGCGCTGTCGTGGCTCGCGCGAGCGTTGATGCCGCGCACCGAACACGCCGACGCTGACAGCACCCGTTGAGAGCGTCGTGCGCCGACGCGCCCCGGATGCGGCCTGCACCAGTAACCAGGGGCCGGACTCGTGGCCCTACGCAGCCTTCCGCTGAGACTTCCTGCTGCTCTTCTTGGCTACCCCTTTGAGCTTGTACTTCTTGAGCAAGATGTCCGAGGGGATGTCTAAACGCCTGTGCAGCTGTCGGATATGCTCCACGCTGAGACCTCGGATCTTGTTGAGCACTTCGTACACGCGACTGCGCGTGCCAAAGATCGGCAGGAGATCTTTGTTCTCCAGACCCTTGTCTCCCATGCGGATCTTGATGGCCTCGATCGGATCTGGATCCGGCACGGGAAAGTTCTTCTCTTCGTACGCCTCCACCAGCGTGAGAAGCACCTCGTAGCGCTCACCTTCGGGACTGCCTTTGGGGAAGTCGGTTTCCCAGCGCGCTTCGACTTCCTTCAGCGCTTTGGCGTAGTCCGCGGGTGTCCGAATGGGTTTGATGTTCATGGGTATGCTCCGTCGCGATGGAGGCCATAGCTCACCGTGTCAAATCGTGGCGGCGTCGGCTGATCGGCGTCGGGGTATTTCTGCCGCCACGCGTTCAGAGTGCCGAGGTTGAAGATCCGCATTCATCCTAATGGCTAGCACGTTCCCACGACGGGAACACGCGCGGGAACACGCGCTGGGTAGGCAGGACTCGCTGTTTCGCTCCAGCTGCAGTGAGCTCCGCGACTGAAGACCGCTCCCTCGTCACTCAGAGCCGCCAGAGGGCGCCGAGCTCGAGTTCGATGGCGTCGAAGGGTTCGGCGCGGCAAGTCTCGTCATCCGCGTGGGTGACGATCCAACGATAGCTGTCGCCATCGAGCCGGAAGATCTCGAGGGTTCGCGCGACGGGATCGATGAGCCATACGTGCGCGACCCGTTCTCGCTGATACACGGGGAGCTTCTTGCTGCGGTCGAGCTTGTGTGTGGAGGCGGACAACACTTCGCAGACCCAGTCGGGAGATAGCGTGAGAAAGGCCGCGTCCGGCAGCTCGGGCATGCGCTCACGACGCCAACCTGCGAGGTCAGGGACGAGGATGTCCGGCTCCGAGCCGAGGTGGAGCTCCGGCTCGTCGAGGATGACCCAGCCTCCAGGGCCACCTCGGCCGCGACCAAACGCCGGTCCGAGTTCGGCTCCGAGGACGCTCGTGGCCAGCGCGTGGCGCATCGCCGGCCTGGGCTGCGCATACAGGACACCATCAATGATCTCGCCCACCTGATTCGGCGGAAGCCCAAGCAGATCCGCGTACTGCGCTCGTTTGAAGGCTGCCTCACCCATCCTGCGCAGCTTGGCATGCCCATTCTCGGCGAGCCAGCGCTGGGTCAGCTCCCGGAGCCGCGTGCCACGATGCTACCCGGTTCCACAACCCTGGTTCGGGTTCCTCATACGTCGTCGCTCGTGCTCGGCGATCACGGCCGTGCCCGGGAACCGTCGGTCAGTAGAGCGGGCGGAGCGCGCCGCGTCCATCGGAGGCCCCGCGACGCGTGCCTTTGGCGCGCAAGACAAAGAAACAAGTCAATCTGACGACGCCACCCCGTCCTCAACAAACACACCGGACACGGTACGTGTACGTGGTGACGTTGTGGTTAGAGCTGCCGTTGGTGAAGTAGACGCTCCATGCGCTGCCGGACGAGCCGACATACGGCGACGACGACCTTGGCGACTGACTTTTGCGCAAGGCCCGGCGCAAGCCGAGACCTGCCAGCGGCCGAGGCCCCCTTCAGGGGCAAGTCGGCGCGCGCCTTCGTATGCTGCGGCACGGACGCCGCGGCGCAGAATTTCCCGACCGACGTTCGATACCAATATATGGTATCTGTTGGTATCGCGTTAGTGGAGGAGTTCCCATGTCGAAAAACACGAGCATCACGATCGGTGAGCATTTCGATCAGTTCATCAGCACGCAGATCAGCGCCGGGCGGTTTGGCTCCGCCAGCGAAGTGATCCGCGCCGGGCTGCGCATGCTCGAGGAGCGCGAGACGAAGCTCGCGGCACTGCGCGCGGCGCTGCAGGAAGGCGAGCGCAGCGGCATCGCGGAAGGCTACTCGCGGAAGCGCGTGCTCAAGAAGATCGACAACACCCCGTGATGGAACGATGCCGAGCTTTCGACTCACCAACGCTGCAGAAAACGACCTGATCGAGATCGGTCGGTACACACGCGGGCGCTGGGGCGAAGCGCAGTACCGCCGCTACCTGGCGGAGCTCGATGACCGCTTCCACATGCTCGCCGAAAACCCCGACATGGGCACCGCGTCCGATGACATGCAGCCGGGCTAGCGGCGGTGCCCGGAAGCAAGCCTCGTGATCTTCTATCGCGTGGTCGACGCTGAAATCGTCGAAGTCGTGCGCGTGCTGCACGAGCGCATGCTCCCGGAGAACCATATCGAGGACGCGTAACGCGATGACGACCGACATCATCCACGACGCAGCCGCGGCAAAGACTGCTCTCTCGCGATCCTCGTCCGTTGCAATTGACGTCCCGCCTTCTCTCGCCGTCTGGACGGGCGAGCGCGGCGCGGACGATCGAGTTTCTCACGGCCAACATCCGCAACCCGCACACGCGACGCGCGTACCACCGTGCAGTCGCACGCTTCGCGCACTGGTGTATGGAGCACAGGTTGCCGCTCGAGCGCGTGCGTGCTCCGCACGTCGCAGCGTACATCGAAGAGCTGGCACACCCTGCCCCGCCTGCTCGGCCGCTCGCGGCACTCTCCTGGCCGTCGAAGGCTGCGTGTGGCATCACGGCCGCCCTGCGCGACCAACAGGCGCAGGCGGTGATCGTAGGAGCGGCGACCAGAGGATGCGGCAACGGCGGGCACAGCGGCGCGTGGCTAGCACGCGCGCTGCGGGCGGTTTGTGCGCCAGGACATTTGGAGCTAGCCGAGCACTTCGCCGAGGGTCTTGGCGCTGAGAATGCGCTCGGCCCACAGCTCCAGCTGCTGGGTGGGAGCGCTCTGCACCTGGTCGATGATGCCGGCCGGAAGTGGCCCGAACTTGAGCGTCAGCTGCTTGAGCAGCACCTTGGTCTCGCCCCTGGCTTCACCCCTGGCTTCACCCTCGGCGCGCCCCTGGGAGAGGTAGCGTTTGGCAAACTCGCTTTGAAATTCGTACTTCGCCGGGTCCATGGATTGCAGCCTCTTGCGGGTGGCCTCGCTGAGCGAGACCAGCACCAAATCATAGTACAGCGTCGAGCGTTCGGCGTCGAGCGTGAGGCTGGCGGTCATGGCGGCCACGGCGATCTGCAAGGCTTTTTGCGGGTCGGGGTCGTGGCCGTGGGCCATCGCGGA
>DASVHQ010000064.1:0-13482 GCA_036382515.1 Polyangiales bacterium | reverse complement strand
AGCACCGGATTCGATCGCCGGCTTGCCTTGCAGCGTGCCGCCCGTCGCCATCTCGGTGTTGAACGAGTTGATGAACGCCCAGCCGTCGCTACCCAGCTTGCCCGCGTCCGCGAGGTCCTGCGTGTAGGGCGGCAGCTCGATCCCCCAGCTCTTGGCGACGTCGATGCGGCCGGCCTTGCGGTCGAACTTCCAGAACATCGCGAGGCCGCGATACTTGCCCTTGTACTGGTCGAGCGGCGCGTACTCACGGCCCAGCGGCGTCGGGTACTGGCTGGTCTCGATGATGTAGTTCGTGTTCGGATCGACGAACGCACCGCCGTGGTCGCTGCCGACCAGCGGATTCGCCACGATCTGCTTCGTCATGAAGTCTTTGAGGTCGATCACGGCGACGCGGCCGTTGGACTTGTCGTTGACGAACAAGAACTGCCCGTCGTAGTCGCCGGCGGTCTCGGACAAGTTCGGGTGATGCATGTCACCCCAGGTGATGCGATGGCCGCTCTGGGCGCCGCCTGCGATCACCTTGTTGCTCTCACCGCCGTAGCCGTACCCTTGCCAGGGCTCGGGCGAGAACACGCCAATGACCTTGAGTAGGCGCATCGAAGGCACACCCATCACCAGCACCTGACCAGCCTGACCGCCCGACGCGAAGATCAGGTACTCGTCCTTGTGACCGGTCGGTTGATACGTCTTCAGCGCGGCCTCGACATCGGCTTCGCTGAGGTTGCGGGCGGCCATCAAGTCCTTGATGGAGCCGGATGCGCCCAGGGCGCCGGTGGCTGCGGGCGGCGGCGCTTGTTGCGCCTGCTCGGCCTTGTTTTCACAGCCGGCCGTCGCGAGTGCGACGAGCACGGCAAGATAACGCGCTGCTGAACGCGGGATGGTTGTGCACATGATGGTCTCCTGAGACACGTCGTTGGATTGCGGAAAGGAAATGCTGGGCTGCTGGCTCCCGACGCGGACGAGTCGAGGTTCGTCCTGGCCGGGAGTACGCAACTGTCGTGCCACGCCCTCTGCGGTCACAATCCAGAGACTGGCATTGAGGCAGAGCAGGTCGTGAGGATGTCCAGCGCCCGCAGGCGATGCCGGACGCACGAAGTGCGTCGCGGCCAGACCGGCCCGCAGCGCACCCGAGCACAGCATGACCACGCCTGGCCGCGAAACGACCGATCGTCGAGCTGAAAAACGACGGTTGTTCTCAGCGCGACGGTAGCGGGCCTTACACAATCGCCGCCAACGGCGGCAGCGCTCACTGGATGCGCGGCGCAGCCGTCCGCGGGCTACTTGGCGGGCGGCAAGAGCACGCCGTCGATCACGTGGATGATGCCGTTGGAGGCCGGGATCGACGCGATGATGTTGGCATCGTTGATCGAGAACTTGCCATCTTTGACGTGGATCGTCGCCTTACTGCCGTTGGCCATGCCGAGCACCATGCCGTCCTTGAGCATGGTCGTGGGATAAGCCGAGGTCATGCAGTGGTACTTGAGGATGTTCTGCAACGCCGACTGCTGCTCGGGCCTCACCAGGTTCTCGACCGTGCCCGCAGGCAGCTTGGCGAACGCTTCGTTGGTCGGTGCAAACACCGTCAGCGGGCCGGGGTTCGAGACTGCCGTCACGTAATCGGCTGCTTTGAGCGCGGCGACCAGCGTCGTGTGATCCTTCGAGCCGATCGCGATGCTCACGATGTTCTTCGGATCGAGTGGTGGGGTGTCGTCGTGCTGCGGTGCAGGCGCTGCAGCTGGCGGCGGCGCAGGTGCTGCGGCGGCGGGTGCCTCGGTCGCGGCAGGCGCCGCTGCGCCGTTGCAGGCGACGAGGCCAAGCAGTGCGAGCGCGAAGCAGTATCGAACGTTGATCATACGCGAAGCTCCTGTGAACGCGGGGCGTGCGGGGCGCACGTCCGCGTCGTGGTTTCGGATCGTTTGTATTCGCACGCGTGCCCCCGCGCGCGACAGGCGACGTTGGCCATACGCGTGCGCTGGGTCGTGCCAAGCTTCCGTGACGCGCCAAGTGCGCGCGCGCACCGAACACAGCGGCCGATCGACCGCTCCCGTCCGGACGATGCCGCCGTGAGCGGCAAGCAGGCGGCCCGCCTCGGGACTCGCGATGCGCGCTGCCAGTCGATCGTTTCCTGGGTCACGGGCGAGGAGCAATCGCAAGGACCGTGCCGGGGTCGCGCACGCGCATGGCAGGGGGTGCGACGCTTTGCCACGGCTGCACGCGAGCGATCGTATACTCGCGTATACAGCCGAGAACCGCCGGTATACATGTGGCGCGCGTCGTCGCACCGCGTCAGCGCTTCGATGGGACGACCCAGGCCCGCCGCTGTGCGTGGCGCCAGACTGGAGGCACGCATGTTGACGAAGATCGGCCGCAGGCCCACGAAGCAAGAGCTCGTCGACCTCTTGCTCGAGTGCCATGCACGCATCCGCGCGTTCACCGCGCTCGCGCTGCGCCTGGGCGAGCTCAGCGCCGCACCCGAAGACGAAGTCCGCGACGCCGCCTCGCGCATCGCGGACTACTTCGAGCGGGCGCTACCGCTGCACGCGCGCGACGAGGAGGACTCGCTGCTGCCACGCCTGCGTGGGCTCGATCCCGAGCTCGACGACGAACTTGCGGAAATGTGCGAGGAACATCAGGAGCACCAACCCGTGGTCGCCGACTTGATCGCACTGGCCAACGCGCTGCGCGACGAGCCACAGCGCCACGCGGAACTCGCGCAAGCGCTGCGCGAGGTTGCATCCAAGCTGCGCGAGCACTTCGACACGCACCTCGCACGCGAAGAGGAACGCATCTTTCCGGCCCTCGCCGCCCACCTGGACCCAGCAGCCCAAGCGAGCGTCGTCGCAGAGCTCCGGGCCCGGCGAGCTAAGTAGCCGTCATAACCCGCTAATTTTGACGGCGGCACGACCCCCGCGCGACGCCACGCGGCATGTGCTAAAGTGTGGGCACCGCGAAAGCGTGGACCGGGAGCTTCCTCGGCCGCGACTGGAACGAACAGGTTGTCACGTGTCCAAGCACTCCACGGCTGTGGCTTCACGCGTCACGGTGCACACGCTGCGAACGATGGCGACGCGCGGCGAGCGCATCGTCATGACGACTGCGTACGACGCGACCTTCGCGCGCATGCTGGATGAAGGTGGTGCCGACATTCTGTTGGTCGGCGATTCGCTTGGCATGGTGGTACAGGGCCTCGACACGACCTTGCCCGTGACGCTCGACGAAATGATCTACCACGCACGCGCCGTCTCGCGCGGCAGCACGCACGCACACCTGATCGGCGACATGCCGTTCATGAGCTACCAGATCTCGCCCGAGCAAGCGCTGCAAAATGCCGGGCGCTTCCTCGCCGAGGGGAACATGCACGCGGTGAAGCTCGAAGGCGGCGTGGAGATGGCAGCCACCATCCGGCGTCTGGTGTCCACGGGCATTCCCGTGATGGGCCACGTGGGACTCAAACCGCAGAGCGTGCACGCCATGGGCGGCTTCAAGGTGCAGGGCAAGGACGCCGACGAAGCGGAGGCCGTCGTGCAAGACGCCAAGGCCGTGGCCGACGCGGGCGCCTACGCCGTCGTGCTCGAAGGCATTCCGGCGCCGCTGGCAGCGCGCATCACCAAACAGTTGCCGATCCCCACGATCGGTATCGGCGCCGGCGCGGGCTGCGACGGTCAGGTGCTGGTCTGCTACGACCTACTGGGCCTCGCTGCCGATCGGCTGCCGCGCTTCGTGAAGCGCTACGAGACCTTCTACGAGCGCGGCGTCGCCGCCATGCGCACGTACGTGAGCGAAGTGCGCGAGGGTAGCTTCCCCGCAGCGGAGCACAGCTTCGGCGCGAGCAACAACCCTTCGGCCAGCAACAACGAACCGTTGCAGGCCAAGAGCAGCGAGCCAGTCCACTGATGGTCGAGCTCGTGCATGCGCCGCGCGAGCTCGCGACGGCCACCGACGCGCTGCGCGCCCAGGGGCTGCGCGTTGGCCTGGTGCCCACGATGGGAGCGCTGCACGACGGCCACATGTCGCTCGTGAACGCCGTGCGCGCAGCGGGCGCGACGCGCGTGGTGCTGAGCGTGTTCGTCAACCCGCTGCAGTTCGGGCCCAAGGAAGACTTCTCGAAGTACCCACGCACGCTCGACAGCGATCTCGCGCTCTGCGAGAAGCACGGCGTCGATCTGGTCTACGCACCGTCGCCCGAGCAGATGTACCCGACGGGCTTTCAGACACATGTCGCGGTCGAGCGCATCACCCAGCCGCTCGAGGGAGCCGCGCGCCCCACGCACTTCCGCGGGGTCACCACCGTGGTGGCCAAGCTGTTCAACGCCACTGGACCATGTGTCGCGGCGTTCGGACGCAAGGACTACCAGCAGTGGCGCACGCTCGAGCGCATGGTCAAAGACCTCGACATGCCCGTGCGCGTGTTGGGCTGCCCGATCATGCGCGAGGTCGACGGCCTGGCGATGTCGTCGCGCAACCGTTATCTCGGCCCGGACGAGCGCGCGCGCGCGACGGCGATCTACGCCGGCTTGCACGCCGCGAGCACGGCCTTCCAGCGGGGGGAGCGCCGGGTGACGACGCTCGAGGCGCTAGCCCGTGAGCCGATCGCGGCCGCTTTCAGCAGTATCGACTACATCACGATCGCCGGCGCCGAAGACCTGGAGGCTCCAGGCGCGCTCGCCTCCGACAGCAGCGTCATGCTGGTGGCGGCACGCCTCGGCGCGACGCGGCTCATCGACAACGCGGTGCTCGGGCAGGACTGTTTGGGCCAGGCTGCCGTGCGCTGACGAACGGGCTTCGCTTCGGGCGCCGGGGTGCTAAGCTTTCGCGACCGGGGCAAGACCATCATGAGCGATCACAGGGGCCACCTACCCAAGATCACCGTCGACATGCTGCGCGAGAACCGCTTGTTCCATGGTTTCGCGGACGATGTGTTGCAGACGCTTGTGCGTGAGCTGCCCCCCAGAGTGGTAAACCCGGGCGAGGTCTTGATCTCAGAAGGCGAAATCGCGCCGCAGATGTTCGTCGTCGTGAACGGCGAGCTCGAGGTGCTCACCCACGGCGTCGGCGACCGCGCCGACGTGCGCCTGGCTCTGCTCGGCCCGGGCGACTGGGTCGGCGAGATGGCGATCCTCGACGTACAACCCCGCTCGGCCAGCGTGCGAGCGCTCGCGCCCAGCATGCTGCTCTCTCTGACCGCGCACGACGTGGCGCGCTTGATCCAGGACCGGGACGTCGCTCACTACGCCAGGCTGATGGTCAACATCGCGCGCGAACTCGGCCGCCGGCTACGCGTGGCCGACCGAATCATCGCCCAGTCGAGCGCCTCGCTGGCCAAGCAGTACGTGCTGGAGAGCATGCGCCCCCCAGCACCCCCGAAGAGTCAGTAGCCAGTTCTGCAGCCAGTTCTGCAGCCGGCTCCGCAGCCGGCCCCGCAGCCGGCCCCGCAGCCGGCTCAGCCCCAAGATCAGCGTGTCTTCGAGCGGCGGAGGCCCTGACTGCGGCCCGCCATGCGGTTGATACGGCGGCGATTCTTGGCTTTGAGCTTGGCGCGGAAGCGGTTTGAGCGCTTGCGATTCTTGATGCGAGACGAGCGTGTGGACCACAGGTACATGGCGGCTCCTTGAATGGGCCCGCCTTCTTACCCGCCCCGGCCCAGCCTTGCAACTCCCAGGTGACGAAGCGGCCACCTTACTACTTGGCGACGCACTGGCCGCGCGTGGCCCCGCTGGGGATGGAGCAGGTCTCCTTGCCGGCCCGGCATTCCTTGTCTGCGCTGCACGCCGGGTAGCAAATCGTCACGGTGGCCGGGTCGCCGTCGTCGTCCGCGCAGGCGTCGCCGGCGGCGCAGTCGGCGGCCGTGCTGCAGTCGTGCACGCAGAACGTGAGATCGCCGCTCAGCCCGATGCACTCGTTGTGGGTGCCGCAGACGTCCGCCGGCAGCCCGGGTGCCGCGCAATCCATGATGGCGCACACGCCGCTGGAACCGCTCACGATGCCTACTGCCAGCGTGAGGCAGCGGCCGAAACCGAAGGGCGAGTAGCACTCGTCATCGGTCTTGCAGCCGGCCCCCACGTTGTTCTTGGTCACGGCGTTGTAGTTGCCGCCGACGCACACGCCGTCGGTCGCATCCAGGCCGCCGTTGTAGTGACAGCGATAGCCCGTGCGGCAGTCCGTGCCGTGGCCGGCAACGCCAAGACGCTGCGCGCTCGGCTCGGCCCCGACCGTGCAGCTGGAGAGGCAGGCGGGCGCGCTGCTGCTCGACCCATTCCAGGGCCGCAGCGACTCACATACGACCTTGCTGCCCGGGCAACTGCGACCTGCGACGTCGCAGCCGAACTTGGTGCAGAAGCCACCCGGGAAGTGCAGGCCGGCCAGCGTGGAGAGCGGGGCGATGCACGTGCCGTCGGGTTCGCAGTCGTCCTGGCGCTTGCAGGTCGTGCCTGTGCTGCCACCGGTTCCGGTGTGGCCGCAACGACCGGTCTTCGCGTCGCAAACGGCTTTCGAGGTAGGGTCGTAGCTGAGGGCGTCGGCGACGCCGTCGCCGGTGTTGTCGACCGATACCAGGCGACATTCCGCGTCGGACTGGCAGCCCTCGACGCAAGCGTGGATCCCGAAGTCGCAAGTGTAGCCGCTGCGAGCGCAGCCGCTCGCCTGGTTGCTCGGCGTGCATTGCACCCGGCAGTCGACCAGCGTGTTACCGCCGACCGTGTCGACGACGCACACGCCGTTCTTGCCGCAGCCGGACTGCGACGCGGCTTGCAACGGATCGCACGACGTCCCGCCGTCGGGCGCGTACGGAGCGATGGGGTGCGGCGTGCACGAGCCGCCGGGGAAGAGCGGGAACTCCACCTTCCCGCCCGGCGCCCCGCGGACAGTCACAGAGTTTGGAATCGGCACGTCGCAGAGCGTGCCCTTGGGGCAATCCGCGCTCTTCTTGCAGGCGCCGCCGATGATCGCCCCGGCGGCCGCCGCAGTGTCGACACCGCCGTCGAGGTCACCGGAGCCGCCACGCGCCAGCCGGCCGCTGGTGGAACAGGCGGTGACGCCGACGGCGAAGAACGCGCAGCAACACATCGATCGACCCACGTGGAGCAGGCGCTGGCCCAGTGCGCGCGATGAGGCCCCGGACGGATTGGTCATCGGTCAGTGCGTCTCCTGAAACCACTCGGTCAACATGCGAGCCAGGCTGAGGTCGCCAGTCACGCGCAGCTTGCCTGCCTCGTACGCCTGCAGGCCATCGAGGCACCCCGTCACCAGGCGCAGAAAGTCGGCCAGCGGCATGGCGAGCACGACGCGGGCATTGCCATGCGCGCCGTGACTCACGGTGCATTCGCCATCGGCGACCTCGACCTCGTAGGTGGCCACGCGACCTTCGGGGGTAGCGATGTCCCAGCGGATCAGTGCGCTCTGCCCCGCGGCGCGGTCGGCATGAAACGCTTCTTTCATGCCCAAAAAGGCTTGCTCGAGCAATTCGTTGGACCCGCCGACGCTTCGCACCCACTCGACGATCTCGTCGTCGGTCCGACCCAGAAGGACGTGGCGAATCTCGGTTGTTTGCGGCATCCGGCCCTGCTCCCCCGACCCGTGGGGCCTACGGATCGGGGACAGATTCAACAGACACTTAGGCGTCCTTGGCAAGTGGTGTCAACGGGCGGCTTTGGCCATGGGGCCCGAAGGCTCGGTTGCAGCGGCCGGCAGCCTGCGCTAACAGGCTGAGCCATGGTCTTTGCCGTCACACACGGTGTCCGCGTCGAAGTGAAGAGCGAGTTCCTGCCCCAGCACTCGAGCACGAGCGCGCGTCGCTACGTCTTCTCGTACACGGTGCAGATCTCCAACGAGTCGGAGACCACCGTGCAGCTCAAGAGCCGCCACTGGCACATCCTGCACGGCAGCGGCCGGCGCGAAGAAGTGCGTGGGCCCGGTGTCGTGGGCGAACAACCGGTGATCCGGCCAGGCGAGGGCTTCGAGTACTCGAGCGGCTGCGTACTGTCCGCGCCGCACGGCACCATGCACGGCTCCTACGAGATGGTGCGCGGCGAGGGAGACCACTTCCAGGTGGAGATCCCGGCCTTCGTGCTCGCGGCGCCTCACGTGCTCAACTGAGGGCGCGACACAAGGCGCCGCAACGCCCGCATTCCCTGGACAATTCGCGGGCTGGTGGCATGCTTGGCCACACCTGTCGGGACGCGCAAGGCCGCGGCGGCGTGTGCGCAGTCGTCCGCGACCCGGCGGCGAGGTCAGTGCGGATGGACGGTCAAAAGATGCGTATGAAGAGCTCTTCGCCCTCGGGCGCGGCAGCAGCGAACGTCACACGGCGAGCGGCCAAGCCTAAGCTGCCCGCCAAGGTCCCGACCGGGGCCGAGCGCCTGGTGCGCTGCCTGGAAGCGCACGGGGTCGAATACATCTTCGGCCTGTCCGGCGGCGCTGCGATGCCCATCTTCGACGCGCTGGTCGACTCGAAGATCAAGCTCATCCTCACGCGCCACGAGCAAGGCGCAACGCACATGGCCGACGGCTACGCGCGCGCGACTGGCAAGCCCGGCGTGGTGCTGGTCACCTCGGGCCCTGGCGCAACGAACACCGTCACCGGGCTGCTCACCGCCATGATGGACTCGGTGCCCATGATCGTGCTCACAGGCCAAACCGTGAGCTCGAGCCTCGGCAAGGATGCGTTCCAGGAAGCCGACGTCACGGGCATCACCTACCCCGTCGTCAAGCACAGCTACCTCGTCACGCGCACCAACGACATCCCGCGCATCGTTCACGAGGCGTTCTACCTCGCGAACAGCGGTCGTCCCGGGCCGATCCTGATCGACCTGCCAAAAGACGTGACCTCCGCCGAGTGCACCGCGCCCGATCCCGACCGCGTGCGCATACCCGGCTACTCCGTGCCCAGTCGCGCAACACCCGAGGTCCTCGAAGCCGCGGCGCGCGCGATCGCCAAGTCCAAGCGCCCCGTGCTGTACGTGGGCCATGGCGCCGTCATCTCCGGCGCGGGCGAAGCCGTCACCAAGCTCTCCGAGAAGCTGCAGGCGCCCGTGGTGAACACGCTGCTCGGCAAGGGCGCTGTCGACGAGACCTTGCCGCAACACCTCGGCATGCTGGGCATGCACGGCACAGCCTACGCCAACAAGGCGGTCGAAAACTGCGACCTGATCATGGCGATCGGCGCGCGCTGGGACGACCGCATCACCGGCCGCGTCTCGGAGTTCTGCGCGAATGCCACGCGCATCCACATCGACGTCGATCCCGCCGAGTTCAACAAGACCGTGACCAGCCACGTGCAGCTGCTCGGCGACGCGCGCCTGGTCGTCGAAGACTTGCTGCCGCTGGTCGGGCGGCTCGACACCGACGAGTGGCTCGCGCAGTGCGCGCAGTGGCGCAAGGCCTTTCCGCTCAAGTACCCCACGCGCGGCAAGTCCCTGCGCGCGCAGCACGTGCTCGATCGCCTGAACGATCTCACCAAGGGCGAAGCCATCGTCACCACGGACGTGGGACAGCACCAGATGTGGGCCGCGCAGTTCATACGCACGCAGGGCCACCGCAAGTGGCTGTCGTCGGGCGGCGCCGGCACGATGGGCTTCGGCTTCCCGGCTGCCATCGGCGCGCAGTTCGCCAAGCGCAAGACACCGGTGTGGACCGTGGTCGGCGACGGCGGTTTCCAGATGACGATGTGCGAGCTCGCAACGGCCGCCATCCACAAGCTGCCCGTCAAGGTGCTGATCATCAACAACAACTACCTGGGCATGGTTCGCCAGTGGCAGGAGCTGTTCTTCGACAACCGCCTGAGCGGCGTCGACCTCGAGGGGAACCCCGACTTCGTGAAGCTCGCAGGTGCCTACGGCGTGAAGGGCTTCTACATCCGCAAGCCAACCGACGTCGACCGCGTGCTCAAGGCGGCCATGAAGTACAATGCCGGGCCCTGCGTGATCGAGGCCGTGGTGGTGAAGGAAGACAACGTGTTCCCGATGATCCCCGCCGGCGCAGCGTATCGCGACATGATCGTCGAGCGTCCCAAGCAGAAGCTCGAGAAGCCCGAGGGCAGCACATGATCACCGGCGCCGGACAAACAGGCACGTTGCACACCGTATCGATCGTCACGCGCGACCAGCCCGGCGTGCTCGTACGCATCGCGCTGGTGTTCGCGCGCCGCGGCTACAACATCGAGAGCTTGGCCGTCAGCCCGGGTGCGAAGGAAGGCTTCGCGCGCATGACGATCACCAGCCGCGGCGACGCGCAGAACGTCGACCAGATCCTCAAGCAACTCGGCAAGCTGATCGACGTGGTCTACGTGACGGATCACGGTGACAAGGCGCCCGTCGAAGTCGAGATCGCCCTGGTCAAGCTGCGTGCCGCCCGCGACCACCGCGCCGACATCGTGCGCATCGCCGAGAACTTCGAGTCTCAAGTCGTGAACGACGAGGAAGACACCCTGATCCTGCGGCTCATGGGCACCACGGCCGAGCTCGACGAATGCCTGTCGGCGCTGCGCCCGTACGCCATCGAGGAGCTGATCCGATCGGGCAAGATCGTGCTCGACAGCGGCGTCTCGCAGTTCGCCCACGTGCTGAACGACGTCAGCTGACACGCAAGCCCGCGAATCCATCGAACGGATGACGGCGATACGCGCACGCTTCTCGGGCTTGATCGCGACGAGCTGCGCCTGCCTCTTGGTCGGTGCAGTCGCGTGCAAGTCAGCCGAAGAGAAATGCGCTCTGGCGCAGGTCGCGGCAGAGCAGGCGTGGCAAGCGCAACTCACGAACCTGCAAAAGCAGTCGACCGACGCGCGCGAATCGCAGGTGAGCTCCGAGACCAAGCTGATCAAGGAGATCGAGCCGCGGCTTGCGGAAGCGGCGGCACATGAGGCCAGCGCCCGCTACGATCGCAACAGCAACGCGTGGATGCGTGCGTATCAGGCCAGCCAGAGTTCCGCTTGCGCACGCGACGCCGAGTGCGCGCGGACGCGACAAAGCAACGCCGAGGCCAAGGAGAAGCAGCAAGATCTCGCGCCGAAGCTGTCGGCGGCGCTCGCGGTGCTGGCCGCTATCCGCAGCCCTGCCGAGGCCGCCAAGCAGGCAGTCGACGCGGTGGTGCCGGAGTTCGGCAACATCCAACTCGACGCCGCCAAGCAGCTGAGCGCGCGCGCCTACGAGGCCTGCAAGAAACTGAGACCGAAGGCCACTTCGCCCGGCGATCAGCACTGACGGTCCCCGGCAAGAGCCGGGGTTCCCTGCGCCGCGGAGCAGCCGTCCCCAGCGCGGCAGGATGGATCCCGGGGCCGAGAGACTAGATCCCCAGCTCGGCAGAGTGGATCCCCGCGTCGGCGAGGTCGATCCCCACCGCAGCAGAGTCGATCCCCCATGGTGACCACGGCTGCCGAGCCGGGGATCGCGCGCAACACGCGGGGGCTTATCGATCTCCAGCCGGGGATCTCCCGGCTCGGCGTGCCGAGCCGATCGATGCACCTGGGGTTCGGCGCGCAATGCAACGCTGGTCGCCGAAGCCCGAGCGTGAACGCCAGTGGGGTGCACACGGAGTGACGAGCGAGCGACTGGCTGTGATGCGCGTTCACGTCGGTGTGCGCGCTACGGCTCCTGTGCTCTGTGCACCGACATGCGGGCCTCGCTCGAAAATGGCCTGCCGAGCGCGCGCGAACATCGTCGGTTTCGTCGACGGAAACGCTCGCTACTGGGGTCGAACGATCCTCGGGATCCCCATCGTTGCCCCCGACGACGTGCGCGACGGAGATGAGCCCATCCTGGTCTCGAGCTACGGGCAAGTCCCTGCGATCGCGGCGCGCGTCGCCCAGCGCTTCCCGCAAGGCCGCACGGTCATCACCTACCCCGACGCAAGCACGTAGCCGCACCCATGCCGCGCGACTGACGCCCGGACCGCAGCCGTCGAGTGGGTCGACAAGAACGTCAGCCTCGGCCAGTTCTCGGTCCGCAGGCCCGCGTCGGTGTGCGTTCAGCTGTGCGGGGTCGGCTTCAGCGGGCGACCAGCACCAACCCCAGCAGCTCGCCCAACTCCTGCAGCGCGACGCGGTAGTCACCCACCTTGATGGTGGTCATGCCCAAGTCGCGCGCGGGCTTGAGGTTCAGGCCGATGTCGTCGAGGAAGGCAACCTGATTCGGTGCGCTTCGCAGTCGCGTGCACGCCAGCATGTAGATGCGCGGGTCCGGCTTGCGCAAGCCCTCGCGTGCCGACTCGACGAACACGTCGAACTCGGCACGCAGCGCGTCGATCTTCTGGTTCTGGTCGGCAGACACCCAGCTGTTGGTGAGGGCGGCGGTCTTGAGACCCGCCGCGCGGATGGTGCGGATCGCAGTCACCACCGCGGGACGCAGCTGCGTGTTGTCGGCCACCCGCGCCATCAGCGTGCGGGCCGAGATGGGTGTGCCGCGGGTCTGGTTCTCGGCGTCGAACGCCAGATAGAACTCCTCCATCGACAGCTCGCCACGCTCCAGGCGTGCCCACGCGCTGGCGCTGCCCGCCTCGACCACAGCGCGGCTGAGCGCATGCGGAGCCAAGCCCAGCTCGTGCTCATACTCGGCAAAAGCCGAAAGCGGGGAGTCGAGCACGACGCCGCCGAGGTCGAAGATGACTGCCTCGATACCCATGGACTTCTGTGTAGTCGATGTGACGGCCAGCCTCAACGCGCGCTTTTTGTCTATGCTTGCGCCGAGCCGACCGTCTTGAGCACCCCCGATCACCGCCGCTTTCCGCACACGGCCCGCAGCGCGCCGCTATCCGCGGGCCCGGCTTCGCCCATCGCCGGAAGCGCGCGCAGCGCGCCCTGGTGCAGCAGCGTGTTGCTCTGCGCGTTCTTGCTTGCGAGCTGCAACCACGAAGCCGCACCCGAGCCCACCGGGCCGAACCACACAGGGGCGCCCACGTGCCCGGCGCGTACGCCGGCCGATGCGCTGCTGCCGGGTACGAGCGCGGAGCAGAACACCCTCGCCTATTGGCTCACGCGCTACACCCAGAGCGAGCTCGACGAACCACTGCTCGACGCCGACGAGATCGCGCAGTACGACGCCACGATCGGACGCCGCCCCGGGCATGCGCTCTACAGCCAGCAGGACCTGTCGGTCGCGGCCGATCCGCTGGTGCTTGCTGGCGACGTGCGCGAGCGCATCCGTCAGCTGCTACCGCAGGTCACTCGCGGCGAGCTGGTGGACCGCGAGGGACGCACCCTGCTCCCGGCGCAGCGTGCGGGCTTCGTGGAGACACTGCCGGCGCTCGCGCCCAGCCTGCAGGTCGTGCTGGAACCCACGCCCTTGCGCTGCGGACCTTTCGATGGAGCGCTGTACAAGTCGCCGATCGAGCCCGCCTACGACAAGAACGCGTGCGGCACGCTGCGTCCACAAGAACTGATCGAGCTACTCGGTCGCACCGACCAGGGGCTCGTGCTTGCGCGCTCGCGCTACTCTCTGGGTTGGCTCGCTGGCAACGCTCAGCTGTCGCCCGTGGTGCCGGCCGCGCTCGTCGGCG
>DASVHQ010000063.1:0-14010 GCA_036382515.1 Polyangiales bacterium | reverse complement strand
CGGCGCTCGGCCTGTCCTCAAACGGGAACATATCGTGCCTTCAACGCCGGACCCGAAGAGCCAAGAGTGCGGCCACGGTGCGAAAGATGGTTCGCGGGTTGAGCACCTTCGAGTGACCCGCCACGCGAGCGCGTGCATCGATTTCGATCTCCACGATGGGGACCTCCGCGTACTTCAAGTTGTGGCGGAAGGCGGTGCTCAACATCATCGAGTCGTCGCTGCGCGGCGCGTGGGCTTGCCACAGTGCGCGTTCGAAGAGGTAGTTGCCGCCGCTCTTGGCCCGGCGTCCGGTGCGCAGCTCGATCAGCCGGTTGAGGCTCTGCGAGATCACGTGCCGGTACCAGGCGTCGGCGCGCGTTCGGTAGACGGTCGTTAGCATCGGTGCGCGCAGGCGCTGCATGTACAGCTTGAGCACGGCTTCGGGCGCGATCTGCCCGTCACCTGGAACCCACGTGACATAGCGCGCAGTGGCCGCGTCGAAGCCTGCACGCAGTGCGCCACCGATGCCGCGATTGGGGCAGAGCGGCACGACCACGACGCGCGGACCCTCGGCTGCCAGCGTGCGCATGCGCGAGAGCGTGGCGTCGCGGCTCCCGTCGTCGACCAGTACCAGCTGGTGCCGCACGCCTGCCACGTCGAGCTTCTCGCGCAGCTCGCTCACCACCGAATCGATGCAGGCCTCCTCGTTGTATGCGATCACCACCACGGAGAGCTCGGGTGCGTCGGCGCTGCGTGAGGTGTTCTCGGCCTGGCCGTGCATGGCGGCGCTGGCTTGGCTCGCCGAAGCTTTCTGGATCGGTTCGGACACGCGGAGCTCCCATTCGAGTGCGAGCGAGGCCGCGTGGCGAGCACGCGTGGCCTGCGATCTGGCGACCCACAGTGTCGCACGGATCGCGACGCCGGTCGTAGATCCGGGCCATACTGGCAGGCCGCGCGGCGAGGCACGCGCGAGGGCAAATGCATGATCAAAGCGACGACGTTTCCCGACAGCCTACTGCCACAGGCGCACGAGGCTCTGGTGCTCGCATGGCGCCGCGCGCGGCTGTCGCGGCTGACGGCCGCCGACGGCTGGCTGTCGCTCGCGGGCCGCGTTTGGCTGCACGAAGGTGACAATTCGCTGGGCACCGACGACGACGCCGATGTGAAGCTGCCGCAGGGCAAGGCCGACGCGCACCTGGGCGTGCTGCGCGTTCGCGACAGCGCGGTGAGCTTCGTGCCGGCGCAGGGCGCGCAGGTGGCCGTGCGCCGCGCAGGTAACGCCTACCAGAGCGCGGTGCACGAGCCGGTCCTGCTCACCACCGACGCGCACGCTGCACCGGACCGCCTGATCGTGGGATCGCTCACGCTCGAGGTCATGCAGCGCGCGGGTGAGCTCGCGGTGCGGATCCGTGATGCGCAGAGCGCCACGCGCGTGGGCTTCCCGGGCCTCGACTACTACCCGATCAGCACGCGTTTTCGGATCGTGGCGCAGCTGCAACGCTACGAGCCGGTGAAAGCACTCGAGCTCGCGTACGAGAGCGGCCGCGTCGAGCCGTACGTGTCGCCTGGAGCTGCGGTGTTCGAGCTCGACGGCGTCGAGCATCGTCTCGACCCCGTGATCGATGGCAACGGCGAACGCCTGTTCGTGCTCTTCTGGGACCTGACCAGCCGCGATCAAAGCTACGGGGCGGGCCGCTTTCTCTACGCGCCCATGCCACAGGACGGCCGCGTGCTGCTCGACTTCAACCAGGCGTTCAACCCACCGTGCGCCTTCACGCCCTACGCTTTCTGTCCGCTCACACCACCGCAAAATCGTCTTGCGCTGCGTATCGAAGCGGGCGAGAAGCGGCCGCTCGACCCGCCTGTGCAGGTCTTGTAAAGTCGCTCGCCATGAGCGGACGCATACGCGGCGAAAGAGACGGGCCAATCGGCTTTCTCATCGTGGACCACCTCGAGCGCCGCAACGCGCTCGACGACGCGATGTGGCTCGACATCCCCGCGGTCGTCCGCAGTCTGGACGAAGATCCGCAAGTGCGTGTGATCGTGCTGCGTGGTGCAGGCGAGCAAGCCTTCGTCTCGGGCGCGGACATCTCGCAGTTCACGCAGCTGCGCATGGGCGAGGCTGCGCTGGCGTACGACGCGAGCAACACGGCCGCGTTCGCCGCGCTGTCGTCCGCGCACAAGCCGGTGATCTCGATGATCCACGGCTTCTGCATCGGCGGGGGCGTGGCGATCTCGGTGTGCGCAGACTTGCGCTACGCCGCGGACGACGCGGTGTTCGCCGTGCCCGCGGCGCGTCTGGGGCTCGGCTATCCGTTGGTGGGCGTGGAAGCGCTGATTCAACTTTTGGGCGTGGCGCGCGCCAAGGAGCTGTTCTTCACGGCACGACGCTTCGATGCGAGCGAGGCGCTGCGCATGGGCCTCTTGAACGAGGTGTTCCCCAAGGCTGAGCTCGAGAAGCGCGTGCGCGAGATCGCGCTGATGATCGCCGAAAACGCGCCGCTCACGCTGCGTGCGGTCAAGCGTGCAGCCGTCGAGCTGGCCAAGCCCGAGTCGCGGCGCGATCACACGGCCGCGGTGGCTGCGGTGATGGACTGCTTCGTCAGCGAGGACTACGCGGAGGGCGTGCGTGCGTTCCTCGCGAAGCGCAAGCCCGAATTCAAGGGCCGCTGAGCCCGGCCGCGCGCGCGAGCCGGCGCCGCGTCAGCCCGATTTGCCGCTTTGGTCGCAGGCCACGGGCTGCCCCAGTGCCACGTCGTAGTGCACATCGAGCTGCGCGCCCGCTGATACGCGTCGGACGAACAGCGCGCCATGGCTGGTGAACGCGGCGCGTGTCACGAGCTCGGCCTGCGGCGCGTAGAGCACGCCAGCCAACGTGGTCGTGCCTCCGAGGTCGATGGTACCGCGACCTCCCACGTAGAGATTGGCGCGCGGCGCATCCACCTGCGTGCCGAGCTGCAAGTCCGCTGCGACGCGCACGTTGCCAGCCACCAAGAGCTCGAAGCGGCCGAGCGGGTCGGGCCGCACCACCAGCGAGCGATCGAGCTCCATGTTTCCTGCAACGAACAGCTGCACATTGCCGTGCGCCGAGATCTGCAGGTCGCCGCTGCCTGCGACGCGAGTCAGGTAGTAGCGGCCACACGGCAGGTCGAGCGTGGTGACACCGGCGAAGCCGTCGAGGTGGCTGGGATCGAGCCCGTGCGCGGCGTCGTCATTGTCGCTGGCGCGCGCAGCGACCAGGGCCTCTATGTCGAGCTGGTTTGCGGCGCTGCAGTTGCAGGGCGGGTGCGCATGCGACAGCACCAGGGCCGTGATCTGCGCGTTCTGCGCCGTGACGCTCGAGAGCTCACCCGTCAGCTGAACCGAACCATCGACCGAGAGCTGACCTTTGAGGTCGAGCGAGCCGTCGATGCCCAGCGCGCTCGCGGCGGAGGCCGCACGACCGGTACGGCTGTCCCAGGCGTCGATGGACAGCCCGGCAGTGCTCACGTAGTCGGTGCAGCTGCACACGCCGAAGCGGAACGCGGATTGGTTGGGTGCGCTGTCACTGCAGCCATCGCCGACGCGCAGCGGCAGTGCGGCGAGCGCGCAGCGGTCGCTGCTCGAGGCGGATGCACCGCACTGCGAGGCTGGACAGCTATGCGTGCCTTCACAGTCGACGGCGTGCAGGCACAGCGGGTTCGCCGCCACCGCGATGATGTCGGTCTGGGCGCACGAGCAGGCGAGCCAGCAGAGCGCGAGAACGACAAGACGCATGACAGGCACGCTTCAATACCCGCTCTTGGCGGCGAGCTCGCGCACGCGCAGACGCGCACGCCCTGCCGCGGGGCTGCGCGGATGCGCGCTGATCAAGCCTTGCAGGGCGGCCAGCTCGGCCCGCGCGTCGCCGAGATCACGTGCTGCCAGAGCCAGTCCCTGGCGCGCCTCGATGTCGAGCGCTCCACCGGGCTCGGCCGCGATCGCGCGCTCGAACAAGCGGCGTGCGCGAGCTGGACCTCCCAGCTGTTCGAGCTCGAGGGATGCAGCCGCGACCTCGGCGACATAAGCCGAGAGCCCATGCGGATGGCGCTCGTACACCAGGCCGTAGGTCTCGGCGGCTTCACGAAAGCGTCCCTCGGCACGTAGACGATTGGCCGTCTGCAGCAGATCGTCCGGAGCGAGCAGAGCGGGTTCGGGCGCGCGGGCGTTGGTCTTGTGCAACGCTGCGTTGTCGCTCGGCGCGGGCGCGACGGGGAGCGCCGTAGGCGCGGGGGCGACGGATTGCGGGGTGACGGCAGCCAGCGGCGGCGCAACTGGACTTCGGGCTGCGTGCTTGTCTGGCGGCGGCGAGTGCACGTGACGCGCCTGGAGCGCGTGATAGGAAAACGCCGCGGCCGCACCGAACACGACCGCGAGCAGCAGCGCGGCCGCCACGGCCAAGGCTCGGGAAAGGCTGCCGAGCACGGGCGAGCGAACTGGCGCTGCCGGAAAAGCTTGCAGCGCCGCCTCCACCATCGAGTGGGCGCGCGCGCTCGCGAGCCGCGGCGCGGGGCCAGGGCGCTCGTCGAGCACAAGCCGTGCTTGCAGCTCCGCGTCCAGCTCGAACTCCGATCGGGTCATGACTCACCTCGTGTCCGCTGGACCTGCTCGCGCAGCTTCGCCACGCCCAGGCGCAAGCGCGAGCGTGCGGTCTCGAAAGGCACACCGACCAACACCGCCAGCTCGGGCACGGGCACGCCCGCCACATGGTGGAGCACCACCGCTTCGCGTTGCTCGGCCGGCAAGGCATCGAGCCAGCGCACTGTCTCACGACGCAGCGCGTACTCGTCGGGTCGCTCCGGATCTGCGCGCACGGCGTGCAGGTCGGGCAGCGCCGCTTGATGTCGACGCTGCTCGCCGCGCCTGCGCCGCAGCTGGGCAAACGTGACGCGCATGGTGATCCGGTCGGCCCAGGAACGCAGCGAGCCTTCGCCGCGATAGTTGCCGAACGAGCGCAGCAGCTCCACCAGCACCAGCTGCCCGATGTCGTCCACCTCGGCGTCGGCGAACACCAGATAGCGCACGAGGTTACGGATCCGGGGCAACAGCTCGAGCAAGAGCGCCTGCGCCGCTGCGCGGTCACCGCCGGCTGCGGCAGCAACGCGCGGATCCAGGTCTTTCGGCAGCGGCGTAGGCAAGACGGCACCCATGTTACGCGTACAGTGGGCCGGCGGGCAGGGATCGGGTCAAGGCGTGTGCGCCTGATGGCGCTCGCACCCGCGCCCTGTGCCTGAGCAGGCGCTTTCGGTGCAAAATTGAGCGTGCTCGTTCACTGCAGGGCGTTCTGCAGGGCCGTCAGCACCAGGCTTCGCTTGTCGCGCACCGCCCGCGACTGCTCCAGGTGCACGAAGCGATTGCTCGTCGTGGTCGGGTTCTGGTTGCAGGCGTTGGCGGCGCGGCTGAGGTGGCGCGCCTGCACTTTGTCGTCGCCGCACATTCGGCTCAGGTAGGGTGCGGCGGGGTAGATCTGGCAGCTGGTGATCTGCTCGCCCGGTAGCGCGGCCGTGAGCGCTGTGACCAGCCGCACCTGCAGCGAGCTCATAGCCGGGGTGGCGTGCTTTGTGGTCGAGACGCTCACGCCCGAGTCCGCGAAGCCGTGCACGCTGAGCACGTCGTCGGCAGCAAACGACTCGCTGAGCGCCACGTGCGCCGCCTGGAAGAACATCTCGACGTTGTGCGCCGCGTCGGACTCGGTGGAGCGGATCGGCACGCCCGTGCAGCCCGTGGTGTAGCCGTCGCAGGGCGAGGCTTTCAGATCAAAACCCGAGAAGCACGCCGAGACTTGCTCGTGGCTGCACGAAACCCAGCTGCGCGCGCTCTTCACGCTGTGCCCCAATCTGGTACGAAAGACGCGGCGCCCAAGGCACCAGGTCGAGACCCAGGCTCAGCTCGAGACCAAGCGCGCGCCACAGCCGGAGGTCGAGCGCGATATCCGCTGCTAGCGCGGCGCTCATGAGGTCGGCGTCGGGCGTGGCCTGCAACGCTGGATCGCGAACGTGCGTCTGCCGCCCGAAGCGCATCACCTCGGCCAGCGCGCGCAGCCACACCACGCAGCGTCCGTGCTGCAACACGCGAAACGCACCGCTCAACGCGAAGGTTTGCCGCTGCAGACGCACGATGGAACGCGAGTCACTCAGCGTCGTGGGCAAGCCGAGCGTGACTGCTGCGCCAAAGCGCCAGCGCTGCAGCTGCACGCCCAGCTGCGCATCGATACCGTTGGCCAGGTAGTGCGTGCTCGGCGCCGAGAGCTGCCAGCCCGCGGCGGCCCACGAGCGCAGCGCTTGCGCGCGCGCCGCGTCGCTCGCGGAGGCAGCGTCGGCCATGGTCGCACGCGAGGCCTCACGCTCGGCATCCGGCGTCGCGCCCGTTGCACTGCTCGGTTCCTCCTTCGAGCGATCGACCGAGCGATCGACGCCAAGGGTCTCGGCCTGCCTGGCAGTCTCGGCGCTCGACGCCGCAGGGCTCCCCGCGGCATCGTCCGCGCCGGACCTCGAATCACGGCCGCTGACGGCGGCCGCCCTTGGCTCGCCCTGCGCCTGTCCCACGGCCGAAACCGCCAGCAGCGCGCGTAGCTCGGCGCGCACCAAGAGCGCCACCGCCTCGTACGTCGCCGAGCTCGCAAGCAGCTCGCCTTTGTGCGCCGCCGGAACCTGCCGCATCTGCAACGCACCACTCACGACATCGAGCACTGAGATGTCGTAGCCACCGTCGGGGAGCGCCACCAGCCAAACGCTGGCCCGCGCAGCGTGCGAGACGGCCAGAGCACGCGCCTGCACGGCATCCATCGCTCGACCTCGCTCGGTCTGCACCACGACCAAGCGCAGCGCGAGGTCACCGACCTGACCGTCCACCCGTGCACTGAGCGCCGGATCGTTCGGATCGCACAGCACCACGGTCGTGAGTTGTGCCTGCGGTTGCCCCTGCGCGTGTGCACGCACCGTGACCAGCTGCAGCGCACAGCTGCACACGAGCCAGCGTAGCCCAAGGCTCGCAGACCTACGGCGCCGGGAAGTGTCCGTCGTGCTCAGCATACGAGCGCTCCACTCTAGTGGATCGCGCCCGCTTCCGGCCCGCGCTTCGAGCAGATTCGTCGTGGCGACCCCGTGGTCGCTGCCCGGGCGGCGCGCGCCCTCGGCCGAGGTTACTCGCCGCAAAGCGCGCACGGCTGCGCTTTGCCCATGAATTTCGCGGCGCAACGGTGCTACCCATGCGTATGCGCTCCTCGGTCCGCGACGCGCTCCTGCACTTCTACGACCAGCATGCACGCGACCTGCCGTGGCGGCGCACGCGCGACCCTTACGCCATCTGGGTCTCGGAGATCATGCTGCAGCAGACGCGCGTGGACACCGTCCTGCGCTACTACGATCGCTTTCTCGCCCGCTTCCCGACCACGGCAGCGCTTGCCGGCGCCACGGAAGACGATGTGCTGTCGGCGTGGAGCGGCCTCGGCTATTACCGACGCGCACGCTTGCTACACACGGGCGTGCGCGAGGTCGTCGCGCACTACGGCGGCCAGGTGCCGGAAGATCCCGCCGCGCGCCTGGAGCTTCCCGGCATCGGACGCTACACCGCAGGTGCGATTGGCTCGATCGCCTTCGACCGCGCGGAGCCGATCGTGGATGGCAACGTGGCGCGCGTGCTCTGCCGGCTGCATGCGATCGACACGCCGCTCGGCCGGGCGGACACCGACGCGCTGCTCTGGGAGCACGCCACGGTGCTCGCGCAGGGGCCGCGCCCGGGCGCGCTGAACCAGGCGCTGATGGAGCTGGGTGCAACCCTGTGCTCGAAGAGCGCGCCGAGCTGCGAGCGCTGCCCGCTGCGAGCGCACTGCCAGGCCCACGCCCAGGGCCGCGCGCAAGCTCTACCCGTGGCACGCAGGAAAGCGCCGCCCAAGGCCGTGCACTGGATCGCCGTGGCGGCGCTGAGCGCAAGCTCGGACGCGGTGGTACTTGCGCGTGGTCAAAGCGCGCTCTTCGGTGGACTGTGGAACTTGCCCATGAGCGAAGGCCACGACGCCGACGACGCCAAGCGCACCCTCCACGACCTGGGCATCAGCGCGCGCCTCACCCGGCAACCGCGCACGAAGCTAGAGCACGTGCTCTCCCACCGGCATTTGCACGTCACACTCTACATTGCGCGCTTGTCGAAGTTGCCCAGGACGCCCACGCTGCGCCTTTTGCCTGTGGCCGAGCTCGCACTGGTGGGTGTGTCGAGCTTGACCAGCAAAGCGCTCGCACACGTGTTCCCTGGCGACGTTGCCCCCGCGCGGCGAACGTAATAAGAGTGTTCTCGCCATGGAGAGCCTCTGGTCCGATCAAGAAGCGCGCTCTTTCATCGAGCGCTACGCGTCCAAGCACAACACCGATATCGCGTTGCGAGTCTACAGCTCGCGCTTGATCGGCCGCGCTCCGGCGCTCGTGTTGCACGGCGGTGGTAACACCTCCGTCAAGACGCGCATGAAAGACGACCTCGGCGACGAGGTCGCAGTCGTATGCGTGAAGGGCAGCGGCTGCGACCTCGAGAGCCTCGAGCCCGAGGGTCTGCCCGCCATGCGACTGGCGCCGCTGCTCTTGCTGCGCAACCTCGCAAGCCTCGGCGACGAGGCCATGGTCAACGCGCAACGCACGCGCATGCTCGACGCCAGCGCCCCCAATCCCTCGGTCGAAACGTTGCTGCACGCCTTCCTGCCGCACAAGTTCATCGATCACTCGCATGCCGACGCGATCCTCGCGCTGATCGATCAAGCCGACGCCGAGCACATCTGTCGCGAACGCTTTGGTCGGCGCCTGGGCATCGTGCCCTACGTCATGCCGGGCTTCGCGCTCGCCAAGATCGCCGCCGAGATCTACGAGCAAGACCCGAGCGTGGAAGGTCTGCTCTTGCTCAAGCATGGCCTGATCACCTTCGCCGACACCGCACGCGACGCCTACGAGCGCCACATCGCGGCCGTGCACTCGGCCGAGACCTTCGCACAGAAACGCCGCTATTGGTCCACGCGCAACTCCGTGCCACCCGGCTCGGCGTTGTCTTACACTGAGCTTGCACCCGTACTACGCGGCCTGCTCGGTGAAGCAGAGCGCAGCTACCAGCTGCACCTGCGTCAGAGCAAGGAGATCTACGATTTCATCTCCGACCCAAAGCTCGACACGCTCTCGCAGATCGGCTGCGCCACGCCCAACCACGCGATCCGCACCAAGCGCCTGCCGCTGGTCTTGCACCTCGATCAGGGCCGCCCCGTGAGCGCACAGACCGACGCGATCCGCAGCGCGCTCGACGCCTACCGCAACGAATACCGTGCCTACGTCGAGCGGCAGATGCAGCGCACCGGCGTGCGCGTGCAGCCACTGGACCCCGACCCGCGCGTGGTGCTGGTGCCGGGCCTGGGGGTGATCGGCGCTGGCGGCAACGACAAGGCAGCACGCATCGCAGCCGACATCTACGAGCACACCATCGACGTGATCCGCAACGCCGAGGCCGTCGGGCACTACGAGGCTCCATCCGAAGATCACCTCTACGACATGGAGTACTGGCCACTCGAACAGGCCAAGCTCGGCAAGAGTCAGCCGCGGCCGCTGGAGGGCAAGGTGGTTTACGTCACCGGCGCGGCCGGCGGCATCGGCGCGGCCACGGCGCGCTGCTTCGCGAAAGCGGGCGCCACCCTGTACATCGTCGACCGCGACGCCGAGCGCCTGCACACGGTGGCGAGCGAGTTGCAGTGCGCCTACGAGGCCTTCGACATCACGAGCGAGGTCGCTGTGCGTGCCAGCATCGAGCACGTCGTGCAGCTCTACGGTGGCCTCGATGGCGTGGTGTCCAACGCGGGCACTGCGCCGCAGGCGCGCATCGCAGAGTGCACCACCGCCGAGCTCGAAAAGAGCTTCCGCATCAACTTCTACTCGCACCACTGGGTTGCGTCAGCTGCAACCGCGGTATTCGAGCGCCAGGGCATGGGCGGCTTCCTGCTGTTCAACGCCTCGAAGTCAGCGTGGAACCCGGGCGCCGACTTCGGCCCGTACGCGCTGCCCAAGGCCGCGCTGGTCGCGCTGGTCAAGCAATACGCGCTCGAGTACGGCAAGCTCGGCGTCCGCGCCAGCGCCGTGAACGCCGACCGCATTCGCACGAACCTCCTCGACCAGGGAGCGCTCGCCGAACGCGCGCGCGCGCGCGGCCTCGAGCCCGACGCCTACTACAAGGCCAACCTGCTCTGCCGCGAGGTCACCGCCGACGACGTCGCCCAGGCCTTCCTCGCCCTCGCGCTCGCCCAAAGCACCACGGCCGCGATCACGACAGTGGACGGCGGCAACATCGCCGCCAGCCCCCGCTGAGTCCGCGGCGACCGCGCCGGCACACGCACAGCCCGCCCGCCCCCACCAGCCGCTCGCGCTCCCCATCCCCTCGTCGCCGGCTGGACCGGACCCCACTTTCATGCTTTTTATTCGCCCGTGAGCAAGTCCAAAGTCGCCATCCTCCGCACCTCGGCACCCACGGTCCTCGCGGACTACCACCGCGCGATGAACCTCGCCGGCTACCAGGACGTGATCGCGAAAGACGCGGACACGGGCCTGAAGATCAACATCTCCTGGCACTTCTTCTACCCAGGCTCGTCCACCACGCCCTGGCAGCTCGAGGGCGTGATCCGCGCCATGAAGAAGGACGGCTACAAGCCGGAGCTGATCCACGGCTGCCACAACCGCACCGTCGTGATCGACGCCCACCTCGGCGAGCGCGAGAACAAGCAGCTCAATGTGATCAACGCGCACGGCCTGCGCAACGTGCACCTGTACGAAGGCGAAGAGTGGATCAACGTCCGTGACGCCGTGGGTGACCTCACCAAGGACTTCCTGACGCTCAATGAGGTCTTCCCGAAGGGCTTCTCGATCCCCAAGCGCTTCGTCGGCGAGAACATCATCCACCTACCGACGATCAAGACCCACATCTTCACGACCACCACCGGCGCCATGAAGAACGCGTTCGGCGGCTTGCTCAACGAGCACCGGCACTGGACGCATCCAACGATCCACGAAACGCTCGTCGATCTCTTGATGATCCAGAAGAAGATCCACCGCGGCATGTTCGCGGTGATGGACGGAACGTTCGTGGGTGACGGCCCCGGGCCGCGCTGCATGATCCCGCACGTGAAGAACATCATCCTGGCGTCGGAAGATCAGGTCGCGATCGACGCGGTGGCTGGCAAGCTGATGGGCATGGATCCGCTCAAGGATCTCAAGTTCGTGCGTCTGGCGCACGAGCGCGGCCTGGGCTGCGGTGACGTGCGCGACATCGAGATCGTCGGCGACGTGGATGCGTTCAACGAAAACTGGCACTTCGATGGGCCGTTCAAGAAGATGACCTTCGCCTCGCGCAACCAGCACCGCATCTACTGGGGGCCGCTGAAGAAGCCGCTGGAGTGGTCGCTCAAGACCTGGCTCGCACCGTGGGCCTACGTGGCTTCGGTCGCGTACCACGACGCGTTCTGGTACCCCATGTATGCCAAGGAGCACATGAGCGAGGTGCTCAACAGCGAGTGGGGTCGCTTGTTCGCCAACTGGGAGCAAGTGCAGGCCGATGCCGCAGGCAACGGTTACCCGAACGTTGGGCCGGCGAGCGAAGACCTCACGCGCAAGCTCACGCTGCACATGAGAGAGGCGCTGCGCCTGGTCGGCATGGCCGTGGCCGAGTCGCCCGAGCTGAAGATTCGTCAGAACCGCCAGGCCGGTAGCCACACGCATCTGGGCTGAGAGCGGCAACCGCCTCCCGCGCCAGGCCGAGCTTGAATCGCGACTTCTACCTCTTCCTCGCCAGCCGCTTCGCGTCCGCGACGGCGGTGACGCTGATGCGGGCCGCGATCGCGTGGCACGTCTACAGCATCTCGCATTCGGCCTTTCACCTGGGCCTGATCGGCATGGTGCAGTTCGTGCCGGCGCTGCTGCTCACGCTGGTGGGCGGCGTCGTCGCGGACACCTACGACCGGCGGCGCATCATCAACGTCGCGCAGGTGGTCGTGCTGATCGCCGGCGGCGTGCTCTGCGCCGTCACGCGCGCCAACGCCGCCAGCTTGCCGGTGTTGTACTCGATGGTGTTCGCGATCTCGTGCGCGGGCTCGTTCGAAGCCCCGGCGCGCTCGGCCCTGTTCCCGCGCTTGGTCGAGCGCGAGGTCTTCGCACGCGCCGTCACGCTCGTCTCCACCAACCAGGCGCTGGCCTTCGCGACGGGGCCCGCCCTCGGGGGCCTGGTGATCGCGGGCGCGGGCATCACCGCCGCATACGCCACGTATCTTGGCTTGGTCGCGACGGCCTTCGCAGCCATCTTGCTGATCAAGACCGGCGGCCAGCACGAAGGCCCACCGCGCCGCATCAGTCTCGCCGCGATCCGCGAAGGCTTGCACTTCGTTTGGCAACGCCCCGTGGTGCTCGGCTGCATGGCGCTCGACATGTTCGCCGTGATCTTCGGCGGTGCAAGCGCGCTGCTGCCGATCTACGCCAACGAGATCTTGCACGTGGGCGCGCGCGGCTACGGCCTGCTCACCTCCTCGCTCGAGCTCGGCGCGCTCGCCATGTCGGTGCTGCTGGTGATGCGGCCGCCCGTGCACAACGCCGGCCGCGTGTTGCTCGGCACCGTGGCCGTGTTTGGCCTGGCGACCATCGTGTTCGGCCTGTCGCGCTGGTTCCCGCTCTCGATCGCTGCGTACATGCTCGCCGGCATGGCCGATCAAGTCAGCGTGGTGATGCGCGCCACTGCGATCCAGCTTTCGACGCCCGACGAGATCCGCGGGCGGGTGAGCTCGGTGAACATGCTCTTCATCGGCGCGAGCAACCAACTCGGCGCAGCCGAATCGGGCTTCGTCGCGGCGCTCAGCAACGCCACGTTCTCGGTGGTGAGCGGCGGCATCGGCTGCCTGTTGGTGGTTGCGATCGTGGCGTGGCGCTTGCCGCAGCTGCGCCGCTATCGCATCGGCGACAACCCTGCAACGTAGCGTGGCAGCTCGCCGCGGTGGTCCATCGCGTGCGGCGCGCAGGCCCGCTCAGTCGACCGTGCGCTCGATCTGTGCGTCGCCGCCGAGCACCTTGCCGCGCTGCACGCGGGCCACGACCTTGCCGCCGTGCACGTCGCCGACCAGGACCTGACAGCGCACGTCGCCGCCGTACACGTTGCCGAGGATCACGTACACCGAACGCAGCTCACCGCCGTGCACGTCGCCGATCACCACGTTCACCCCGCGCAGCTCGCCACCGCGCACTGCGCCGAGCAAGACGTTGGTGCCGCGCACGGTGCCGTCCTGCACGTCGCCGATCACCACGTTCACTCCGCGCAGCAAAGCGCCCGTGACATCGCCCTTGAGCACGTTGATCATGTGCAGCGCGGCACCGGCCGGTGCACCGCCCAGATGCACGCTCACGGCCTGCAGAGTTTGCCCGGCGCTTGCGAGCTGCGTACGCACCGGCTCGAACTTCGGCAAGCGCCCGTGCTCCCGCACGTATTCACGCACGTCCACCAGCGCATCGCGGGCCGCCTCCGGCAGGAACTCGACGAGCTCGCCGAGCACCTTGCCGATCAACATTCGCTGCATGAAGCTGGGCGTGCCTTGAGCCATGACCCTCCGGTGAGCTGAGAGGAAGCCCTCTCTTTGTACCGTGACCGGCCGTGGCGGGCCAGAGGCGGGCACGATCACCGCGGCCCTGAATTCGAACGTACTGAGCGGCGCGGCGGCGGTTGCCCCGCACCGACGCAGCGACCGTGCGCGACACGGACAGGCCGCGACTGGAGCTTGGGCGGCATTGCACGACGCCCCAGCCGAGGTGCGCGCCCCGCACCAGCGCTTCACCCAACTCGTCGTGCCGCAACGCGCTCGACCAAGCTCACGAGCTCGCCAGTTTCGACTAAACGCGTGAGCGCATGATCGTCGTCCCGCTCGATCAGCTCGACGAGGCCCGGACTGCCGGTGCGTGCGAGCTTGCGACTTTGCTCGATGTCGACCACGTCGTCCTGGCGTGCGTGCACCAGCGTGACCGGCAC
>DASVHQ010000062.1:0-4045 GCA_036382515.1 Polyangiales bacterium | reverse complement strand
CTCAACCGACTGCGCTTCATGACAGCCAACCCCATTCGCTCCGGACAGCACATCGAGCGCTTCCTTGCCATCGGCGCTACACCACCATTCCCGAGCAGCGTGGCTGCTTGAAAACGTCATCCCGAACTATCACGAAGAGCCGAAATTAAGGCAGGCGGGCCCGGAAATCCGATCTGCGCGTCATCCGGTTGGAATAGCGGATGGACAATGTGGGAATCCTACTTCCTGATGGATCAGACCCTTCTCTGCCCGACTCTCCCACCTATCGAAGCGACGTCCATCATGGTATTTACGGGTGGGAGTTGGCAGCTATTGGCACCGGCGTGGACGAGTCCACTTGGCCCGTATGGTTCGTGTTGGACGCAGAACCCCCCTCCCTACACATGGCATCTCCATCAGGCGAACTGGGAATGGGAAGCACATACGCGGTAGTCTCGACAGTACCCAGAAGGACGCGAACGTCGACCGGTTGTCCTCGTCGATCTGGTTTCCTCTCGTTCACGTGCGTCGCGTGTTTGACATGGCAGGCCGCGTGCGGATCGGTCGGGGGAAACTCTCGCGCCACTGACGTGAGCAACGGCGTGTTCGGAGACGCGGGAACATCGGTTGCCGATGGCGGCGCGAATCGGCCTGGGGCCGGGGCTACGCCCCTAATCCCTGCCTGTGCTGAGCACGACCCGCCGTGTGCTATCTGCGGCGGTCACACTTGCGCAGGCGCTCAAATTGCGGGTGGTGCAGCGTTGGCCGGGTGCTGTTCTGCAATCGCGCAAGGTTGCAGTCTCGACCTCTCAGCCATCGGAATCGCAGAATGTGTCTCTCGGGACCAACGCGGCGCAATTACACCTAGCTGTCCCGGCAGCAAACCGATCGATCTGGGCACGGGCCATCCAGTCGCACTGACTGGCTGCTGCCGCCCGGATGGTGCGTGTGGCTACTGGCTAGAGCAAGCCGGGGACACGCCTCTGGGCCTGGGATGCATTTCCGTGAGCGAGCTGGCTGTGGACCCGGATGCAGGCACAGTTGCTTGCAACCAGTAGCGTCCGTCAAGCGCCGCAGCAGTTGCTGCGGCAGACGCGTGAGCGATGCGGCGGTGCACCTGACCGCCGCCAGGGCGTAGCTGCTCAGGCGGGTGATGCGGGGCAGGGCTGGCAGACTGGGTGGTGGTTATGCCGGCTACCGCCCAGACTGGGTGGTGGTTATGCCGGCTATCGCCTCTTGGGACATGGTCGTCGCTTCCTGGGCAGTGAGAGCTCGGCGGAGCTGGGTTGTGGGAAATGAGTCGAGGTCGGCTGTGCGTCCGCTGCAACGTGGTCGTCACGCTGTTGGCGCGCCCCGCAAGTCAGCCACGGTCAGGACGACGCTGCCACGCTTGTGGCCCGTGTCGACATGCGCATGGGCCCGCGCTGCGTCTGCGAGTGGATAGCATTGGTCGATCACCGGCACGAGCGCTCCGCTCTCTGCCATCTGCGCAAGCAGCAGCATGTGGTCCACGTTCACCGCCGCGACGCCGGCGATGACCCGCTTGCGGCTCTGACTCGAACCGCGCTGCAGGCCCAGGGCTTGAGCAAGCGAGCTTTGGACCGCGAGCAGGCGACCTCCTTGCTTCAGCACGCTCTCGGATCTGGAGAACGTGGCCGTGCTAGTCGTGTCGAGGATGATGTCGTAGGTCTCGCTGCCCTTGGCGAAGTCATCGCAGGTGTAGTCGATGACTTGGTCGGCACCGAGCGAGCGCACGAGCTGGAGATTTGCCGTGCTGCAGACGCCAGCCACGTGTGCGCCGAAGTGCTTGGCGATCTGGACCGCCGCCGTACCGACGGCACCCGAAGCGCCGACGATCAGCACGCGGTCGCCGCGCTGAATGCCGGCCTTGTCGCGCAGGAAGCCGAGCGCGGTCGTTCCACCGAACGACAACGACGCGGCTTCTTCGAAGTTCAAGTTCGCGGGCATGTGCGCGATCAGGCCGTCTTCCGCCATCGTTCGGTACTCGGCATGACAGCCATAGCTGGCGCCGGTAAACGCAAACACCCGATCGCCGGGCTTCCAGCGCGTTACCGCGCGGCCGACGGCTTGCACCTCTCCTGCCAGCTCCGTGCCGAGGATTGGCTTCCTCGGTCCGAAGACACCGAAGACGAGGCGACCGAGCAATCCGAACCCGGCCGGCAGCGTGAGGCTTCGTGCCCGCCAGTCTCCCGTCGTCACGGTGGTTGCATGAATCTTGATCAGGATTTCACGACCGCCCGGTTTGGGCGTGGGTACCTCGGCGAGCTCGACGACGCTTGGAGGTCCGTACTTCGCGTAGACGATGGCCTTCATGCGCGGGGCCTCTGGAGGTTGTTGGTGGACACGGCGGCACGAGCGATCAGGTGCTCCGTGCTCGTCCACAGCTGCTCGGCCAGCGCATCGTCGAGTGCTGCTGCACCCGGTTGCTGTTCCTTCTCGTTCACGAAGTAGCGCCCCGAGATCTCGGCGACCTCCGGTGCGGTTGCGAGGTAGAGCGAGGTGCGCGCTCCTTGCTCTGGCGACTTGAAGAACCACTTCGCCATCAGTCGAATCGCCGCAGAGTAATCGCGCGCGAGGCTCGTCGAGATCACCCCGGGATGGAGCCCGTTGACCACCACCTTGGTGCCCTCGAGGCGCTTGGCGAGTGCGCGAACGAAGAGCATGTTGGCGAGCTTGGACCGCGGATACGAACCGGCCCAGCTCTTCTCCATCGCGAGATCGTCGAAGTCGATCTTTCCGCTCGCGTGCATGTTCGAAGACACCACTACGATGCGCGAGGGCGCCGAGGTCTGCAGGAGCGGCAAGAGCAACTCGACGAGTAGGAAGTGTCCGACGTGGTTCACACCGAAGTTCATCTCGAGCCCGTCAGCAGTCAGTTGTCGCTTCGCCGTCATGACGCCGGCATTCGCGACGAGCACGTCCAGGCGTGCGAACTTCGCCATGAATGCCGCCGCGAATGCGCGCACCGACGCGAGCGACGCTAGGTCGAGCTGCATCACGTGCAGGTCCTTCGAGCCGGTGCTCGCTGCGAGCTCGTCGAGCGCGGCGTTCCCCTTATCGACGTCGCGACACGCGATCACGACCGTGGTGCCTCGCTTTGCGAGCCCGGCGACAGTCGCCTTGCCGATGCCGGTGTTGCCGCCGGTGACGATGCAGACCTTGTCTTTCATGTCGTCCTTCGGAGATTCATGTGGGGATGAGTGAAGCGGTCGCTTACGGTCACACCCTTGCCGTCCGAAGCTCATCATCGGCTGGGACCGCGACAGGATTGCCGTGGGTTCTCCAGGATACCGCACCCCCCGACGGGATGTGTTGCTACAAGACCCTTGGGTCTCCCGACGCGTAGTTCCGCCGCCAGGGGTGTAGTTGGTAGCTGCGCAGGCGGGTGACGTGGGGCTGGGGCGCTGGCAGACTGGGCACATGCTTAATGCTGGCTATCGCCTCGCCACCATCACGCTGACATTCTCGGGTTACGGCGTGCAGAGCCCCAACGGCGACCTGCTCAACTACCGGCAGATCGGCAACGTGACCATCAAGGCGTCGCGCATCCTCGACTGAGCGAGGCAGCAAGTGGCGGTTAGCGGCGGATGGTTGGGTGGGCGTGGGGGTTCGGTTTGCGACAGCAAGCGAAGGCCCAGCCAGCCATCCGCGCGGTGGCGTGCGTCTCGCGCCGGCGCGCCTGCGGCCGCGGCGAGCCCTACACGGGGTCCGCTTCTTCTTCCTTCTCCTGCTCCCTCTTCTTCTTCGCCAGCTTCTTCACCGGCTCCGCCTTCTGACTCACCACGATCGCCGCCGCCGTGAGCACCGACATCGGGTTGAAAGCCTTGAACGCGGCTCGGTACACGGCAATCCCGGTGCAGCCACAGCGGCTGCAGTCGGCGTTGTTGCCGTAGATGCACGTGATGGGCGTGCCGTCGGCGTTCATGCAGTCCACCATCTTCGTGACGGTGCACTTCTCGAGGCTGTTCCACTTCGGGAACGCGCCCGTGGTCTTGAACTGGTTGGCCATGCCCTTGTTGAAGCCCATGGTCTTCCAGTACTTCTT
>DASVHQ010000061.1:0-20256 GCA_036382515.1 Polyangiales bacterium | reverse complement strand
GTAGCGTTGCAGCGGCCTGTGTATTTCGGCACGAGCAGGCCGGCGCTGGCCACATAATGCAAGAGGTGGGCGAGCTACAGCGCAGCGAGGAAGGCCATCAGGTCGCGGTCATTCCGCCAGTCTGCCTTGGTGCCCGTGAGCGTGGTCTTGGCGTCGGTGATCGCGCACGTTGCCAAAGCCTTCGCCTTCATTTCGAGATCGACTTCGGCGTACCGGTTCGTCGTCTCGAGCGACACGTGGCCGAGCCAGGCGCGAATCGTGTTGATGTCGACTCCGGCACGTAGCAGGTGGACGGCCGTCGTGTGTCGAATCGTGTGAGGGCTCACTCGCTTGTTCTTCAGCGAGGGTACCGTCTTGGCCGCACGCGTGACCGTGCGTTCGACGAGCGTATGCAGGCCGAAGCGGGTGAACGGCTGTCGCCGCACGCTCAGGAAAACGGGGGTGTCGCGCGGCTCGTGTTCTCGATGGAGCACGAGTTGGCGAAGCACTTCGGCGGTGTGTGGCCAGAGTGGACAATGGCGCTCCTTGCGCCCCTTGCCGACGATGCGCACCGCGGGTGCGTCGCCGAGTTCGAGCGCTGCGTGCGTCACGCCGACCGCTTCGGTGGCACGCGCGCCAGTGTTGTAGACAAAGAGCAAGAGCGTGTATTCGCGTGTTCCTTGCGGCGTGCGGCGATCAGGCGCCGCGAGCAGGGCATCGATCTCAGCCTTCTCGAGGTAGGGCATCATCGGCTGCGGCGCACGACGCAACGGCACCTCGACGATCGTGCTGGCGTGCTCGATCAACTCAGGGACCTGACGGCTTATGAAGCGAAACAACGAGTGCAGTGCGGCGAGTCGTTGGTTGCGGGTTGCGACGGAGTTTTGGCGTTGTTGCTCGAGATCCGTGAGGAACGAGCGGACGACGTCGGCGGTCAGGTGCTCGACGGTCAAGCGCGTCGGGTCGACCGCGTGGCGCTCGGCCATGAAACGCAAGAGCAGACGCACGGTGTCGCGGTAGCTCTTCTGTGTATTGGGGCTCATGTTTCGGTCTGCGATGACGTCTTCGAGCAAGAAGCGACGGACCCACGGTCCGAGCGGGTGCGTGGTGCTCACGGCGACACCTCCTGGGTCAGCGCGGCGTAGCGCTCGAAGCGCTTGGAGGCTTCGCCGAGCAACGCGGGGGTCATAGACAGATAGGTCTGCGTGCCGGAGATGTTGCGGTGACCGAGGTACGTCGCGAGCAACGGGAGACACGCTTGTACGTCAGCGCCTTCGCGGTACCAGGTCACCAATCGATGGACTGCGAAGGTATGCCGTAAGTCGTGCAATCGAGGCTGCCAACGATCGGTGGCGGGTCGGCGAATCTCGGCGTGGGCACGCAGCCTCGCGAAGACTGTTTCGAGTCGGTTGAGCGATATCGCGTGCCCGGTGCGTGACACAAAAAAGGCAGACTGTGCGCCGTCTCGGTGCGAGGGGACTCGGCGCTTACGATGATAGGTCTCGAGGGCTGCGCACAGGTCGGCGCCGATCACGACTTGGCGCGATTTGAAGAACTTGCTGTTTCGGATCGCCAGTACGCCAGAGTGCAGGTCGACATCACCGTCTTGCAGGCGCAAGGCCTCGCCGGCGCGCAGTCCCGCCCCGTAGAGTAACAAGAGCAGCGTCCGAAACGTCTGCGCTTGCAACGGCGCGCGCGGGTCATCGAGGATCGCCGTCGCGTCGAGCAAGCCTCTGAGCTCTTCGCGCGAATAGATGTACGGCCGAAAGGTGCGACCGGCACGCGGGCCGGGCTCGCGTAACGGCGACGCGGGCAAATGCCCGCGCGCTCGGAGGTAGGCGAAGAAGCCGCGCAACGTCTGGTGTTTGCGTTCGGCAAATCGTGTCAGCGGTCCCTGGCCGCGGCAGTACGCTGTGCACGCGTCGACCGAGATCGTGTCGACCTCGACGTCGCCAACGAAGCGCCCGAAAGCGCGCAGAATTCGTCGCTCCGCGGCGAACACCGCGCCGAGCGTTCGCTTGATGAGTACGTAGGCATCGATTGCAGCGAGAAGCTTCATGTCAGCCCCCCGAGATCTTCGAGCGCGACACGCCGCAGCGACGCGAGGTCGACCTTGGCGTACACACTGGTCGCGTCGGGGCTGCGGTGACCGAGGTGGTCGCCGACTTCCTTGAAGCTTCGACCGGATTCGATGAGCCGTCGTGCACACGCGTGACGCAATCCGTGAGGACCACGCCCGCGCTTGACGGTCGCGACGCGGGCGAGATGGTGCTCGACGACGTTGTAGAGACCCGACGACGACAACGCACGAGGCGGCGCAGTGAGCGTGAGGAATACGATGCGCGAGCTCGACTTCGGCCGACCGTCGTGCAGATACCGAGCGATCGCCTCGCCGACACCGGACTCCAGCGGCAACGTCTGCGGTCGCAGACTCTTGGAACGAACGACGCGAACTTGGGCTTCTTTCCAATCGATGTCGTCGATCCGCAGCCGACGCACTTCGCCCGAGCGCAGTCCGTAGACCGAAAGCAGCATCAAGATCGCACGGTCACGCAGCGCGGCCGCATCCTCGCCATCGATACCAGCAACGACCTCTCGGACTTGCTCCCAATTCGGGCCTGGTGGCACGTCTTCGTGGCGATACAGACGCGGCATGAGGATCGCGTCGGCGACGCCTGCCTGCACCCACCCTTTGCGCTCTGCATAGCGGAAAAACGCTTTGAGCACTTTCGCCGAAGTGTGCATCGACACGCGACTCCATCGCTTGGTGACGCGATGGAAGAACGCGTCGACATCGTCGGGTCGGACGCTCTGGAGCAGACGCCCTTGCGCATCGAGATCGGTGAGGAAGGCGAACACCTGCCAGCGCGCACTTCGTCGCGTTTCAGGCGACGCCCATCGCTCAGTCTGTGCAGCGAGGAATTCCTCAACGCGCTGTGCATACGGGCTGGGTGCCGCGAGCGAGGGCGTATCGAGGCGTTGGAGAAAACGAAGGAACTCGGTGGCTACAAGGCGGAAGTTGGCGAGCGGCCAACGCATCGCTGCAGCCCGCCCTCGCGCAACACGTCGGCGGGCCCACGAAGCCGCGAGCCGGTCGATCTCGGCCGTGGTCCACGGTACACCGTCACTCCCGCGGCCTTCGATCGCACGTGCGACACACAAGCAACAAGCCGCCTGCCGCAGCAACGTGCCGTGCGCGTAGCCGCGTGCTGCGAGAAACCCGAGATAGGCCGCACGCTCAGCTGCGAGCGGACCCTCACGATGGCGCTTGAGAACAGATGGATACGAATAAAGTGTCTCGAACATGACGGTCACCTCCTCGCGAAGGGTCCGTCCATCGGCCGCGAAGCATCACGGAATTATGTGGCCAGCGCCGGCCTGCTCGTGCCGAAATACACGGGCCGCTGCAACGCTACGCCACATAACGGCGGTGGCCACATAACGCATCCGGCTCTTCCGCGGATGCGCCTCGCGGCTACTACCTACTGACTACCGCTACCTTCAGCAGTGACAGTGACATGCGCTTCGATGTCAATGCATCGAAGATGGGGTCCTGCTGAAGCTCACACCAACACTGGCATCCTTTGCTCCGCCGGCTTCCGGCTCACAACCGGTTTCCCGACTTCAACGCTCATATGAGGCCATTCGAACCTTCACCGTCGCAAGGCTGGCTTCCGGCGTGGGCGGGCTCGCGCTTCGCCGGACGGGTTTCGCACCCGCGGGACAGCAGACGAAGTTTCATGGATTCAGCGCAGCCTCCAATCCTCCTCGACCAGCATTGCGTGGTCGCACAGTGCGGACTACCGGCCGTCGATCCCTTCGCGGAAAAAAATAGGGGCGTGAACGGTTACCCCTTGGCGGCTTTCGCTCATCCATGCCATACGCTCGAAGTCGGCGTGTTGCCTTTCGTGACGTCGATTCCGGAGGCCTGTGGTCATGCGGCGCCTTTCAGCCCGTTTGGTGGTGGTCGCGTTGCTCACGTCGAGCTGCAGCGCCGGGGGATCGACAACCGACGGCACCCGCGGACTCGGTGCCTCGACAGGAGGTAACTCCACGGGCAGCACCGACACGGGCGGCACCGGCGGCACGGGCGGCACCGGCGGCACCGGCGGCACCGGTGGCACCGGCGGCACCGGCGGCACTGGCGGCACTGGCGGCACTGGCGGCACCGGCGGCACCGGCGGCACCGGCGGCGCCGGAACGAGCGGGAGCTGCCCGGTCGTCACCACGCCGCCTACCACGCTTTCCACGCTCGGCGTCGATCTCGCGAATCAGTATCGACCCGTGACGCACGCCGCCTCGGGGTCGCTCTACGGGCTCGCCAGCGACGGCACGCCGCCCGACAACCTGATCGGTCCCACCAAGCCGTTCATGTTCACGCAGATGGCGCCGAACGGCGAGCAGCTTCCGAACGGCGCGACCTCCCCCACCGGCGACGCACTGAAGGTGGCCCCCGCCGCGGCGCGAGCCGGCGCGCGGGTCACCATTCGGATGCCAGACACCTATCCGAACTTTCCCTATCGGTGGGTCAGCTCATCGGATTGGAACACCCGAGTCGACGCGATGCTCACCGCCGTGCAGAACTCCGGTGCCACCAACATCTACGCTTGGGAGATCTGGAACGAGCCGAACTGGACCTGGAACACCGCCAGTGCCGGCAGCTTCAACGCCGGCTGGCGGGACACCTATCAGCGCATTCGCGCTCGGGACACCACCACCAAGATTTTGGGGCCCAGCATCTCGATCTGGGACCAAAACTTCATGCGGAGTTTCCTGACGTACTGCCAGACGAACAACTGCCTGCCCGACATCGTGTGCTGGCACGAGCTCGGCGACGTCAACGGCGTGGCTCGGCCGCGCTACATCCCGACGAGCGTCGCCGCCTACCGTGCGCTCGAGGCGAGTCTCGGCATCTCCAAGCGCCCGATCTCCATCAACGAGTACGGCATCCCGGCCGAGGAGGGCGTGCCCGGCGCCATGATCCGATACATCGCGCAGTTCGAGCGCGAGGGTGTCGAGAGCGCGAACATCGCCTTCTGGCATCAAGCCGGGCAGCTCAGCGACCTGATCACTCGCGGCGGGCAGGCCAACGGCGGCTGGTGGCTCTTCAAGTTCTACGGCGACATGTCCGGCAGCATGGCCATGACCACGCCGCCCGTTACCGGCGCCACGGCACTCGACCTCGACGGCATCGCCAGCATCGATGCCTCCAGCCACGTCTCGGTCGTCTTCGGCGGCGCCAGCGGCAACAACGCCATCATCATTCAAGGTTTCGGTTCCGCCCCCGGCTTCACCTGCAATGCCCACGTCAAAGCCGAAACTACCCCGTGGAACGGCGTCGACTCGGCCGTTGCCGCCCCCACCACTCTCTTCGAATCCGACTACCCCATCGGCAACGACGGCCATATCACCGTCATCATCAACGGCATGAACGTCGACGCGGGGTATCGGTTGACGGTGACACCGAACTGAAACGGGCTCGCGGGTTTGCAGCGGCGCGCGGGGAACACTGCAGGTTTCCCCAGGGAGCGAAATACCAAGGCGCGCTGCATGAGGCGGGCCCAGTCGGCGTTGGGGCGGCGGCCGGTGGCGCCGGTGCCGTGCTCGCAGCTCCCTGGCAACCGACCGGGGCACGTACTCGATCATCGACAACACCCCCTGCGGCCGCCGCTGAGCGTCGCCGGCTCGCCACCCAGGGGCAGGCCAAGTCCGCGTAAGCACTGCGCGCAGACACCGGCCCGGGGCAGGCGTTGCGCACGTGGGCATGGGCCACGCAACAGCGCAGTGCGCCACGGCCGCACGCGCCGATGGCTACGCTCGGCGAGCGCCCGAGCACACGGTGCTGCAACGGACGCTGAGCGCGCACTGGCCCGCGTTCGTGGAGCAAGCCGAAGAGGCCGTGGGCTGCCGAGCCTCGACGAGCTTCGACGAGCTTCGACGCGCTTCGAGACACCCGAAGGGGTGAGACACCCGAAGGGGTGTGATGCGCGAGGTGCAGGAGTACTTGCGCTGCGGACTGCTCGAGCATGGCTGCGTACTGCTCAGCTGTGAGAGTTGCGGCAAGAGCCTGCTGGCGCACGTTCAGTTGCAAAAGGCGAGGCTTCTGCCCGAGCTGCTGTGGTAGACGCATGAGCGATTCCGTGACCCGAAGCGCCGTGCGCGAGGCACTTCGTAGCATGGGAGCAAACCGTTCAGGAAAGGCGTGGCTCGCGCTCGCATCATGGCTGGTGCTCGGGTGCAGCACGAGCGCGCGCCTGGGCGCGTCGAGCGCAGCGCATGCTGCCGATGCGAGCACGCGCGGCGCTATGAAGACGCTCGATGCCGCGTACGGGCTCGATGCGAGCGCGCGCGGCGGCATGACGCTCGATGCCGGAGCGGTGGCGAGCGCTCCAGATGGCGGGCAGCACATGCTTGCGGCGGATGCCGGAACGCGCGACGCTGCGATGGACGCCGCCACTGACGGCGGCGGTCTGCAGTATCCGGCGCCAACGACCCAGCACTTGAGCATCGGCGCGCACGATCCGACGATGATTCACGTAGGCTCGACCTACTACTTGCTGACGACGGGCGGGCAGCTGGAGATCCGCAGCTCGACCGACCTACAGCACTGGACGCATTCCGCCAGCGTGTTTGCTGGGCTCCCCGCTTGGATCGGCAGCGAGCTCGGTCAACCCATCAGCGATCTCTGGGCGCCGGACATCAGCTTCTTCGCCGGGCTCTACCACGTGTACTACGCGGGTTCGGTCTTCGGCTCCAACCACTCGGTGATCGGGCTCGCCACCAACACCACGCTCGATCCAAGTGCGGCCGGCTACGGCTGGGTCGACCAAGGACTCGTCATCGAATCGAACAAGACTGGCGGCGCAAAAGACGACTGGAACGCCATCGATCCCAGCGTTGCGTTCGACAGCGGCGGACAACCCTGGCTCGTGTTCGGTTCGTTCTGGAGCGGCATCAAGCTCCGTAAGCTGGAACCGAGCACGGGTAAGCTCTGGGCGACTGACACGCAGCTGTATGCGCTCGCGAGCTATCCCGGTGGCATCGAAGCGCCGTCGATCGTCACCCATGCTGGCTACTACTACCTGTTCGTCTCGTACGACGCCTGCTGCAAGGGCGTGAACAGCACCTACCGTACGATGGTCGGCCGCTCCCAGAGCATCACGGGGCCGTACGTCGATCGCGCCGGTCAAGCCATGTTGCAGGGCAACGCCGAAGAGCTGCTCAAGAGCGATGGCCGCTATATCGGCCCCGGCGGGGGCACCGCATTTCAAGACGAGAACCTCTACTACTACGTGCACCACTATTACGACGGCCAGCAAAACGGCGCACCTACGCTGATGCTGCGACCGATTCGCTGGACGCCAGACAGCTGGCCAACACTCGACACGCCGCTGTGGCAGTGAACGGCCCACTGCGACCGGATCGCGCAAGCGTTCAGCAGCGGATCGAAGTGATTGTGCAAGGCTCGTGACCCGATGTCGTTCGCGTCGGACACCGATCGCAAGCAGCCGCTCGCGATGACGCGGCCGCGTCCGTCCTTCCGGACAAGGGGATCGACCATGCGCAAGATCGACAGGCGTGGGATGCGCGTGGCGTAGCCGTCCCACGCGTGCAGCACCGCGCCATCGCCAGGCAACTGCCATCCGAGCCCCCTTTCCTCAGCGCGCGTCGCGCGCTCGCACCACGTTCAAGCACGCGTCTTGCGCGGCGAGCCAGCTCTCGAAATCGGCGGGCGGCGTCGGTCGCGTGCTGGGCAGCTCGAGGCCCATGGCTTGCAGCGCCTGCTCGGGGTTCACGCCCTTGCCGTGCTGTTGGATCTGCAGGCGTGCCAGCACGCGCGCTGCGGTCTTGCCGCCCGCCTCGGGGCCGAGCAAGAACGTCTGCTCGTGGTACAGCCAGCGCGCATCGAACCCGGCCACCCGCGTCTCGAGCGAAAACGACGCCATGCGCGGGATCGAGCGCCGATACACCACGCTGGTCGCGGCGATGATCGGGGAGAAGCGCTTGCGCACGCTGGGCCTGAGCAGCCCCGCGCGCGCCAGCCACTCGATGCGGCCCCAGCTCGCGAGGTCCAGGTAGCGGGCGTTGTTGACGTGACCCAGGCTGTCGCACAGCCAGGGCCAGGCGCGCAGCGTTTGGGTGGTGGTCTCGAAGAGCGGCAGCGGTGGCGTGCTGCCGCCGAGCAAGGCTTTGAGCGCGGCGCGTGAGAGCATCGCACGCCGCCGCCTACAGCAGCGTCCCCCGCATCACGTACTGCGCGACGCTGAAGTAGATCACCAGCCCCGACACATCGACGAGCGTGGCGACGAACGGTGCTGAAGCGCTGGCCGGGTCGAAGCCCAGCCGGCGGATCAAGAACGGCAGCATCGAGCCGGCCAGCGTGCCCCAGAGCACGACGCCGACCAAGCTCAGCGCGACCGTGACCGTCACGCCCACGTAGTGCACGCCGTAGGTGTGGAACATGGCTTGCCAGGTGAGAATGCGGATCGCGCCGATGGTCGCGAGGATCAGACCCAGGCTCAGGCCCGCAACGAATTCGCGACGCATGATGCGCAGGTAGTCGCCGAGCTTCACCTCGCCCAGCGCCATGGCGCGGATCACGAGCGTGGCCGCCTGCGAGCCGGAGTTACCGCCGCTGCTGATGATCAGTGGCACGAAGAGCGCGAGCACCACGGCGCGGGCGATCTCGTTTTCGTAGTGTCCCATCGCGCTCGCGGTCAGCATCTCGCCGATGAAGAGCGCCGACAGCCAGCCCGCGCGCTTCTTCACGAGCGAAGCCAGGCTCGTGTTGAGGTACGGCATGTCCAGGGCTTCCATACCGGCACCCTTCTGGATGTCCTCGTTGGCTTCTTCGATCACGACGTCGACGACGTCGTCGACCGTGACCACGCCCAAGAGCTGCCCCTGCGCGTCGACCACGGGCACCGCCGAGATGTCGTACTTGGCGATGGTGCGCGCGACCTCTTCCTGGTCGGTCTGTGGTCCCACCGCGACCACGTTCTCGGTCATGAAGATCGCGATCGGCGCGCTCGGCTCGCCCAGGATCAGGTCGCGCAGCGACAGCACGCCCACGAGGCGACCCGCATCGACCACGTACAGCGAGTAGATCAGCTCGGGCTTCTGCTCGCGCGCCAGCCTGCGCACTTCGGAGATGGCCTTCTCGCAGCTCATGCCCGGACCGAGCGCGAGGTACTCGGTGGTCATGATGCCACCGGCCGTGTCCTCGCTGTACGCGCCCAGGACGCGGACTTCTTCCGCGACCTCCGGCTCGGTCTTGCGCAGCGCCGACAGGATCGACTCGCGCAGCGAGGTCGGCAGCTCGTTCACCAAGTCCACCCGGTCGTCGGGCGCCATCTCGGTGATCAGCTTGGCGGAGGTCTCCGGCTTCCAGTACTCGAGGATCTGAACGCGCAGCTCTTCGGGCAGGCGCTCGAGCACGTCCGCGGCTTGCTCCAGCGGCAAGTGCCGCATGACTTGCGCGGCCTGCTCAGGCGTGAACGCGTCGCTGAGCAATTTGGCGACGTCCTCGGCGTGAACTTCCGAGAGCGCTTCGCTTAGCTGCTCCGGCTCCCGCTCGAGGATGGATTTGAGATCCGAAGTGAGCAGCTTGGACTGCATCGCGGGCTATTGTGCAAGAAGTGCTCTAGGCAGCAAGGACAGGCGAGCATTTTTCGGCGCTCGCTTGGTCGTTTCGTGCACGAGCGCGTAAGCTGCTCGCGCCTCACGTGTGGCGCGCGGGTCGCAGACCTGATCCAACGGCACGACGGAGCCTTTCGATGAGCAAAGAGCTGGAGCTCGACACCCTGGCGATCCACGCCGGTCAGCCGCCCGACCCGCAGACGGGTGCGGTCATGCCGGCGATCCACTTGTCGTCCACCTTCGCGCAGCAGGGCCCCGGTCAGCACCGCGGCTTCGAGTATTCGCGCACCGACAACCCCACGCGCCGCACGCTCGAACACTGCGTGGCCGCGCTCGAAGGCGGGCAGCAAGGCATCGCCTTCGCATCGGGCTCGGCGGCGAGCGCTGCGCTCTTGGGCACGCTCGCACCCGGCGACCACGTGATCGCGTGCGACGACGTGTACGGCGGTACCTACCGCCTGATGGACAAGGTCTTCGCCCCGCTCGGCATCGAGGTCAGCCGCGTCGACATGACCGAGCTGCGCGCCGTCGAAGCTGCGCTGCGCCCGCAGACCAAGCTCTTGTGGGTCGAAACGCCGACCAATCCGCTCTTGAAGCTGGTCGACATCAAAACGCTCGGCTGGCTCGCCGGCACGCAGGGCATTCGCCTGGTCGTCGACAACACCTTCGCGACGCCCATGCTGCAGCGGCCGCTCTTGCTCGGCGCACACGCCGTGGTCCACTCCAGCACCAAGTACCTCAACGGCCACAGCGACGTGGTGGGCGGCATCGTCATCACCGACGACGAAGACCTCGCTCGCAAGCTGCGCTTCCTGCAAAACGCGGTCGGTGCGGTGCCTTCGCCCTTCGACTGCTACCTCGTGTTGCGCGGAATCAAGACCTTGCCGGTGCGCATGCGCCGCCACTGCGAGACCGCGCATGCCCTGGCGATCTTCCTCGACTCGCATCCGCGCGTGGTGCGCGTGCACTACCCGGGCCTGCCCACGCACCCGCAGCACACGCTGGCGCGCCGCCAGATGACCCTGCCCGGCGGCATGATCACCTGCGAGCTGCACGGTGGCCTGCCTGCTGCGCGCGCGATGCTCTCGGCCACGCAGCTCTTCGTGTGCGCCGAGAGCCTGGGCGGCGTCGAGTCGCTGATCGAGCACCCCGCGAGCATGACGCACGCCTCGATCCCCGCCGACGCCCGCGCCGCGCTCGGCATCAGCGACGGCCTGGTCCGCCTGTCGGTGGGCCTCGAAGCCGAGACCGACCTGCGCCACGACCTCGAACGGGCGCTAAGCTGAGCGCTGACAACTCGGGCCGCTGCCACCGCTGGTGCCGCCCCGACGGCGTTGCGCCAGCCGCCGATCCGCTGCCGCCCGCCCAGCGCCTTGCTGCGTCCGCCGGCTTCGCGGTACGCTCCGCACATGCGTTTGCCAGGTTTGCTCGCCGTGATGGCGCTGTTCGGCGCGTCGTGTACGACCCTCGATCCCGCGCCCCTCTACATCGACATGAACTACGAGGTGCGCTGTGGCGACTGTCAGCCCCGCACCGTCGACGACCCGCCGCGCGACATCAAGGTCCTCGACGGCGAGAGCGGCTACACGCTCAAGTGCGATGTCAACGCGCCCGGCGGCAAACGTCAGATCTCGTTCTCGGCCGAGCACCTGGGCGCGCACACCAGCGACGCCTTCAAGCTCAGCGTCGAGCAGGCGTACCTCGACGGCAAAGACCCCGGCCAGGCCTGCAAAGTGCGTGTGACCGAGGGTGGCAACACCTACGTGGGCGGTTGCACCGGCGGCAGTCCCACCGCGGCAAACCCCTGCCAGATCAGCTTCACGGTCGACGCCGGGATCGTCAAAGGCAGCTTCTGGTGCAAAGCCCTGCCCAACGGCGCCAACAGCACGACCACGCGCGACGTCGTCGCGCCCGACACCAAGACCGACGCTATCAAGTTCGAGGTCGACGGCTGCACGGGCCTCTGACCCACCGCCAGACCACTGGAGCTCACCACCCGTCGCGGCGCTAACCGCCGATGCAGCCATGCAGCTCACCCTGCATGAGCCACGCGAAGCTCGGTCCATCCATGTGGACCAGGCGTTCGTGGTCTCCGGCCTCGAAGTACACGTCAGTAGCGGCGAGCAGCGCGTCGTCCACGACGCTGCGCAAGCCGAACGCGGGGCCGACGGCTGGCAAGGCGCCGCGCTCGCAGTCGCGAAATACCTGGCGCAGATCTTCCTCCTGCACGAGCGAGAGTTGCGGGCTCTCGGTCAGCTCCGACACGACCCACGGGTTGACGTGCAGCGACGCCGGCACGACCGCCAGCAGCAGCTCCTCGGTGTCGCGCATCAGCACGGCCTTGGCGAGCCGGTCCAGCTCGATGTGCGCAGCCTTTGCGGTCTGCACGGAGCTACGCGTGTGCGGATGTGAGACGAGCTCGAAGTCGACCCCCGCACGATCGAGAAAACCCAACAATGTCTGTGAAACAAACATGGCGTCCCCCTCTTTTGCCGCGAACACCCCGCTCGCGATCCCCGACTACACGCTAGCGCTCAGCTCGGGTGCACGACAGCCGCCGACCCCATTCATTTCGGAAGAAGCGGTACGAAGCCGCCTGCGCCCACACTCGGGTGCGCGGCGTCGCTGCCGGCATGGCCTGCGTGGGGCAGGCTCGCGCGGCGTTCAGCTCTTGGTCTTGTGCTCGTTGCCGTCGAAACGCAGGAAGGTCTGCTTGCCTTCGACGATCGTGCGCAGCTCGACCGGCCTGTGCCACACGCGCTCGAGCGCCACCAGCACCGCGTGCGCGTAGTCCTGCCGCAGGTCCACGCCCTGGTGATCGTGCGCCAGCAAGAGCTCGCTGCGGTTCTTGTGGTTGGCGTCTTCCACGCGGATGATCGGGTTGCCTGCGTTCGTCAGCTGGAACAGGAGCCGCTCCTTGATCTCCTGGAACTTGCGCGACTCCACCTCGAACCGCTCGTTCTTCACGTTGTAGCCGAACGAGAAGAGCTTCTGATCCACGACGAAGTCCGGCGTGAGGAACTCGTCGATGAAGGTCACGTCCGTGTAGTGCGCGCGCACCTCGAAGATCTTCTGCCGGCCCAGGCCCAGACGCCGATCCCAGCTCTGGCGTACGGCGAGATCATCGCAGTCGTCCCAATCCTTGCCGAACTGGCCCTTGTTCCAGCGCTCCTCGATGTGCCGGTAGAGCTCGACGCCGAGCTTGTAGGGGTTCAAGCGTTCGCGCGAAGTGGCCAGCACCCCGGCGCAGCGGTCGGCGTAGTCGATGATCTCGGAGCCATCGGCGACCTTCTCGGTGAGAATCTTGGAGTGCCAGTAGGTGGCCCAGCCCTCGTTCATGATCTTGGTCTGCGCCTGCGGGGCGAAGTAATACGCCTCGCGCCGTACCACGGCGAGCACGTCGCGCTCCCAGGGCTCGAGCGGCGCGTGCTCGAGCAGAAAGCCCATCACGTCGCGGTCGGGCTCCTCGGGCAGCTTCCTGGTGCGCGTGGCCTCATGCTCCACCTTGCGACGCTGGGCGTCCATGAAGGCTTCGGGGTTGATGTACGACTCCATGTAGTCGCGGTCGACGCGCAGGCGCGGCAGCTCCTCGCCGGGCTGGTCGTAGCTCTTCTCTTCGTCCGCCGGACTCACGGCGCGTGACTTGCGCGCGTGCGGTCGGTGCGGATCGATCAGGTTCTCGAGGCTCAAGCAGTCGTCGACGAAGGCTTCGATCTTCTCGATGCCCACGCGGTTGGCCCAGCGTCGGATCACCGCGCCGTGGTTCGCCATGGCGTCGATCCACTTGCGAATCGGCTGACCGGTCGCTGCGTCCTTGCCCTGATCGGTGGATGCGAACGCGAAGTTGTTCTTGAAGAAGTCCACGTGCGCGTAGACGTGCGCCATCACGATCTTCTGATCGATCAGGCTGTTGCCCTCGAGCAGGTAAGCCACGGCGGGGCTGTTGTTGATCACCATCTCGTAGATGGTGGACAGACCGTACTCGCTGCTCTTGCGCAGCTCCTCGTAGCTCATGCCGAAGCGCCAGTGCGGGTAGCGGCTGGGAAAGCCGCCGTACGCGGCGATCTCGTTCATGTGATCGTAAGGCAGCACCTCGAACCAGGTCGGGAAGAAGTCGAGGCCGTAAGCCTTGGCGTGCGCCTCGATCTTGACCTGTTCGTCCCGCAGGTACGCCGGCAACGCCGTCTTGAGCGCGAACTGAGCCATCGCTGTTCTATTTCCCCTTGCCCAGGAACTCTTTGATGGAGTCCACGATGGCGTCGCGGTCTTTGATCTCGCTGGTCAGCACGCGCTCGTCGCTTTTGAAGTGCTCGTCGAGATCCTTGATGAACTGCCCCGAGCCGTATGGGCTCTCCACTTGCCCGTAGCAGAAGGCGTTCGCGCCGGGCAGCAGCTTGTCCTTGAGCAGCTGCACACACAGGAGCGTGTCGTCCACGCTCCAGTTGTCGCCGTCGGAGAAGTGGAACAGGTACACGTTCCACTCGCCTTTGGGGTAGTCTTGCTCGACGATCTCGGAGGCGAGCTTGTACGCCGACGAGATCATCGTGCCGCCCGACTCGCGCGTGCGGAAGAAGGTGTCGCGGTCGACCTCGCGCGCCACCGCATCGTGGATGATGAAGCGTGTTTCGAGCCCCTGGTATTGATTGCGCAGCCAGGTGTCGATCCAGAACGACTCGATCCGCACGATCTCTTTTTGCTCGTCGCCCATCGAGCCCGACACGTCCATCATGTAGAGGATGACGGCATTGGCGACGGGCTCGATCTCGGTCTTGTACGAGCGATAGCGCAGGTCGTCGCGCACTGGCACGACCACGGGGCGTTTGGCATCGTAGCTGCCCGACGCGATCTGCCGGCGCAGCGCCTGGCGAAAGGTCTTGCGGAAGTGGCGTAGCGAATCGGGGCCCACCTTGCGCAAGCCGACGTAGCGGTCGCGCGTCTTGATGATGCGGTTCTTGCCCTTGTCCTCGATGTTCGGAAGCTCGAGCTCTTCGCCGAGGATCTCGGCCAGCTCCTGCAGGCTGACCTCCACCTCGAGCGCGTGATCGCCTTCGCCTTCGCCGGCCTTCCCCTTGCCGGGTTGTTCCTGCCCCTGGCCGAGCGGGTCACCCGGCTCGCCATCGCCCTGCGACACACCGCCGCCCTGCTTGTCGCTGAAGCGAAAGCGCGGGATGTCGATCTGCGGGATCGGGATCGAAACGACTTCTTTGCCCTGCCGCCCGAGCAGCTCACCCTTCGAGATGAAGCGCCGCAGGTTCTGCCGGATCTTGCCGCGGATGATCTGCTTGAAGCGCGAGTGGTCCTGGTCGACTCGCAGGGACATGGCGCAATTCTAACCGGCGCGAGCAGCCACGGCTAGGTGAGAGTGGTGGGCGATGTGGGCAGCCCGGAGCGGGCTTGACAGCCTGCCGACGCGCGTCGACGCCGGCGTTTGCGAGCAAACGCGCGGCGTCGAGCGTGCGGAGAGCTTGCTTACTCGAGCTTGGGCTTGGCGCCGGCTTCGCTGAACGCGTCCCGGATCAGCTTCGTGAACGGGGCCAGGCGCGTGTAGACATTGGTCGTGTCGCGGCCGATGCAGCCCGCGGCCGGGTGGTTGGGATCGTTGCGGCCGTTGCCGCCGCTGGACACCACACCGATGACCGCACCCTTGGCCGACAGTGCCGGACCGCCGCTGTCGCCGCTACAGATGGCTTCACCCACGACCAGATCGTTCGACGGCGTGGTGCGCGATGGACCGACGTCCACGACCGGCACCTTCTGGCGTTGCATGCGTGCGGTTGGGAGGGTGCCGCTCTGCGTCAGGCCCCAGCCCACGCTCGTCACCAACTCGCCGACGTGCGTGGTCTCCTTGAGTCGCAACGGCACGATCGGCACCTGCGTGACCGGGCGATCGAGCACGACCAGCGCGAGGTCGTGGTTGCAGAGGTTGTCTGCACCGTCGTGGAGGATCTGCGCGCCGCGCGCGCGTGCGTGCAAGCTGCTCTTTTGCAGACCCGTGTACACCACGATCTCGGCCGGGTCGTAGTCCGTGTAGACCTTTCCGCCCGAGAGCGCGTGCCCGTCAGGTGCGCACGACAGGCTCTCGTCGGTGTCCGACACGCAGTGACGCGCCGTGAGCACGAGGTTGGGAGCGATCAACGAGCCAGTGCAGATCGCCTGGTTGGCGATGCGCAGCATCACGATCCCGTTCTGCGCAGTGGTCGAGGTCTGGCCGTGGATGATCGCCTGATCGTCGACGGCGATCTCGCCGGGTAGGGGTGCTTCTTGGCTGCAGCTGACAGCGGCAAGGGCGGCCAGCAAGCCGCAGGTCAGCGGTGGTACGAGTGTAGAGAGTGCGCGGTTCATGTGTCCTCCATGACGGGGTGAGCGCGGGGGACCGCGGTCCGTCGGGGAGATGGCAGAGCACGGGGCGTGCCGGCTACGCACGGCTGTGATCTCCATGACTTGCGTCGTGCTTGCGGGCGGTTTTGGTCCCGTCCGCCAGCGGCCGCCAGCGGCCGCCAACGAGCCGCGGAACACTCGCGCCTCTTCGGCCTCAGCCCTCGCCGGTGCGCAGGAAACGCTGCGCGCTCGACTCGCTCAGCTTGAACGTGGCGCTCACGCGCTGACTCTGGATCGGCGCGCCACTGCTGTCGTCGAAGGCGGCCAGGATGGCGTGCGGGTCGTCTTCGTCCTCGACGATGTCCAGGTCGACGCGGATGCGCAGCCCGTCCTCGCTCGTGATCGTGCGCGAGCTGTGCAGCTTGGCGCGCGCGGCCTGCTCGTGGCGCATCAGCACCTCGCGCGCGGTCTTGACCAGGGTCGAAAAGGCTGCGGCATCGAGCGGCTTGGGGTTCTTCTTGTCGCGTCCCATCGTCCAGGGCCCGACCAGGGCCGGCTCGCTGTCGCCGACCCGCGTCATCGCCACCGCCCAGCCGTCGTCGTCTTCGTTCTTGAGAACCCGGGCGATCCAGCCCGATTTCTTCCACAAACGGTCTGAAAGGACCTCTTCGCCGTCGCTCATGCTCCACCTTCGCCCGGAAGTCGAATAAGAACAAGCCTGCGCTGCGCCCGCAGCGGGTCCGATCCAAGGGCACGCACCGGCGCTGGCCGGCCGTGCGCACCTTCGCGCTGACCTGGCTCGCTTATGCGTCCTATTGCCTGGGGCGCAAGGGCTTCAGCGTGACCAAGGTGGCGCTCGCAAGCCAGTTGCACCTGTCGACGGCGACGCTGGCTGCGATCGACACGGCGTTCCTCGCCGCCTATGCGCTGGGTCAGGTGCCAGCTGGGCTCGCCGCCGATCGCCTCGGCGCGCGCAAGCTCGTCGGCTTCGGTATGCTGGCCTCGGCTGCGGCCTGCGCCAGTCGATCCCCGACAGCAGCGTTGCGAATCCTCGAAATACAGAGAGTATTCCATCGAATTCGCGCCTTGCTTCCGGGGCGCCTCAACGCCGAACCGATCGACTAGTTTTGTGCCGGGCCCTTAGTCTTCCAAGCCGACCGTGCCCGCGACCGCACGCCACCTCTCCCGGAGCACCGGCCGCCATCACCTGCTACGACGTTCAACCCGACTCGTTGCCCAGCCGTGCGTTGCTGCGCCGCTAACGTCGTTGCGCGACCAGGTTGAGATCGGCCTTCACGGGGCGCAGGCCCCAGATCTCGCTCGCGTAGGCGCGAATCGTGGCGTCGCTCGTGAACCGACTGGCACCGGCGATGCTCATCAGCGCCTTCTTCGACCACGGCCGCGGCGTGCGGTGCAGGTCGGCGGCGTCGGCGAGCGCGGTGAGGTACGAAGTGAAATCGGCGCAGCTCATGTAATGATCGTTGCTGCGCAGGTGGTGCACCACACCGGCGTAGCGCTGCGCGTCACCGAGCGCGAAGAAGTCCGAGTCCAAAAGCGCGAGCACGCGCTCCAGCTCGGGGCTCTCGGCGATGAAGCGCTGCGGATCGTAGCCGTTGTGGTAGAGCGCCCGCACCTCGTCGACGGTGTGCCCGAAGAGGAAGAAGTTCTCGGGCCCGATCGCCTCGCGCAGCTCGACGTTGGCGCCATCGAGCGTGCCCACGGTGAGCGCGCCGTTGAGCGCGAGCTTCATGTTGCTGGTGCCGGAGGCTTCCTTGCCGGCCTGCGAGATCTGCAGCGAGACGTCGGCTGCGGGAATGATTGCCTGCGCGAGCGAGACGCCGTAGTTGGGCACGAACACCACGCGCAGCCGATCGCGCATGCTTGGATCGGTGTTGATCACGTTGGCGATGTCGTGGATCAGCCGGATGTGCAGCTTGGCCATCGCGTAACCCGCCGCGGCCTTGCCGGCGAACACGTACGTGCGAGGCTGCTCGGTGGCATCTGGCGCGTCTTTGAGCCGCAGGTAGTGGGCGATTAGCTCGAGGCACGCGAGCAGCTGCCGCTTGTACTCGTGGATGCGCTTGATCTGCACCACGAACATCGAGTCGGGATCCACCGCGATGCCGGTCAGCCTGCGCAGCTCGCTCGCCAGTGAGCGCTTGTTGTCGCGCTTGATGTTCCACAGCGCATCGAGCGTGGCGGGATCGTCTGCGAAGTCGCGCAGGGCTGGCACCAGCGCGAGGTCGTCGTTCATGAAGTGTGCGCCGACGCGGTCGGCCAAGAGGCTCGCGAGCGCGGGGTTGGCGTAGAGCAGCCAGCGCCGCGGCGTGACGCCGTTGGTCTTGTTGTTGAAGCGCTCGGGGAATAGCTGGTGGAAGTCGTGCAAGAGCTCTTGCTTCACCAGCTCCGTGTGCAAGCGCGCCACGCCGTTGACGCTGTGCGCGCCCACGGTGGCCAGGTGTGCCATGCGCACGAGCCTGGGCGGGCCTTCCTCGATGATCGACATGCGTGCCATGCGTGCCACGTCGCCCGGCCAGCGCGTGGCCACCTGTCGCAGGAAGCGGTGGTTGATCTCGTAGATGATCATCAAGTGGCGCGGCAGCACGCGCTCGAACATCACGACCGGCCAGCGCTCGAGCGCTTCCGGCAAGAGCGTATGATTGGTGTAAGCGATACAACGCTGCGTTATGTTCCAGGCCAAGTCCCACTCCATGTGCTCATCGTCGATCAGCACGCGCATCAGCTCGGCGACGGCGATCGCCGGGTGGGTGTCGTTGAGCTGGATCGCCGCGCGATCGGGCAGTAGCCGGAAGTCGGTGTGGTGAGCCTTGAATTTGGAGACGATGTCGCCGATCGAGCAGGCAACGAAGAAGTACTGTTGCTTGAGGCGCAGCTCCTTGCCCACGTCGGTGTGGTCGTTCGGGTAGAGCACCTTGGAGATGTTCTCGACCTCGACTTTCTCTTCCACGGCGCGGCGGTAGTCGCCGTCGTTGAAGAGCGCCAGATCGAAGTCGCGCGTGGCGCGCGCCGACCACAGGCGCAGCGTGTTCACGGTGTCGGTCTCGTGGCCGGGGATGAACGAGTCGTAGGGCAAGCCGATCACCTGGCGTGCGTCGATCCACTCCACGATCATGCGCCCGCGCTCGTCGCGGTTCAGCCGCGTGCTGCCGTAGAGGCGCACCACCTGCGAGCGATCGTGACGCGGCAGCTCCCAGGGGTTGCCATATTGCAGCCACTGATCGCGGTGCTCGACCTGCTGACCGTGCTCGATACGCTGCTCGAAGATGCCGTACTCGTAGCGGATGCCGTAACCCACTGCCGGCAACTCGAGCGTGGCGAGCGAATCCATGAAGCACGCGGCCAGCCGGCCGAGGCCGCCGTTGCCCAGACCCGGATCACCCTCGGCGTCGAGCACCTCGCCGAGGTCGAAGCCCCAGCTCGAGGCCAGCTCTTGCGCGGTGCCGTAAAGGCCCATGTTCACGAGCGACAGGCCCAGGCTGCGCCCGATCAGGAATTCCGACGACAGGTAGTGCACGCACTTGGCGTCGCGCTCTTGATAGGTGCGCTGGGTCGCGAGCCAGCGCTGCACCAGGCGGTCGCGCACGGCGTGCGCCATCGCGCGGTAGAGATCGATGGGGTTGGCCTCGGAGTGATCACGCACGCAGGTGTAGAGCAGGTGATCGAAGGTGGCGCGGCGGAATACCTCGGGATCGACCCCGGCGGTAGCGCGATCGAGTGGGCCACCGGCGAGACGCGCGGCCAAGTTGGTCGGCTGTTGGGACATGCTGGCGGCTACGATAGCGCGCGGTCGCAGGCGTACGCCAGCCTACCGATTCGTCGTCTTGTCATTGCGGCGGCCGCGCGCGATCGAGTGGGCCACTCGGACTCGAGGCGGCCGGCGCTCGCCGGCTCGCACAATCGTCCGATGCCTGCCGGCCACCGCTTCAACGTCAGCCGCGCTCGTGACGAGCTGGCCGTAATTAGGGGCAGCCGCTAGACAGGGTCCGCTTCCTTCTTCTTCGCCAGCTTCTTCACCGGCTCCGCCTTCTGACTCACCACGATCGCCGCCGCCGTGAGCACCGACATCGGGTTGAAAGCCTTGAACGCGGCTCGGTACATGGCAATCCCGGTGCAGCCACAGCGGCTGCAGTCGGCGTTGTTGCCGTAGATGCACGTGACGGGCGTGCCGTCGGCGTTCATGCAGTCCACCATCTTCGTGACGGTGCACTTCTCGAGGCTGTTCCACTTCGGGAACGCGCCCGTGGTCTTGAACTGGTTGGCCATGCCCTTGTTGAAGCCCATGGTCTTCCAGTACTTCTT
>DASVHQ010000060.1:0-8139 GCA_036382515.1 Polyangiales bacterium | reverse complement strand
TTTCCAGTCGTCGAGATGCTCACGCTCTGCAGCACGACGTTGCCGGCGAAAAGCGCGACAGAGCATCGTTGTTCCGTTGCCGACGGCTGCGCCACAATCTGAAGATTATCGAACTTCGCAAATCGACCTTCGGCCACGATGAGCCCCGCCGTGCTCTCTTGCCCGTCGACGAAGTTCTTGCCCGTGGGCAGGAAGCTCGTCAGCTGGATAGACGTCGGAGCACCTGTTTGGGTCCAAGTGCCGAAGGGCCGTGATTTCGTGGTCGCAGACCCCTGTGACATACTGATTTCACATGCTTCGTGACACCGTCATACGTCGCGCTCGCTCGTTCGAAGAAGCCGATGGTTTCGATCGCGAGGACGTGACGCGCATGACGGCCGCCGAGAAGCTCTTGGCCGCGATCCAACTGTGCACGGGATCCTATGGGCACACCGCTTCCCCCCGATTGGCGCGAATTCTTCGCCGAGCTGACAGCGCAGAAAGTGCGGTTCGTGGTCATCGGCGCTCTCGCCGTCGCCGTACACGCTGAGCCACGCTTCACCGAGGCGCAAGGCTGCGGGAGGCTGGCCCACGCCGCCACTCGCGTTTGCTCACGGCTCCGCCGCCTGAGCGACGGAGCCACCTGCACAACGGCCTGTTAGTGGGTCGTGCCCGGGGAGCCGGTCTCGATGTTGTCTGGAGACACGAACGCGCCGTTGACCCCCGCGACGCTCAAGGTCGTGACGGTGGCGAGACCCGCCGTGTTGTCGAACGTGTAGCCGGTGGTGGAGGCACCGAACTGCACACCGGTGATGAGCGTGCCTGACGGGTTGAACAGGTTGACCGCGTCGCTGGTGGAGCTGAGTCCCACCCCCGAACCGGTGTAGCTGCCGATCACGAAGCCTGCGGGTGGAACGCCGCCGAACCAGGCCGTGACGAAGTTGGCGGCGGTCGTGCTGGTGCCCTCGATGAGAATCACCGACTGACCTGGCGCGACGCTACCAACCCCGACCACCGGGACGGACACTGCGAAGCTGTTCGAGTTGTCATCCATCCGCCAGCCGGTCATGTCGACGGCGGCGCCGCCGACGTTAGTGACCTCGAACCAATCCGCGGCGTACGGGCTGTTGCCGCTGGCCCAGGGCGCGACCTCGGTGACGATCAGCTTGCCGACGTTGCCGATGCCCGGCGAGCCGACCTCGTTCGCATCCCCGGCCGCGACGAAGGCGCCGTTGACAGAGGCCGCGCTGAGCGTCGAGATGACCGTCAACGGAAGCGTGTTGCTGCTGACGCCAGCGTGGTTGTCGAAGGTCGCGAACGTTCCGGTGGGCGAGAGGCCGAAGCCCACCCCCGCCACCATGTTGCCGGCGCCGTCGAAGAGGGTGACCTCGTCGCCGTTGCTGCTCAGGCCCACGCCGGAGCCCGAGTAGCTTCCGATCTGCGTCACGCGCTGCGGGTTCGGTCCGAACCAGAGGCTACGGAACGCAGCGGCGGCGGTCGACAGGTTCGCGGTCTCGATGAAGATGACCGCTTCACCTGGGGCGATGGAGGTGATGCCGTTGAGGGCAATCGCGTTGGCGATGGAGTGCGAGTTGTCGTCCACCTTCCAGCCCGTGATGTCGACGGCGGAGCTGCCCGTGTTGGTCACCTCGAACCAGTCGGCAGTGAGTGGGCTGCTGGCGCTGGACCACGGGGCGACCTCCGAGATCACGATGCTGCCGGGGGCCACGGCCGCCGTAACGGTGAGGGTGAAGGCGGTGGTCGCATCGGGCGTGGCGCCGACGGTCGGGTCGTCGACCGCGACGGTGACGCTCAGCGTGGGCGAAGACGCGTGACTGAGCGAGGTGCCAGCCTTGAGGTAGAGCGAAGTGCCGACAATCTCGAACGACGCGGCATCGGTCCCGCTCACGCTCAGGTTGTTCGTGCCCACGCCGTCGTCCGTCACGGAGATGTCCGCCAGTCGCACGTGGCTCGAGACGTTGGCCGCCTCCGAGATCGACGGCACCGTGTTCTGCAGCGTGACCGCGGTCGGCGCCAGGTTGGCGGCGTCGTTGTCCTGTATGGTCACCATCGCGCTGGCTGCCGCGCCGACGTCGTAGCTGCCCGTGTCGGACAGCGTGAGCGTCAGCTGCTCCGTCCCTTCGACGAGCGCGTCGTCCACCGGGGTGATGGCCACGTCGACGGACGCAAAGCCCGCCGGAATGATCTGCGAGCCAGTCAGCGTCGGCGTGTAGTCGCCCGCGGTCGCCTGCCCTCCGCCCGTGGCGATCGTGTACAGGACCGTCAGCGCCGACGTGGTGCTGCCGCTGCGGGTGAAGCGGAAGATGCCGGGATCGCTGCCGGTCTCCGACGCCAGCGCGTCGACGGCGGTGATGCCGACGATCGGAGCCGCTCCCGCGCCGATGGTGCCGGGAGAACCGATTTCATTGGCGTCGCTCGGCGCCACGAAGGCACCAAACTGTCCGACGACGCTCAGGCTCGAGACCGCGACGTTGTCGAGCCCCGCCGAGTTGTCGAATGTGGGCAGCGGAGTGCCGCTCGGAGACGCGGGGAAGGAGATGGCCGCGTGCAGCGCGCCGCCGTTGTCGAAGACGTTGACGGCGTCACCACCGGTCGAGAGGCCGACGCCGGACCCCGAGTAGCTGCCGATCTGGAGGCCCGCCGGCGCCGTTCCCGCGTACCAGAGGTTGATGAACGACTGCGCCTTGGCCGCGAGGTCCGATGAGCTGGCCGTCTCGATGAAGATCACCGATTCGCCCGGTTTGATGCTCGCGATGCCGTTCAACGGTACGGACACGGCAAACGAGTTCGAGTTGTCGTCCATCGTCCAGCCGGTGAGGCTGACCGGCGAAGTGCCGAAGTTCGTCAGCTCGAACCAGTCGGAGGCGAGCGGACTGTTTCCGCTGGACCAGGGCGCCGCCTCGGTGATCGCGAGGGTGATCGGACCGCTCGCGCCCGAGGTGATGGTCAGCGTGTACGACGTGCTGGCATCGGGCGTCGCGCCGACCGTCGGGTCGTCGACTCTGACCGTGATGTCGTAGGCGGATTGGGCCGCCGCGCTCAGCGGCGTGCCCGCGTTGAGGAACAGCGCAGTGCCGATGATCTGGAACGATCCGGCGTCCGGTCCCGACACGGACAGGTTGTTGTCACCGAGGCCGTCGTCGGCGACGAAGATGTCCGCCAGCTTGACCGGGTTGGTGGTGCTCGTGTTCTCTGGGAGCGACGTCACGGCGCCCGTGAGTGAGACGGCCGTGGGTGCGAGGTTCGCCGCGGTGGATGGAGCGTAGACCCAGAGCTGCGGGTGGTTCACATCACCACCGCCGTCCTCGTTGGCCACGTACAGGTTGCCGGCGCGGTCCATCGTGATGCCTTCCATCGTCATGTCGGGCACGGAAAGGGTGTCGCCCGGGTCTGCGACGATGGTCAGGGTGTGCTTGACGTTGCCGGAGCGGTCGACCTGCACGATCTTGCCGGACTCCTGGCTGATGATCAGCAACTGGTCATACGTGGGATCGCCGGAGAGTGCCGGCAGGTTCGACAGAGCATAGACATCGGAGAAGTCGAGCGTGTTCACCAGAGCTGGGTTGAAGAGGTCAATGGACTCGTCCGTGGTCGGCGAACCGTTGGTCGCAGTGCCGGCGGCGAAATCGATGCCTGTCTCGAAGATGGACCTGGGGGCCTTCTCCTTCACCAGGATGTAGTGACCGGTCTTCGGGTCCCACGTAACGCCCTCGAGGCCGATGTTGCCGATGGTGGTGCCGAGCTTGACCGTCTGGGCGTCGGCGCGGTGCAAGGTCGCGCCCGGGACGTACGTGAAGAGATCGACCTGGCGGTACCGTTCCTCGGTCATCACGAACTTGCCACCGCCGACGTAGGTGACGCTCTCGGTGTCGTAGAACTCCGTGCCCTGCGGGCTGCCGCCGGGGGCGAGCGTCATCGAGTTGATCAGCGCGCCAGTCTTGGAGACCTGGACGACCGACGTGCCGCCGTCGCCGACCACGAACAGCGTGTCGGTGTCCCAGTCGTAGGTCACCGCGGAGGCTTCCTGCGCAAGCAGGCTCGTGCCGTCGGGCGGCGTCGTGCGGGTTGGCTCTGGCAGGTTGTACCGTCCGACCCGGGTGTACCTCGAAAGGTCCATGGCGCCGGTGCACGCGCCCGCGGCACAATGGTCGGCTTGAGTGTAGGCTTGGCCGTCGTTGCAGCTGCTACCGTTGGCGAGCGCGGGGTTGGTGCAGACGCCGCTGGTTGGGTCGCACGCGCCCGCCTGATGGCACTGGTCTTGCGCCGTGCACACCACCGCGTAGCTGCCCATGCAGGTGCCCGCCACGCAGCTGTCGACCAGCGAGCAGGCGTTGCCGTCGTTGCAGCTGCTGCCGTCGGCGAGCGCGGGGTTGGTGCACGCGCCGCTGGTCGGATCGCACGCGCCGGCCTGATGGCACTGGTCTTGCGCCGTGCATACCACCGGGCTGCTGCCCACGCAGGTACCCCCCTGGCAGCTGTCGCTCAGCGAGCAGGCGCTGCCGTCGTTGCAGCTGCTGCCGTTGGCGGCCGCGCTGTGGGTGCAATTGGCGGTCGCGTCGCAGCTGTCCACCGTGCAGGCGTTGCCGTCATCGCACAGGCTCGGGCTGCAGCGGCGAATCGTCAGCAGCAGCTTCGGCGGCGTCGAGGTTTCGCGCGAGGCAAACTCCGCAAACTCGCCGGCAGTGCTTCCCCTCAGCATCCAGCCGTCGTTCGCAAAGGTGCCCTTGAGGAAGCCCCGCACGTCGGAAGTGACATCGAAGTCGGCCAGGCCCTTCTGCTGCGCGGCGATCGTGATCGAGCTGGTCGCCGGAGTGACCCACGGGTTGGGCAGAGGTGCGTCCATCGACCATTTGGTGGCGCCCGAACAGTCCGCTTTCTTGTTGCTGGTGTCGGTGTCGACGGCGCAGTTCCAGGTGGCGCCGGTTTCCGTCCATGCGTTGGTAAGACGAAAGACACCTACGGTGCGCGTGGCGGTCTTCTTGCGCAGCGAATTGTCGGTCAGGGTCAGCTCGAGCGTGGCGGCCGTGACGAAGTCCTACGGACCGACCGTGCTGCGGAGCGCGGAAGCGCTGAACTGAACGAGCGTGCGATTGATGTCGCGGTCGGTCTGGGTACCAAAGTTCTGATTTGGAGTGCCTGCGCGCACGGCGGTGTCTGCGGAGGCCGAAAGCGCTGCGCTCGACAATGCCTCGTGCGTGGTGCCGACTGGCACGTCGCTCGGCGTGCTGGTGTTGCAGCCCAACACTGCGAGCACGCTCGCCGCCGCCAGCCATGACCCACGCCACATCGTCTGCTTGATCATCTGTGCCCGTCCGGTTCGACGACACCTCGTCCATTGAGGTGCCCGATGTCAGCACCCTAGTCGAGCGTCTCCAAGCCGTGCGTGACACACGCGTGACGTGTCTGGAGCGATTTGGATGGGACGATGCGCGCGCGAGACGACCAAAACGCAGGTCACGCGTGGCCGCGGTGCTCGTCAATGGAGCATCCTCCGGGGATGGTCGCCTGTACGGCGCTGCATCCAGACGGCGAGGTGGACTAGCGTCGATCGACTAGCGAGACATGCGTGGAATTGCAGCCGTTTGCCGACGAAGCGACTGCCGCACGCGTCGGACGCCGGGCCGTCCGAGAGTGGCCCGGCGGGCCAAAGCCGCGCCAGGTGCATCCCCACGCCTGCCTGAGATCGTGGTACGGCCCGCGTAGCGCACCCCCGCAACCGAAATGAGAACGCGCACTTGGCCGAGAAGCTGGGTGCACGTTTTCTGTTTCTGGGTGGGTGTCGGCGGACCGGATGCGGGAACTGAGCTCGTCAGGCGGAGAGCACCGACACTCCCGGGAAGTGGCGCGACAGGTGCTCAAAGTCGTCCGCGTCGCCCGTGACGACGACTGCACCGAGCAGCGCGGCCGTCGCCATCACGATCGCGTCCATCGTAAGCTTCGCGTCCACGTTCTTCGTGCGCGCGAGCGCGATGCCGGCCGCCTTCATGATCTCGACCGTCGCCATGATCTGTGTCGCAGCCAGGATTTCCTCCCGAGCGTCCGTTCTGCCGCGCCACCATTCCGCGATCACCGGCAGCGGCACGACGATGCGTGCGCGGCCGAGCCTGACCAGCTTGAGAAACCGCGCAGCGCGTTCCTTGCCACGTTCCGCCGAAACGAGCGCACCCGTGTCGAACACGTACGTGGGGATCATGCGGCCCGCCGCTTCGCCCGGGGCTTTCGAGGCGCCGAAATCTCACGATCGATCTGGGCCGCAATCGCGTCGCCTTCCTTCGCGGTGACGTCGGCAACGCCGTGCCGTCGCAGATACTTGCCGGCCGCCATCCGGCGTCGCGCTTCCTCCGCAAGATCGGTCACGAGGGCCGACAGGTTTCCGCCGAAGGCGCTGTCCGCGAGCGCGCGCAAGGCTCGCTTGGTTTCGGGATCGACAGATACCGAGAAGGTCTCCGTGGCACCCGTTCTGCGCTGCTTCTTTTTCATGCTGACTGTGTAGCATGAAATGCGCATGCTTGCGAAGCCCGGATCCTGTGCGTTCACGCGCTATCGGCCGGCCCGTCCCAGAATCGGCAATGACTTCTGGTGCCCGCGGGCAGCGGGCAGCAGGTAGTCCAGCGGGATCGCCGGCTCCCACGCCTGCGTACAGAAGCGGCCGTTGCAGGCCCCCGCAACCGAATGAACGCCGCAATCCGAAAGGGACTTCGGCCAGCAGAGGGCTCCAGGATCAGATCAACTGAACTACAGTCTTCGTGGCGCCGGCTCTATGGCGAAGTGGAGCAGTCTGCCATCTCGATGGATCTGGCGTTTGTTGAGACGGTCGCAGGCATCGCGTAGGGCTTCATTAATTTCTTCTCAGACGCGGCGCGCGCTTTGTCGGCGGCTTTGGTACATGTCTCCGCGTGCACGAGCGCCTGCTGATGGTCGAGCACGATGCGCGTGAAAGTCTTGCCGCTGGTCTTGCCGCGCTCGACGAGTTCGTCGAGCCGCTGCCGTCGCGTCGCGAGAGCCTGCTTCGCGCGCTGTTGCTCCCGAGCACGCTGCTCGGCATCGCGAGCGCACTGTTGCACCTCGACGAGGAGCTGCTGCAGCGCCTCGGTGTCACGCTCTGCGCGACTCTCGAGCCGTTCCAACTCCGTGACCACGGCGATGTTGCTGACGATGCGCCCGCAGTTGCCGCGATGCTGATTCAGTCCGAGGACCCCGGCTTGCTTGAAACAGTTCTCCTGTACGGGCCAGCGCGCATAATAGAGGTCTGCCAGCTCTCGCCCCTCCATGCCCAGTGTAAGTCCCGTAGTGAGGAGCACCGAGTCCTGTTCGCGATGGGCACGACGCACCAGCAGCGCACCCACCTCGATAGAGCGGCCCGTGCTCCTGTGCAGCAGCGTGGCCTTTGCGACTCGTAGTTCATCGTGTTCGCGGTAAGGACGATAGTAAGAACCAGGTGAATAGCTGAGTTCCAGTTCCGGCATGCGCGACGGCTTGAGCGGAGTGATTAGCACCCGGTCCGCCTTCTTGAAGGCCTCCAGAAGATCGAAGGTCGAACCCTCCGAATCAATGACGACTGCGCGCTGCACCTGCGTTTGGAGCGCCGATTCCGCTTGCTCGACGAGTTGAACCAGCCGCGACGCCAGCGGCGCACCGCCGCCAGGGGTAGCTGCTCAGGCGGGTGACGCGGGGCTGGGCGGCTGGCAGACTTGATGGTGTTTGTGCTGGCTACCGCCAGCTGATGCGTCTCGCGGCTACTACGTACTGACTACCGCTACCTTCAGCAGTGACAGTGACATGCGCTTCGATGTCAATGCATCGAAGATGGGGTCCTGCTTGAAGCTCACACCAACACTGGCCTCCTTTGCTCCGCCGGGTTCCGGCTCGCAACCGGTTTCCCGACTTCAACGCTCATATGAGGCCATCCGACTCCCCATTCGCCTTCGGCCTCCGCCACCGAGGTAGCTGCTCAGGCGGGTGACGCGGCGCGGGGCGGCTGGCAGACTGGATGGTGTTTATGCTGGCTACCGCCCGACCTTCCGCTCGCCCCAGTTGTCGTAGTAGTAGTTGATCGTCGTGTCGGGCGGTGGTCGGGTCGGGAGCCGGCGCGGTGGATGCTGGAGGTCTTGCGAGCCCTGACTGTTTCTCCCCTTTGGG